>NZ_JBEZEZ010000007.1:0-353522 GCF_040649155.1 Streptosporangium sp. NPDC049046 | reverse complement strand
AAAAAACCCCACCACGCTCCCCGTGTTCGACGGGCCCTACACCCCCGGATGGGGCGCCCCCCTTTCCGCGGCGTATACGGCGTCGGGGGCGGGGGCCTATTGCCCTGCGACGTCACGCCGCCGTACGGCCTTCGCGGTCCTGAAGGCTCGGGCCTCGGGCGACGGGATCCCGCGCGGCGGTGAGTCGTCGGTGATCCTGCGGACCGGCGGAATCCGCGTGGCCGCGGGATCGGTGGGATCCGTACGGTCGCGGATCGAGGACCGGCGGGATCCGCCGGGCCGGCGCGGGTCAGGAGCGGCGGTGGCCCGGCCGACGGGAGCGCAGGCTCGGTGAAACCCCGGATCCGGCACGGATACCGGTGACAGCCTGGTTGAACGGCCCGGTCGAGTGGAATTCCGGTCAGACATCCCATCAGTGATCAAGGCCCCTGACCTCGGGACTCGAACATCGGTCCAGCGGATGAAGGTGCTCACTCACCGGCGGCTACCAGGCACCGAGTCTGCCCGATCAGCTGACCCGGTGACCTCCATCAGCGGAAGAGAATGTCCCAGTGGTCCGCCTCGCGGGCGAATAGGGGCCCCGAGGTCGCCGACTGGCCGTACAGGCGGGCTCCGTCACCTCGCACGCCCTGTAGTGGGTAGTTCTTCGTGATGTAGCGGTTGATGCACGCGTTGGGCTTTATGTCGAGCTTGTAGCCCTCGTAGTGGCTGTAGGGGCCAGGGGCGTGGCCCACCTCGGTGCCGCCGGTGACGACGAGGGGGCAACCGCTGCGGCGCTTCAGCTCGATGGCGCTGGAGACGGTCGCGGATCGTACGGCCTCCAGCGAGGTGCAGTGCGGTCCGTTGCGGTTCGCGCACTTACCCGAGGAGAACCAGGTCAGGCCCGCTTCTCGCAGGAGCCGCTTGGCGTCCGTCTGCTGGAGCCGTATGGGCTGCTGGGCCTTTTGCGCCTGTTGCCGCTGGGCGGGCCTCGCCTCGGACGGCTTTTCGAGGACGGCGGAAACCTGCTCCTCAGAAGCGGCCGCGACCGGTGTCCGCGCGTTCTCTTCGGCCTCCACCGGGGTCTTTCCTCCGTTCCGGAGGGTGGCTTCCTCGGTCCGGGGGGGCGTCTGTCTCCCGGCCGCGCCTGTCAGGGCGGCGGTGCGTGTTCGTGCGGTGGTTCCGGAGGGCCGGGGCGGTGCGTCCGCGGGAGTGGCCTCCTCGGGCCAGAGGGGGGCCGTGGGCTCCCGGCCGCGTTGAACGGCGATCGAATGACACAGTTCCCGGAGGTAGCGCCGGGAGGTTTCCAGGGTGGCGATGTCGTACACTCCGATGATCGTGGACCGGCGTACCTCCGCCGGGCCGGCCGCGACGGGCCGGCTCACGATCGCCGCGTCGGCCGACGCGTTCCCGCTCTCCGCGGTCGCGCTGTGGTGCGGGGCCGATGCGATGAAAGACAGTTGCAGAGCGAGCAGTGCTCCGGTGGTGAACCGGGCAGCCCGCTGCCTACAGGGACATGTCCCCATTTATGTATCCCTTGTCGCGGGAGCCCTTCCGCCAAAAGGATCAATCCCACCCCCGAACCCGGATGATCCCTCACGAAGAGTGATTTTTGCCCGGTAGTGGGAATGATCGGGCAGCTCGATGACCTGCTGAGACGGCGTTTTCGGCGATAAGTGACATATCCGTATTTGTCGTGCATGGCGCCACTATCACGTCCTTGGCGGGGAGCGCGCCGGACGGGGACGGGGTGGCGCGACGGCGAGAGTGACGGAGCAATCACGGATATGAGTGGCGGGGGCAATGTGGCGCGCCTAAGGTCGTTCCCTGGGCTCATCCCCGGCGGTGCGGGACGGATGATCTAGGGTTCGTCCAGTGGAGAAAGACCGGATGAGCACGTTCTCCCAGCTCCAATCGATAGGTGACGAGCGCCCTATGACCGAGCCGACCCCGAGAACCCGTGGATCGGACAGGACCCGTGAGGTCATCGTGGAGACGGCCCTGCGGCTTTTTCGCGAACGTGGATACGAGGCGACCACCATGCGGGCCATCGCCGCCGAGGCCGGGGTCTCGGTGGGCAACGCCTACTACTACTTCGCCTCGAAGGAGATCCTGGTCCAGGCGTACTACGACCGGGCCCAGGCCGAGCACGAGGCCGCGTGCGAGAAACTACTGGCCACCGAGCACCGGTTCGCCGCGCGGCTGGCGGGGGTGTTGCGGGAGTGGGTACGGGTGTCCGAGCCGTACCACGAGTTCGCGGTGAAGTTCTTCAAGCACGCGGCCGAGCCGAACAACCCGCTCAACCCGTTCAGCGCCGAGTCCTCACCCTCCCGGGACGCGTCGATCGCGATCTATCGGCGGGTCGTGGAAGGGTCCTCCGACCGGATGGACAGCGAGCTGCGGACCGAGCTTCCCGAGCTTCTTTGGCTGATGTCGATGGGCGTCGTCCTGTTCTGGGTGCACGACGAGTCGGAGGGGTGCCGACGGACACACCGGCTCATCGAGCTCACCGTCCCGCTGGTGGACCGCCTGGTGGGGCTCTCGCACCTGCCCGGACTGCGCGGGGTCGCCCGTGACTTCATCGCGGGGGTTCACGAACTTCGCGAATGAATCCCACGAAACTCTCTGAGGCCCCCCAGGACTTCACGAAACCGCGCTGAACTCCATAGGAACTCCATGGAACTCCATGAACAACGGTATCGATCTGATTACCCTGAGTAGCTTATTCGATGACCGCTTCAAGGGAGTCTCATGGGCTGGGTAGCCGTGCTGGTGGTGGTGTCCGTCGCGATCGCGCTGATCGCGTTCCGGGTCCTCAGGAGAAAGGGGTACGACGACGGCGAGCACGGCGCGTCGTCCGTCGACTTCTCCGCCAACCTCGCCCTCGCCGTCTACCTGCTGGTGCTGGCCTACGCCGCGGTCCTGTGCCGGGACGCGCTCTCGGTGTCGGAGGCCGACGTCCAGGCCGAGGCCGAGAGCCTCACCGAGATGTACTGGTCGGTGGCGCCCATCCCCGAGGCGGCCCCCGTCCGCTCCCAGATCCGGCAGTACACCGCGCAGAGCATCGCCCTCGACTGGCCGCTCATGGCCGACAGCGAGATGTCCCCGATCCCCGGGCAGACCCTCGCGGACATGCGGGCCACGGTGCTCAGGCTCCGTCCGATCGGCGACGAGAGCAAGAACCTCCAGCAGGACACGCTCGACCGGATCTCCGAGGTCTCCCACGCCCGCGTGATACGAGGTGACGACGCGAGTGCCAGTCTGGAGAGCATCTTCGTGATCTCGATGATCCTCTCCGGCCTCCTGGTGATCGCGCTGCCCTGGACCCTCGGGGTGCGGCCCACGGCCTCGTCGATCATCGCCGACCTGGTCCGGGTGGCCGTGGTCGTCATCGGCGTGTGCTTCATCATCCTGATCAGCCACCCGTTCAGCGGGCTCGGTGCCGTCGACCCCGACGCGTTCAAAAGCGCGCAGCGACAGTACGACCAGATCGACGGCCACTTCCCCGCGCAGCCGTAGCCCTTCTTTCCCGTCACCTCTTTCCCGTCACCGGTCCGGCCGTGGGCCGTTGTCCGGTACGAACGTGTCCGGTCCGGTCGCTGCTCGGCGCGGATCCGGCCCGGTGCGGATGCGGCGCTGACGACGGCGCGGAAGCCCGCCGGTGGATCTCTCGCCGGCGGGCTTCACGTACGTGCGGGCCCGCCTCGGGCGGGCGCCGGGGACACCGCGTGGATCTCCCATGGTGGGCTTCACCGTGAGGGCGAGCGTCGGGGACATCGTGTGGATCTCCCACGGTGGGCTGCATCGCCTGCGGGTCCGGCCACCGGCCGGGCTTATCCGCGCCCCCTGCGGTTGAGCGCGGTGACCGCGCTGACCGAGATCACCCCGGTGAACATCACCAGGAGGACCAGCTTCCTGTCGGTTCCCTTGCGCCGCTCGGTGTAGCGATCGAGCACCAGTCGTTGCCGCAGGAGGGGAGGCGCACCGGAGGGCGTCGCCCTGGGCCGAGGGGTGCGACTCGGCGTCGGTGTGACGACCGTCTCGGGGGCGGAAACGGGGAGAGGCCGGGGCCTGGGGGGCGGGGAGGGTTCGGAGATGGGTGAAGAGGACGCGGTGGGGGTCGGCCGCTCCGGCGTGGGCTCCGGCGTGGGCTCCGGTGTGGGCACTGGCGTCGGCTCGGGTTTCGGTTCGGGCTCCGGCTCGGGCGCTGGTTTCGGCTCCGGCTCGGGTTTCGGCTTGGCCGGTATGTCCGCCGGGTGATCCGGCTTCGGCTCCCACCAGTGCCACCAGTGCCACCAGGGGGGTTCCCTGACGTCGAGCCTCGGCGGTGGCGCGGTCGGATAGTCCGGTTCGGGCTTCGGCGCGGGGTGCGGAGCGGTCGAGCGCCCGGTTTCCGGCTGCGGTCGACGGTCAGGGCCGGGTGGAAGGCCGGATGGAGGGAGGGGCGAGGAGAACGGCCCTGGCTCGGGGAGCGGAGATCGGCCGGAGGTCGGGCTCAGGGCCGCGTGCGACATCCGGAGATGCGGGGCGTCTCGCGGGACGGGCGATCCCGTCCCGTCTTTCGCCCAACTGGGGTGCGTTCCGATCAGCACGGGAATCGTCATGCAGCTCGCGAGGGCCGCCACACTGAGCAGGCCCCGTCGCCGGCTCATCCGCCGATGTTTCGTCACCCAAGGTTTCTAACATCATACGGAAAGTGATGGGGTGTTAAGTGGCCGGTCGGTGTGGATCATTCTTTTGGTCACATACCGTCTGGTTGGTACGGTCGAGGCCACTGACGGCACCCGGATCGGGCCGGATTCTCCCTCGGAATATCGTTTCGAGGGAGGGTTCCCGGCTGCGATCGCAGAACACGGAGGCGGCACGATGACCACAGGCCCACGCTGGGGTATGACGATTCCCTTCTACGACCGTTCGCTCGCCGCCTCCAAGGACCTGATCGCCGAGCTTCCCGGACTCGGCTACACCGACGCCTGGTCCGCCGAGGTCAACGGTGTCGACGGCTTCGTACCCCTCGCGATGGCCTCGGAGTGGGCCCCGGGGATGCGGCTCGGCAGCGCGATCGTCCCGGTCTCCACCCGGGGGCCCGGCCTGCTCGCCATGTCCGCCGCCACGCTCGCCGACCTCGCCCCCGAACGCTTCGTCCTGGGCATCGGGGCCTCCTCGCCGGCCATCGTGGAACGCTGGAACGCCGGGGAGTTCGTCAAGCCGTTCGCCAGGACCAGAGACACCCTGCGCTTCCTGCGCGGAGCCCTCGCGGGCGAGAAGATCAGCGAGCGGTACGAGACGTTCGAGGTCAAGGGCTTCAAGCTGGAGCGCGCCCCCAAGATTCCGCCGAAGATCGTGCTCGCCGCGCTCCGCCCCCGCATGCTGCGTCTGGCCGCCGAGGAGGCCGACGGCGCGATCACCAACTGGCTCTCGCCCGAGGACGTGCGGAAGGTGCGGGCCGAGGTCGGCCCGGAGACCGAGCTCATCGCCAGGCTGTTCGTGTGCGTCGGCGAGGACGCGGAGAAGGCGCGCGAACTCGGGCGCTGGATGCTCGCGAGCTATTTGACCGTCCCGGTCTACGCCGCCTTCCACGACTGGCTGGGGCGCGGCGAGGTGCTGCGGCCGATGCACGAGGCATGGGCGGCCGGAGACCGGCAGGCGGCGCTCAAGGCCATCCCCGACGAGGTCGTGGACGATCTCATCGTGCACGGCGACGCGGCCACGTGCCGGAGCCGGATCCGGGAGTATGTGCGCAACGGCCTGGACACCCCGATCCTCGCCCCCATTCCCGGGGGTGGGGTCCCGATCGCCCAGGCCGTACGAGATCTGGCCCCCGTCGAGGAGTGACCCTTTGTACGACCTGTTGAAGCTCGACGCCCTCGGGCAGGCGCAAGCCGTGCGGAAAGGGGAGATCTCCCCGAGGGAGCTCGCCGAGGCGGCGATCGCGCGGATCGAGGCGTGCGACGGCGCGATCAACGCCGTCGTCCACCGCAGGTTCGAACGGGCCCTGGCCGAGGTGGGCGAGGTCGATCCCGAGGCCCCCTTCGCGGGCGTGCCGACGCTGCTGAAGGACCTGGGCTGGAGCATGGCCGGGGAGCCGTACCGCGCGGGATCGCGCACCCTCGACGGGATCTTCGCCGAGCGCGAGGGGTACGCGGTGACCAGGCTGCGCCAGGCGGGGTTCACGATCCTGGGACGGACCAACACCTCCGAGTTCGGCACCGCGATCACCACCGAGCCGGTGGCGTTCGGCCCCACCCGCAATCCGTACGACCTTCGTTACAGCAGCGGAGGATCGAGCGGCGGGTCCGCCGCGGCGGTGGCGTCGGGCATGGTCGCGGTCGCCACGGCGAGCGACGGCGGCGGGTCGATCCGGATCCCGGCGAGCATGTGCGGGCTGGTCGGGTTGAAACCCGGCAGGGGCAGGGTGAGCTCCGGCCCGTCCGCGGGTGAGCCCTGGGCCGGTTTCTCGTCCGCGGGCCTGCTCTGCCGTACGGTGCGGGACAGCGCGGCGACCCTCGACGTGATCGCCGGGACGATGCCGGGCGACCCGTACGGCGCGCCCGCCTGGAGACGTCCGCTCGCCGAGGAGGTCGGGGCGGATCCCGGGCGGCTGCGGATCGGTTTCCTCGCCGAGCACCCGGACGGAGACGTCCCTTCGGAGCCGGACCTGGTGGCCGCGGTCACCGAGGCCGCCGGGTTGCTGGAGGCGCTGGGTCACGACGTCGAGCCGGGAGGACCCTCCGCGCTCGCCGAGGAAGGCTTCGCCACGCACTTCGGCACGATCGTCGCCGCCCACGTGGCCGCCGACCTGGAGGACATCGGGCGCTGGCGCGGCAGGCCCGTCGAGTTCGACGAACTGGAGGAGCGCAACCGGATCCTGGGGGCGGCGGGCAGGAAGCTCGACGCGGTCGGCTACGTGACCTCGCGCGACTGGATCGACGGGTTCAGGCGGCGGATGGCCGCCTGGTGGGAGTCGCACGACCTGCTGCTCATGCCCTCCCTGGGGGTGGCGCCCTTCCGCCTCGGCCGACTGCCCGCCGACGACGTCAGCACCTCGCGGGGCCGCACCAACCGCGCGGTGTCGTTCACCTCGCCCGTCAACGCCACCGGACAGCCCGCGATCTCCCTGCCGCTGCACCGCACGGCGGACGGCCTGCCGGTGGGGGTCCAACTGGTCGCCGCCGCGGGGCGGGAGGACCTGCTCGTCCGGGTGGCCGCCCAGATCGAGGAGGAACGGCCCTTCCTGCACACGGCGATGCGCTGACCGTCCTGTCCGCCGTTCGGGAAGCCAAGAGTGTCCGGGAAGCCAAGAGTGTCCGGGAACCCAAGGGGGAAATCACACGTTATATCGTGAGGCGGCGGGGTAGTACGCAGCCAGACGAACGTGGTTCCGAGGAGGATTCCATGGCGAAGGTGGCGCGCGCGGCGCAGACGTGGCGGGCATACAGAGAGGTGACGAAGCCGGGTTCGCCCGGTCTCGGCACCCGTCTCCGCGCCCTCCCCAGGATGATCGGCGCGGTCATGAACGGGCGGTATCCCGGCATGACCAAGGGCAAGCTGGCCATGATGGGTCTCGGCGTTCTCTACATCATCTCGCCGGTCGACCTCGTCCCCGATTTCCTGGTCCTCGTCGGGGTGGCCGACGACTTCGGCGTCTTCCTGTGGCTGATGGGCTCCCTGCTCGGTGAGGGCGGGCGCTACGTCGACTGGGAGCGCGAGGGGATCGGACGCGAGGGGATCAGATCTGTTCCATCCTGAGCCAGGCACGTGAGGGCAGCGGGTGGCCGAACAGGCGGGCGGCGTTGCCGTAGGCCACCCGGGCGATGTCGGCGGGCGGCAGGCTGCCCAGGTTCGTCGCGATGGCCTGCTGGGTGTCGGGCCAGGTGGAGTCGGAGTGCGGGTAGCCGCTCTCCAGCAGCACGTGCTCCAGCCCGACGGCGAGCCGAACCCCCGACAGGGCATGGTCGTTGAGCGTGCCGAAGAAGAAGTTTCTCCGCAGCACCTCGCTGGGCTTCAGGCCGCCCTCCCACGAGGCCTCCCCCGCCACGGGGTGGTCGAGCGCGTAGTCGGCCCGTTCGGCCAGCATCGGCAGCCAGCCCACGCCGCCCTCCACGATCAGGATCCGCAACGCGGGGAAGCGCAGCGGGATGCCCGACCAGAGCCAGTCGGCGCAGGCGAACATGGCGCTCGCGGGCATCAGGGTGGTGATCGCCTCGATCGGCGTGTCCGGAGAGGGGACCGGAGCCCAGGAACCGGCACCGGCGTGCAGGCAGACGACGGTGCCCGTCTCCTCGCACGCCTGGAAGAACGGGTCCCAGTGGTCGCTGTGGATGGACGGCAGGCGCAGCCGGGTGGGGAACTCGGGGAAGAGCACCGCCTTGAAACCGCGCGCGGCGTTGTCGCGGATCTCCTTGGCGGCCACCTCGGGGTCGGTCAGCCAGGGCAGCTGCAGGGCGATGATCCGTTCCGGGTAGGTGCCGGCCCAGACCTCCACGTGCCAGTCGTTCCACGCACGCAGGACCGACAGGCCCAGCTCCTGGTCGCGGGTCTTGGCGAAGACCATGCCGGACTGCCCGGCCAGCATGCCGGGGAAGCACAGCGCGGCCCAGACACCGGCACGGTCCATGTCCTCGATCCGGGCCTCGACGTCGTGGCAGCCGGGACGCATGTGCTCGAACCGCACAGGATCGAGCGTCCACTGCTCGCGGGGCAGGCCGGCGCCCACGTCGAGCCCGGCGCAGGGGTAGGTGGCCCCGCCGTAACGCCAGACCTGGTGACCTGAGTCGGTCTCGACCACCTTGGGCGCCAGGTCGGCGTATTTCTCCGGCAGCCGGTCGTCGAACATGTCGGGCGGCTCGATCAGGTGGTCGTCGGCTGAAATGATCACATAGTCCCGCCGCCTTGGCTCGGGATCGGGGAGCAGCGGCGTAGTCACACGGTCAACCGTATTCCGCTGGAATAACACTCATCAAGCCGCAAGGTCTCCGCTTGGTATCTCTGTCTCTCGTGACGTCTTCTGCGATGTCCCCATCACGCCTTTTATGACGCTCCGTAACTGCCTTCCGCGACACTCGACGCGACCGTTTTCACGGTGCCTCCCGACCGTCCCGCGCGGCGCCTCCCCGGTCGTCCCGCGCGGCCACCTTCCGTGGTGTCCTGTGTCGCGGCCCGGGACCACCCGAGGGGGGTGGAGGGCGGCCCCGGGACGGGCCCGCCGGAAGGGTGCCGCCCGTGGCGGGCCCGGGGGTGCGCCTACCCAGAGATCGCCCCAGTATCAGGATTTTTCATAAGTTGATACTTGAGGGAAAAATGCTCTTTTTGTCCATATTTAAGGTTCGTGGGCGAGAACCCCGCACGTCCCCGCCGCATGGCGGGAGTCGTACACCCGCGCGAGCCCGACCCGCCGTTTAGTCTATGCAGCGGCGGGCCTCGCCTGATGGGGGCCGATGGGGGCGGGGATGCGAGTGGTGATTCCGGCACGGGACGACATCCCGTACGTCGCGCGGGTGGCGCTGCTGTTCGTGCTCGCGCTCTCCACGGTGATCGTCCACATCAACCAGGCCCCTCCCCTGCGACCCGCGGTCGAACTCCTGGCGGACCTGCGGGCGGGCGAGGTGACGAAGATCGTCTACGACGGCAACTGGCCCGCCTACGGCACGCTGACCTGGTCGCACGGGCCGCTCTCCTGGAGTCAGGCCCGTTTCGACCAGCCGGACGACGTCTGGGATCCCCAGACCACCCGCCTCGTCCCCGAGGCCCTGGAACGCCGCCAGGAGGCTTTCATGGCCCAGGTGCGCGCCATCGCCGATCCCTCGGTGGAGATCGTGCGCACCGACGGCTTCAGGGCACTGGCGGGCTCGCCCGCCTACGGACGGTGGTGGGAGCCGTTCGCCCCGGTGGCGGTGGCGGCGGAGATCCTGGCCTGGCTGCTCATGCTGGCCCGGCCGAACCCCCGCTACGCCAGCCGCTGGGCGTGGTTCTGGATGTTTCTCACCGGCGGCTCGCTGCTCTACGTCCTGCTGGAGCCGAGACCCCTGTGGCGGGCTCCGTACGAGGCGCTGCCCGCGCCGGCCAGGATCGACGGGACACGCGGGTTCGTGATCGCGGTGGCGCTCCTTTTCGGCCTGTCGATGGTGAACGCGTGATCGTAAAGTGGGCGCGCTCCTGTTCCTGCTGCTCGAACCCCGCCCGCTCTGGTTCGCGGCCGGGCGACGTCTCGCGCCGCGCGAGCGGCTGGGCGGCGGCCGGGGCTTCCTGCTGGCGATCGGAGTCGGTCTGCTCTCCCTCGGCCTGGTGTCGGCCTTCGGCTGTCTGCTGACCCTCGTCGGAAACTAGGCGCGGAGGTCGGCGGACTCGCCGGACGGGGAGGACACGGCGGACTCGGTGGATTCGCCGGACGGGGAGGACGCAGCGGGCTCGGCGGACTCTGCGGAGTCGCCGGGCGAGGAGGGCTCGTCGGAGGAGTCGCCGGGCGCGGAGGACCTTCCTGAAGGCCCCGGGGACACCGGGGACACCGGGGACACTGAGGGCGCTGAGGGCGCTGCGGACCTGGAGGGTGCGTTCGGCCCGGGTTCTCCGTCTCCGGGTTCTCCGTCTCCAGGCTCGCCCGGCCCGGGTTCGCCGGGTGTCGTCGCGGCCGCCTTGAGGTCGGCGGCCTCCCTGCGGATCAGCAGGGCCCAGCCGCCGATCGCGACCCCGATGAACAACCACCACTGCACGCCGTAGGCCAGGTTGAGGCCGCCCCCCTCGCCGACGTCCGGCGCGGGGACGGGCGCGGGAGCGACGGCGGCCGCGGGCGACTGCTCGATCAGGTCGACGTAGCCGCCGAGGAGCCGGTACGGCAGGCCGCGTCCGATCGCCTCGGTGTTGATCAGCAGGACCTGCCCCGCGGGCAGGCCCGTCCGGTCGCGGATGCCGGAGGTCTCCTCGGTCTCGGTGGGACGTAGCCTGCCGGTGACAGTCACCTCACCCGAGGAGGGCGCGGGGACCTCGGGGAGGGCGTCGGCGGTGCTGCCCGCCCTGACCCAGCCACGGTTCACCAGCACGCCGGTGCCGTCCGCCGTGACCAGCGGGGTCAGCACGTAGAAGCCGACCGCCTTGTCCTGGACGCGGCGCCGGACCAGGAGCTGGGCGCCGGCGTCGTACGTCCCCTTGGCCAGGACGGTGCGGTATTTGTCCTGCGTGGAGACAGTGCCGCCGGGTGAGGTGAGCTCTTCCACGGCGACGGGGGCGGCGGCGAGGTTGCCGGTGATCTGGTGGCTGCTGGTGGATCTCTCCTCGAAACGCCCGAACTGCCACTGGCCGAGCAGCACGAAAGCGGGGATGACCAGCAGCACCACCACGTGGAGAGCGAGCCATCGGGGAGTCAGCAGGAACCGGTACACGTCATCAAGAGTAGGCACCGGGGGCATCGCCCTGCCCTCCGACTGTCCTCCGAGTGGGCCTCCGGGGATAGCCGGATACGCCTTGGGGCGTAGTAAAGTTCCCGGGACCGCCTGATCCTCGGATGTCAGGAAAGCTCACCGGACACTTCGGGCATCGCATACGGTCGTCTGAGTTTTCCCCTCGGGATGTTCCATCACCTCCGGAGCCCGCCCCTGATGACCGTGCTCATGCCCGCCCCCCCGGCTCCGCTCGTACTCCCCCGCATCGGGGTCCTGCTGCGGCACGCCGTCCCCAGGGTGTTCGAGAGCATGATCCTTCCCGTTCTCGTCTTCTACGTCGCGTTGGTCTTCACCAACGCGAACGGCGCGCTGGCGGTGGCGGCGGCGTGGGTCTACGGCGGCGTCGCCTGGCGACTGGTGAAGGGCGGTGAGGCCCCCGGCACGCTGCTGCTGGCGGCGGGCACGATCACCGTGAGGGTGGCACTGACGCTGGCGACGGGCAATCCCATCGTGTTCTTCCTGCAGCCCTGCCTCGGAGTGTTCTGCGTGAGCATGGGTTTTCTGCTCACCGCGCCGCTGCGGAGGCCGCTGATCCGGCGGGTGGTGGCCGACCTCGTGCCGCTGCCCGACCAGGTGATGGAGCATCCTCGGATGCGCCGCTTCTTCGTGTCGCAGTCGGTGCTGTGGGGCTGCGCGCAACTGCTGAACGGTGCGCTGAGCCTGTGGCTGCTGCTCAGCCAGACCCTGGAGACCTATCTCCTGGTGCGCACCTCCGCGGTCGCGGTGCTGCTCGGCGGTGTGGCGCTGGTCTCGGTGCTCAGCTTCAGGCACTGCCTGCGGAGGCTGGAGACGACGCGGGGGACGTGGCCTGCGGAGGCTTCGGCGCCGGGTCCGGAGACGCGGGGGCTGTAGCGCGAAGGCGCGCTCCGGGACCGGGCACCGGAGTGACCTCTCTCGGGCCGGACACCTCGTGCCCTTCCGCGCACCGGAAGTGCTGTTCGACCAGGGCGCCGCAGTCGCGGTGGGTGATGCGCAGCGGCGGTCCCGCGGCGTCGCTGAGATACCGGTCGCCCCACCACATCAGGGCCATCAAAGTCGGATAGAGGTCGAGCCCCATCTGGGTCAGCCGGTATTCGTCGCGCTGCCGCTGGCCGGGCTCGCGGTAGGGGACCTTGCGCAGCAGCCCTTCCTCCACCAGCCGGGTCAGCCGGGCGCTGAGCACCTGCCTGGGCGCTCCCGTGGCGGCCTGCATGTCGGCGAAGCGCCGAACGCCGCCGAACGCCTCACGCAGCACCAGGAACGTCCACTTCTCGCCGACGACGCCCAGGGCACGTTCGATGGAGCAGTTGTCCATCCGCAGGGGCAGGTCGCCGGGAGTCGCCGCATTCATGTGCGAATCGTAAGTCGCCATCGCACCACCTCCAACGTGGGTCTAAGTCTAGTTGACATACTCAGGTGTGCTGCGAGAGTCTGAGTTCATGATGCGAACTCAGCTGGTGCCGGCGGGTGGCGTACCGGGGTCCGCCGGCATCCCGGTCGTGTGCGGGAACGTCACCCAGGGGGCCGAGGGCATCCTCGCCGCATCCGGGCACGTCACATGGGAGGCCGGAGCGGGCACGGCCGCATCCGGGGACGTGTCCGGAAGTGTCGGGGCGGCCTCGGGGGACGTCGCGGCGCTGTCGGAGGCCGCCGTGGAGATCCGGCCCGCGCGGCCGGGCGACGAGGAGGGGATCCGCCGCTTCCTCGGAGGGCTGTCGCCGCGCACGCGGGCGCTGAGGTTCTTCGCCGGGATGAGCCGCCCGAGTGCGAGCTTCGTCAGGACGCTGCTCGCGGTGGACGAGCGGCGCGACGCCCTGCTCGCCGTGCGGGGGAACGTGCTCGTCGGGCACGCGATGAGTTGTCGGGGCGAGGAGGTCGACGTCGAGATCGCCGTGGTGGTGAGCGACGAGTGGCAGGGGATGGGGATCGGCTCCCGGCTCATCCGGACCCTGATGCGCCGCGCGGAGGCGAGGGGTGCCGTGACGGTGGGGATGGACGTGCTCGGGGACAACCGCGAGGTCCTGTCCATGGTCCGCGGGATGTGGCCGGAGGCGACCATG
Organism: Streptosporangium sp. NPDC049046; assembly: GCF_040649155.1. Classification (NCBI taxonomy): domain Bacteria; kingdom Bacillati; phylum Actinomycetota; class Actinomycetes; order Streptosporangiales; family Streptosporangiaceae; genus Streptosporangium; species Streptosporangium sp. NPDC049046. The sequence goes on along the minus strand of NZ_JBEZEZ010000007.1, from coordinate 340,069 downwards.
CGTGCCTCCTCCGGCATGGTCGAGGTGACCGCACAGGTTCTCCGTTGAACGCCACCCCTGGCCGGTCCTCGCGCGGGTCGTCCCGGGGTTCGCCGAACGGGTTCGGCGCCGAACTCTTACGGCCGATTCCCATGTGAGCGGGGTGTTCGGGCTCGACGGTGACGGCGGCGCCGAACTCTTACGGCCGATTCCCGTGCCGGCCCCACCGGGATTCGCCGGACGGAGGCCCCTGGTCGGGAGGTATGGGAGCACGGGTGGCCGGGCGCCGGGACGACGACGCGGCCCCGAGGGCGGGCGGTATGATCGACATGGTCCAAGCCGGTTTCCGGGCAGTTTGCGGAACAAGGTTCTGTTGCCTCACCATGGATCCGTGAAGACCGCCAAGAACGGACGCGACGGCCGCACCAGGATCGTCGAGGGGGCTCTCCGCCGATTCAGCCAGGACGGTGTCTCGGCCACCACCCTGGCGAGCCTCCGCGAGGAGAGCGGCGTCAGCGTCGGCAGTTTCTACCACCACTTCGCCAGCAAGGAACACGTCTTCGGCGTCCTGTACGCGGAGACCCTGCACATGTACCAGGAGGCGTTCCTCGCCGAACTCCAGCGTCACGAGAGCGCTCGGGGAGGCATCGAGGCCATCGTCGCCATGCACATGTCCTGGAGCGGCGAGCACCGCGAGCGGGCGCACCTGCTCATCAGCGAGCGGCCGCCCAGGCGCGACGAGCCGGGCGGCACCGAGGTGTCGGAGTCGCGCAGGGCGTTCTTCAGGAAGGTCTCCGAGTGGTGGCGTCCGCACATGAAGGACGGCCTGCTCCAGCCCGTTCACCCGACGATGTGCTACGTGCTCTGGCTGGGGCCGGCCACCGAGATGTGCCGCCTGTGGTTCGCCGGCGCGCACCAGCCCACCCCCGACGAGATCAGCGGCCTCTGTGACGCGGCCTGGCAGAGCCTGAGGCAGCGAAACCCCTGAGGTCGTGGCGCCGCCGATACTCCGGCCCGGATCACGGGGGCTTTTCCGGGCCGGAGCGGTATCAGCGCGCCCCCACCAGTTGACGCGTCCGCGTCGACACCCGCCAGACGTCCTCGTCCAGTGAGATGTCCAGCCGAAGGTCCTGACGTCGGCGCCGCAGGCCGGGCACCAGCACCCGGTCGGACACGTCGAACCCGCCACGCCGGGCGTAGCCGAACCCCAGCTCTCCGGGAAAGACCCGTAACTCATCCCGATTGCCGCACCGCGGGCAGGTCCATGCGACCAGGTCCTTGCCACGGTGGTAGTCGTGGCAGGCGCGGAAGTATTCGTCGGGGTGGAAACGGGTCTCGCAGGCGAAGCAGGGGATCAACATCAAGGATCCTTTGAAGCGTGTGGTGCGGCTACCAAGAAGTACCGCTTATCGCTTGAAGTCCGCTTGCAGAACGCTTACCTCGGTGGGTAACAGTCTCATCACCGGGAGCGTTCGGGCGTGCCCGATGCGAGGATTGCCCCGTGAACGATCTGCCTGGCCGGCTCAGAGGGCTTCTGCTCGACACCGGCTACACCATCGACGGCGTCCGCGAGCGTCTCGGCGGCGTCGCCGCCACCGCGCTCTCCCGCGAGGAGACGGTGCCCGCCCTGCGCGCCACCGCGGAAGGTGACCCGCTCGCCACCCTGATCCGGCTGTGGTGGCTCGGCGTCCCCGTGGAGGCGAGACGGGTGCCGACGGCCCTGCCCGTGGAGGAACTGGCCGTCGCGGGCCTGGTGACCGTCGAGGGCGACCGGGTCACCTCTGCGGTCCACCTGCAGCCCTGGGACACCGCCGCCGACGCCCCCGGCGGCTACGTCGTCTCCGACCGCAAGGTGAGGCCGGGAGACCCGGCCCTGAGCCCGTACCACGTCGTCGGCGCGGGCGGCGCCTCGGCGAACCTCGCCCAGCTCGCCTCCCGCCGTCCCGTCGGGCGTGCCCTGGACCTGGGGACCGGGTGCGGGGTGCAGGTCCTCCACCTAGCCGGCAGGGCGGAGGAGATCACGGCCACCGATGTCAACCCGCGCGCGCTGGAGCTGGCCCGTCTCAGCTGGGCGCTGTCCGGGATCGTCGACGTCGACGTCCGGCTGGGCTCCCTGTTCGACCCCGTCGAGGGGGACCACTTCGACCTGGTCGTCTCCAACCCGCCGTTCGTGATCTCCCCTGCCGGCCGGTTCACCTACCGCGAGTCGGGCTTCCACGCCGACGGCTTCTGCCGTGATCTCGTACGGGGCGTGCCTCGTCACCTCGCGCCCGGCGGCACCTGCCACCTGCTGGCGAACTGGCTGCACGTCGACGGGGAGGACTGGCGCGACCGGGTGGGCGGCTGGCTCACCGGGACCGGTTGTGACGGCTGGGTGGTGCAGCGTGACGTCCAGGATCCCGCCGAGTACGTCGAGCTGTGGCTGAGGGACGCCGCGGAGCAGGGCACCCCGCGCTACCGCGAACTCTACGATAACTGGCTCGGCTGGTTCGAGGCCGCGAACGTCACCGGGATCGGCTTCGGCTGGATCACGCTGAACGACTCCGGGAGTCTCGATCCTGTCGTGCGGGTGGAGGAGTACGGGGGGCCGGTGGAACTGCCGGTCGGTGGATATGTGGACGAGGTGCTCGGTGCGATCGCCGCAGCGCACCGGCTGAGTGACGCCGAGTTGCTCGGCTCCAGGCTTGTGGTGGCCGAGGGGGTGCTGGAGGAGAGGATCGGCCCGCCGGGTGCGGAGGACCCGGCGCGGATCGTTCTCAGGCAAAGCGGGGGGCTGCGTCGCAGGGCTGTGGTCGGGACCGTGGAAGCCGCGCTCGCGGGGGTCTGCGACGGTGATTATCCACTGGATCCGCTGCTCGCCGCGATCGCGGAACTGACCGGCGAGGACCACGATGACCTGCGGACAAAGGCCCCCGCGGCTCTTCGCCCGCTGATCGCGGAGGGGTTTTTCCACATATCCACAGGGTGACTGTCCACAGCCTGTGGATATCGTCGCTATCACTTGTCAATCGGATGGCAAACGCCGTGGGCGAAGCTCTGGCCGTGGGGCACGGACCCGGGGGGTGAAGGGTCCGTGCCACGTCCGGCCGACCGTCACAGTGAGGCGGCCGACCCGCGGGCGACGCACCGGATGACCGGGCCCCCTACGCGTCGCCCGGGTCAGACGGCCGGCCGGACCTCCACACCCGCCCCGAAACACGGGGTCCGACTGCGAGGGGAACGCCGGTGATCAACCACGTCTGGATGACGCGTCTCGACGACGACCTGTACGACGGCCTGGGATCAGCTGTCGACCTGGTCGCGCTCCAGCAGAAGACGCAGATCCTCGGCCTCAGGTGCTCCGAGCCTGCCGAACAGGTCGTAGGCGCGTTCGAGGCAGCCCCGGCCGCGCTCGACCTCGCCGAGCCCGTTGAGCGCGGTGCCTAACACCGACAGGGCCTGCGCCTCGCCGTACGGGTGACCGATCTCCCGGCTCACGGTGAGTGCCTGCTCCGCGTGACGGGCCGCGTCGGTGAAACGGCCCGCGTTGATGAACGTCTCGGCGAGCCGGGAGCAGACCCGCTGTTCCCAGACCCGTTGCTTGCTGGCCCTGAAGAAGGCGAGGCACTCGGCGTGGTGGTGGACGGCCTCGTTCAGCCGGCCGACCCGCGACAGGATCATCCCCAGGTGGTAGCGGGCCCTCGCGGTGCCCGCGCTGGAGCCCATCTCGATGAACAGGGCGAGCCCCTGCTCGGCGGCGGCGATCGCCTCCTTCGGCTGCTTCAGGAACAGGTGGTCGCGGGCGGAGTAACTGAGCGTCAGCGCCTCCCCGCCCCGTGCCCCGACCTCTCTGAACGCCTCGCGCGCCGAGTCGAACCAGGCCAGGGCCTCCGCGTGGCGGCGCCGACGCCCGGCCACGACGGCGAGCGCGTTGAGCGTCTCGCCGGTGACGATGCGGTCGCCTCCGGCCGACAGCTCCAGCGCCGTACGGAACTCCTCCTCCGCCTCGGCGAGCCGGTTCGCGCCGAACAGCACCCGCCCGAGCACGTAGCGGCAGCGCAGCTCGCTGGAGACGGCGCCGAGCCGCCGCGCGACGGCCAGCATCTCCCTCGTCCGGCCCTCGAACTCGCGGGCGTGGCTCCCCGACTCCAGCAGCGGCTCCATCGCGAGCAGCAGGTCGGCCCCCGGCAGCAGCTCGTCGGCCTCGTCCGCGCAGGTCACCTGGGCGATCGACGCGAACAGCGACTCCGCCTCCACCGACAGCCAGGCCACCGCCTCGTCGGCGGAGGCGAAGACGTGACCGGTCCCCGTGACTCCCAGCAGGTCGGCCATCGTGCTGCCCTCGTAGGCGAGGCGGTGCGCCGAGCGCGCGGACGCCAGGTAGAAGTCGAGCAGCCGGCGCAGCGCCGCCTCGCTCTCCCCGCCGACGGTCACGCTCACACCGGTTCCGCGCCGCTCGCCCCGCCTCGTCTCGCCCGCGGCGCAGCTCTCCTCGGCCGCGTTCTCGGTCCGTTCCGCGACGCGGCGGGCGAAGAGTTTGAGCAGGTCGTGGAAGCGGTAGCGGCCGGGGGCCGGGGCTTCGAGCAGGCTGGCGTCCACCAGGGACTCAAGGAGGTCCTCGGTGTCCATCGGGTCCAGCGCGAGCAACCCGGCGGCGGCCCCGATCGAGATGTCCGGGCCTCCCGGCAGGGAGAGCAGCCGGAACGCGCGGGCCTGGGCGGGGGTGAGCTGGCCGTACCCGAGGGCGAAGGTCGACTCCACCGCGAGGTTGCCCACGCGCATCTCGTCCAGGCGGCGGCGCTCGTCGGCGAGCCGGGGCACCAGGGAGGCGACCGTCCAGGACGGTCTGGCCGCGAGGCGCGCCGCCACGATCCGCACCGCGAGCGGCAGGAAGCCGCAGGCGGCGACCACGTCCATGGTGGCGGCGCGCTCGGCCTCCACCCTCTCCACGCCGGCGACGATGCCGAACAGCGCGAGGGCCTCCTCCGGCTCCATGACGTCCAGGTCGATCAGCCTGGCCGAGGCCAGGTCGGCGAGCTTGCCCCGGCTGGTCACGATCGCCGCGCACCCGGCGGAGCCGGGGAGCAACTCGCTCACCTGGTCGGCGTCGCGGGCGTTGTCGAGCAGCACGAGCATCCGCCGGTCGGCGAGGAGCGAGCGGAACAGCGCGGACCGCTCGGCCAGGCCGTCGGGGATGGCGTCGGCGGGCAGGCCGAGCCCGCGCAGGAAGGCCGCGAGCACCGACTCGGGCGCGGTCGGTTCCTCGCCGTATCCGCGCAGGTCGGCGTAGAGCTGACCGTCGGGGAACAGGTCGTGCATCGCGTGGGCGACGTGCACGGCGAGGGCCGTCTTGCCCACGCCGCCGATACCGGAGATGGCCGCCACCGGCACACCCTCGGAGCCGCCACCGGACGACAGCAGCGCGCGGAGCCGCGCGATGATCTGGCGGCGGCCGGTGAAGTCGTTCACGGCGGCGGGCAGCTGCGCCGGTCGCGGCAGCTCCGGGGGCGTCGCCGTCGCCGTCGCCCTCGCGGGCTCCGGATCCGGCTCGGGGGTTTCCTGCGCGGACGGTGCTGTGACCTCGTCGGCTCCGGCGGGGACGGGTCGGGTCGGCGTGAGGGCCGGGTCACCGGTGAGGATGCGCTGGTGCATGCTCGTCAGGTCGGAGCCCGGCTCGATGCCCAGCTCCTCGATCAGCGTGGCGCGGGTGTCGGCGAAGGCCGCGAGCGCCTCCGCGCTGCGCCCGCACCGGTGGTAGGCGAGCATCAGCTGGGCTCGGAGCCGCTCGCGCAGCGGGTGGTCGGCGGTGAGCGCGATCAGCTCGGACAGCACGTCGGCGTGCCTGCCCAGCTCCAGGTCGAGGTCCATCAGGACCTCGAGCACGCTCATCCGGCGCTCGGCGAGCCGTCCGCGCTGGTGCTCGGCGTACGGGCCGACGGCTCCGGCGAGCGGATCGCCGGTGTACAGCGCCAGACTCGCACGCAGGCTCTCCGCGGCCCGGGCCAGGGCGCCCTCGCGGCGCGCCGCCTCGGCCTCCTGGACACCGCGTTCGAAGAGGAGCAGGTCGAAGGAGTTGTCGTTCAGCCGCAGCGCGTAGCCTCTGCCGACGGAGGTGAGCAGCTCGGGACGGGTGCGCGGGGACCTGCCGGGCTCCAGCACCGTGCGCAGCCGGGAGACGTAGGTGCGCAGGGCGCCGAGCGCGCGGGGCGGGGCGTCGTCTCCCCAGATCGCGTCGATCATCTCGGCCGGAGTGATCGCCCGACCCTCCCTGAGCAGGAGCATCGCCAGGATGGAACGTTGCAGTGGGGTGCCCAGATCGAGCTCGGAGCCGTCGCGCCATGCCTGGACAGGACCGAGCACGGCGAACCGCAGTCCGTCTCCGCTGCCCTGAACAGCCATTTCCCGAATCTCCGCCCAAAGGAAAGTTTTATGGCCAAATGATAGATCCTCCGTCGCTTCCCTCGTAGGCGGAGGGTTGGTTGTTCGCCGGGACGTTGATTGCACGTCAATCGGCCGTTGAGCCCTGCGGCGGATGCTTGGCGCTGTCGGGCATGGCCCCATACGGGGGCGGCCGTGCCCGACATGTCAGCGGATTGCAGGCATGGATAAAGGCTCTGTAAGTGCGATGCAGGCATGCGCGCCTATCAATGAGCCATGGCTCCTGAAGAAAGAAAGGAGCCGCACCCCTCAAGGAGAGAACCATCATGCGCCGCTCGATCAGCAAACTTCTCGGTCTCGCCGCCGCCACCGCCGTTGTCGCGATCGGCGTTCCCGCCCTCGCCTCCCCCGCCTCCGCCTCCGCCACTCTCACCGCCTCAAGCGGCTACGACGCGGAGCCCTGGGGCTACTACTACTCCAAGTACTACGACGACTCCCGCGCCAAGGCGAGGGGGAGCGTGTGGGTCGACGGGGCCGACCGCCTCCACGTCCAGGGCAGGCTCTACGACAAGTACTCGCCGAGCCGGCTCTGCGGCTACGCCCAGTTCAAGTTCGAGAACCACGACGGCGACGAGGATTACACCTGGGCGCGCAAGTGCGGCACCAGCGGCTACCAGAACTTCCACTACGTCGCGGACGAGGTCGACAACCTGCAGGTCAGGGTCTGCTACTGGGACAGGCACCAGGCCAAGAAGACGCTGTGCGGTAAGTGGAACTACATCTACGAGGTCGACTCCGACGACGAGGAGTGACCCAGAGGTCTTCGGCGAACCCATCCGGTAGCCCGTACCGGTGGTATCCATATACCAGTGTCCTCCTCCGCCCGCGATCTCCGCTCGACCCGGTGATCATGTGAGCCGCGACTCGCGTACGGCACCGGACGAACACCAGGCCCGCCCGAAAATTCGGGCGGGCCTTTTGTTCCTTTAAGTGATCAAAGTGCTATTTGCAATGTCTTGCTCTGGTTATATAAATATGGCCTTTTCGGTCAACCGTTCTCCTCGTATTCCCGCACCTGTCAGGCGTCCGTCTCACGCGGCCTGGGCGAGGCCCATCCGCGCGTGCATCCGTTCTCGGACGACCGGCCATTCCGCGCTCAAGATCGAGTAGTACGCGGTATCTCGGACCGTGTCGTCGGCGCCTCGGCTCTCCGCCCGCCGCACACCGTCGAGGTGTGCGCCGAGGGCTTCGATGGCGGCCCGGGAGCGTACGTTCCGTATGTCGGCCTTGAGGGTTATGCGGTGGACCTGCCAGGTCTCGAAGGCGAGGGAGAGCATCAGATACTTGCTCTCGCGGTTGATACCGGTTCCCTGCGCGGAGGCGGAGAGCCAGGTGTAACCGATGTCCGCCACGGACGGGACATCGCCCACCGCCCCACGAGCGCCCGGCGGCCAGGGCATGGGCCCCTGCCAGTACTCCAGGTGCATGAGACGGGTGGCACCGACCACGCGATCGGTGTGAAGCCACCGGATGGCGAAGGGCATCGTGCGGCCCTCCGCCTGCTCAGCCAGAGCGGCCTCCACATAGGAGACCATCTCGTCCCGGCCATTGGGGACACGAGTGAAGGTATAGGTGGAACGGTCTTCACTCGCCGCGGCGACGAGGTCGTCGACGACCGCGAGGCTGAGCGGTTCCAGGCGCACGAGGCGCCCGGACAGGGTGACGAAAGCGGGCATGAGCACATCATGGGGGCTCCTCACCACGCCTGATGCCAAACAGTGCGAGACATCTTGGTGAGCATCGGGGGACGTCCGTGACGGGTGGGCCTCTCCACGGAGAAATCGCAGGTGGGAGCCGCTGAAACCTCGTGGAGAACCCGTCGCGGGAACCTTCCCGCGACGGGGTGCGATCACCCCGTCGCGGGAGCCGTGACGAGCGGGAGACGCACGTGGGAGCGGGATGCCTGACGCGTCGCGCGCAGGGCGGTCAGCGCCTCGCTCAGATCATCCAGCGAAGCCGAGATCCAGGGCAACTCCAGGGGGTCCGCGGCGTCGAGCGCGGCGAGCCGCAGCGACGTCGTCTCGCCGTACAGGAGGCTCGTCGCCACCCGCACCCGCAGGGCTTCGGGGTCGTCACCGAAGGCGTGGCCGGGAAGCACGCCGACACCGTGCCGGTCGAGCAGGTACGCGGCCAGGTCGGCGGAGGAGGCGAAGTCGAGCCCGGTGAAGTCGGGGTAGAGGTAGAAACCGCCCTGAGGCGCGTCCACCCGCACCCCCGCGCGGACGAACCGCTCGTACACCGCCCGCGCCACCGCGCCGTGCAGCTCACGGCTCCGGTCCACCCGATCGACGAGCTCCGGCGGCTCGGTGTAGGCGTACGCCGCCGCCTGCTGGACCGGCGCGGCGGGACTGGACCAGATCTCGCTCGCCACCGCGAGGAGCCGGTCGCGCAGCAGCGGCGACGGGAGGCGGGCCACGCCGATCCGCCAACCGCCCAGGGCGAGGCTCTTGCTGAGCCCACTGGTGATCACGGTCCGCTCGGGGGCGACGTCGGCCGGGCTGAGGAAAGCGGTGGCCGGGGAGTGGACCAGGTCGCGGTAGATCTCGTCGGAGACGATCGTCAGATCGAGCTCGCGGGCGACCTCGGCGATCCGCCGGATCGTGGACGCCTTGGCCAGCGTGCCGGCGGGGTTGTCGGGAAGCGTGACCAGCAGCGAGCGCACGTCGCGCCCCTGGGCGCGGGCGCGCCTCACCGCCGCGGCCACACGCTCGGGGTCCGGCACCCCACCCTCGCCGTGGGGCGTCGGAACGAGCAGGGAACGCGCTCCGACCAGCTCGGTCTGGGCGGCGTAGCTGACCCAGCTCGGCATCGGCAGCACGATGTCGCCGCCGATCGCCAGCAGCAGGCCGTACAGCAGGGGCTTGCTTCCCGGACCACAGACCACCAGGTCGGGATCGGTGGGCAGGTGACGCCGTGACCAGTAACCGGCGGCCGCCTCGCGCAGCGCGGGCGCGCCGGCGACCGGTCCGTACCCGTTGAGGCCGGACGCCGCGATCAGCCGCTCGCGCAGGGCCGGATGAACGGGCAGGCCCGCCTCACCGAAGGCCAGGTGCAGCACGCGCTCACCTGCGCGCCGTCTTCGTTCGATGTCCTCGTTGGCCGCCAGGGTGGCGGAAAGGGTGACGCTCATCGCGGGGTCCTTACCTCGTCGCGGAACACCACGAAAACGCTACGGAGCGCGACAGAGCGCGGCAGAACGCAGCGGTACGTCGTGGTCGTCTGTGGAACGTTGTGGAACGTCTTCAAGCCTGCTGGGATGGACGGCATCAGGACAAGCTTCGGTTGTCGTGGGTGGGCGTAAGGAAAACTGATGCTTGATTTACGCAGGCTCGCGCTGATCTGTGAGTTCGCCCGTCGTGGCAGCATCGCGGCCACCGCGGCCTCCCTGGGCTACAGTCCTTCGGCGGTCTCGCAGCAACTCGCGGCGCTGGAGCGCCAGGCGGGAGCCGTGCTCATCGACAGGACCGCGAGGAGCGCGGAGCTGACCGACGCGGGGCGCCGCCTGGTCGAGCACGCCGAGCGCATCCTGGCCATGGTGGAGAGCGCGGAGTCGGACCTGTCGGCACAGGCCGCGACCCCGTCGGGGCGGGTCACCGTGACCGCCTTCCCGACCGCGGCGGTGGCCTTCGCGCCCGCGCTCGCCAGGACGCTGCGACGGCACGACGAGCTCACCCTGCGGATGGGACAGGCCCGCTCGGGACGCGGCATGCGCGAGGTGCAGTCGGGCGAGGTGGACATCGCCCTGGTCGACGACTGGTACGGCCGGATGCGCGAGCCCGACACGATGCGGGTCTTCCCGCTGCTGCGCGACCCGCTGGTGCTCGTGGTGCCGCGCAGGCACAGGCTCGCCTCCCCCGATGTCCCCGTCGACCTGTGGGATCTGCGCGACGAGCCCTGGATGGCCACTCCGGACGGTGAGCCCTCCCGGCTGGCGGTGGACAGGCTGATGGCCGACGTCGGTGGGCACCGGCCGGTGACCTGGGAGTTCGAAGGGCTGGGAACGATCATCGGCCTCGTCGCCAAGGGCATCGGCATCGCGGCCGTCCCCGCCCTGGCGCTGGCCGCGGGGGTCCGCGGCATCGCCGTCCGCCGGTTTCCCGGTCCGTCGGTCGGCCGGGTCGTGTACGCCGTGGCTCGATCGTCCAGCGTCCACCGCCCCGCGGTGTCCGTCACCCTCAGGGCCGTCCACGTCGCCGCGCGACTCCTCGCCGCCGACCTGGAGGGGGTCGAGCCGGCGTCCAGGGAGGGTCCGGACTCCGAAGGTCTGTCCGGTGTGAGGCTTGGAGGTGATGCCTGACCGGGCTTCGAAGGCCCGGGCGGCTGTGAGGCTTGGAGGTGATACCTGACCGGACTTCGAAGGCCCGGGCGGGTGTGAGGTTCGGAGGTGATGCCTGACCGGACTCCGAGGGCTCGGCTGGTGTGACGCTCGAAGGTGGGTCCCGATCAGGACGGTGTCTGATGAGGGTGGTGTTCGAGCGAGACGGCTCCCGGAGGCTCGCGTCCCGGTAACGTCGGCACGTGCCTCCCACCTACGCCCTTGAGCGGTTGCTGAACGACGGCGGTTCCAAACTGGTCGCCGGGGTGGACGAGGTCGGGCGCGGAGCCTGGGCCGGTCCGGTGGCGGTCTGCGCCGTGGTCACCGACCTGTCGGAACCGCCCGCCGGACTCACCGACTCGAAACTGCTCACCCCCGCCCGCCGCTCCGCCATGGTCTCCGAGATCACCGCCTGGGCGGCCGGTATCGGGTACGGCGAGGCGTCCCACGAGGAGATCGACGAACTCGGGATGACCGAGGCCCTGCGCAGGGCGGCGAGGAGGGCGCTGGCCGGGCTTCCCGTCCGTCCCGACGTGGTCGTTCTGGACGGGAAGCATGACTATCTGGGAGCGCCCTGGCCGGTCAGGTGCGAGGTCAAGGGCGACCTCTCCTGCGTCTCCGTGGCCGCGGCCTCCGTGATCGCCAAGGTCCGGCGGGACACCTACATGGCCTCACTCGGTTTCGAGGAGTACGGGTTCGCCGACAACGCGGGATACCCCTCGCCGGTTCACCAGGCGGCGCTCGCCTCCCTCGGCCCTACGGAGCATCACCGCCTTTCCTGGTCCTATCTGGACGACCTTCCCCGGTGGCGCCACCTCAAGAGGCATCGCAACCCGCTGGCCGGAGAGGGCCAACTCGGGCTTTTCGGATAGACGCCCCTTTATATGGGGCCTCCGGCCCGCCCGGTGACGTCCGGCCGGGGCCGGCCGGACGCGATGAAACCGGTCCGGAGGCCGGGACGAGACCGGGGAAGGCGGTCCGCCTCGGAACGAGGCCGTCAGCAGTCGACGAGCTCGGGCGACTGGTTGAGGATCTGTGACCTGGCGGTGACGAACTCCGCGTGGGCGCCGGTGGCGGTCGGGTCGAAGACGGCGACCCGGTGGCAGTTCTGGAAGGCGAGTCTCACCCCGAAGTGGCGCTCCAGGGCGCCGCGCATGGCGTCGCTGGCGAGAGCGCGCAGGAGTTGGCCGCGAGCGGCCTCGTCCGGCGGGGGCACCGTGTTGTCGGCGAATTCGGCACCGGTGTCCTCGCGCTCCTTGACCAGGCCGCTGATGAGCGACCAGGCGTAAGGAAGGGAGTCTCTGACACAGGTGACGAATGCCGCGTCGTCCACCTCACCGGCCTTGGCCTGGTCGAGAAGATCGTTCGAAACGGTCAGCGACATGCTGCGTTCTCCTCACAGAAGGGGATTCATCAGACACTAGGTCGGGCCTACCGATCGCTCCACCTAGCGGGAGAGCGACACTCGTGTGGGCCCGAAGACGAAGCCGGGGTCGATCTGGGCCGCCAGATCCTCGCCCGTCGCCCTGTTCGCCCAGGCCGTCGCGTTGCGGAGGTGGAACTGCACCGCCTGGCGTCCGAAGCGGAACCAGTCTTTCTCCTGGCTGTCGAGACGGTCGAGAAGCGTGCCCAGGGCTTGGGAGTTGGCCGGTTCGAGGTCTTGGAGAGTGAAGGGGCGGCCCTGCTCCATCGCGCGGATCGCCGAGGAGTGCTCCAGGCAGACCAGCAGGTCGTCGCCGACCTGATCGCGGAGGAAGGCCACGTCCCCGGGGCCGTGGATCTTGTTGCCCACCACCGCGATCGGCACGCCGTAGTCGGCGGCGTAGTCGCGGTACTGCCGGTAGACGCTCACGCCCTGGCGGGTCGGCTCGGCCACCAGGAAGGTCATGTCGAAACGGGTGAAAAGCCCCGAGGCGAAGGAGTCGGCCCCGGCCGTCATGTCGACCACGACGTACTCGCCCGCACCGTCGAGCAGGTGGTTGAGGTAGAGCTCCACGGCGCCGACCTTGGAGTGGTAACACGCCACCCCCAGGTCGTCCTCGCTGAACGGCCCGGTGACCATCAGCCGGGGCCCCTCCGGCGTGACGACGGAGAATCCGGTGTGGATCGGGTCGTCCTCGTCGAGTCGGAGCAGCCGCGAGCCGGAGCCCGGCGGGGTGGTCTTGACCATCGCGGCGGCCGAGGAGATGCGGGGATTGTCGCCCCGCAGGTATTCCTTGATCTCGGTCAGGTGCGAGCCCATCGGCCTGGGCAGCGCACTCTCGGCCAGCCCCAGTGCCATGCCCAGGTGCTGGTTGATGTCGGCGTCGACGGCGACCACGGGACCGCTCCGGCTCGCCACGTATCTCGCGAACAGCGCCGACAGGGTCGTTTTGCCGCTGCCGCCCTTACCGACGAATGCCACCCTCACAACAACGATCCAATCTGATTATGAAAATCATTTCAAGACCTCGGAGGGCCCATCATGCCACGACGGGCGGGGGCGCGTGACGCGTATCGCGGGGAAGAGGGGAGGCGTGCTCGCCTGGTAAATGCCAATAAAGGTGATGTCTCATGACAAATATCGGCGAAAGGTGTGAGGGGAAACGTCTGCCATGTCATGACCGGTGCCAAAGATCCGCTGTTACCGCTTCGCGGTCTCCTGTACGGACTCGACAACCGGCTTGGGGATCGGCGGGGCGGATGTTTGCCATCGGCGCCGATGAGATCCGGCCAGTCCGGGTATCCCCTCCCGAGTTGGTTGATCTTGACCCCCCGGTGAGATCGTGGACAAGGATCAGCAAGGGGCTCTGGTGGCACGTACCGGTACCTGGTCGCGTCGCGTTTCCGAACGGCGGGTTCCTGAACGGCGGTTCTCCGAGCGGTGGTCTCCCCGCGGGAGGTCTTCCCCGCGGGGGATCGGTGGATTCGCCGCGTGGAGTGTCGCGCTCGCGGTGCTCGTGACGCCGTCGCTCACTCTCGCCGCCTCCCGGACCGGGGTGGCGGAGGTGTCCTCGCCGTCCGTCCGGGCGGAGGCCCCGGTTCCCCGGACGACGATGGACGGGAAGTCCTCGGCCGTGCGGGTCGTGGAGAAGAACGTGCGGGTCGCGAGGAAGAAGAGGGAACCCTCGTCCGTATCCGCGGGGAAGGAGAACGGGGTGTCTTCGCCCGCGTCCGTGACGGGAAGGCGGGCTCCCGTGTTCACGGGGAGGCGGGCTCCCGTGTTCGTGACCGGAAGGCGGGCTCCCGCGTCCGTGGCGGGGAGGCGAAGCGCGCGAGGGGCCTTTGGCGGCGAGAGTCGTACGGCGAGGGTGGGAAAGCCGGAGATCAAGATCACCAAGACGGCCTCGCCCGTCCTCGCGAAACCCGGCCAGAAGGTCACCTACACCGTCGAGGTGCGCAACACCGGTGACATCGCCTACCCGGGCCTCACCTTCACCGATGACCTGTCGGGGCTGCTCGACGACGCGAGCTTCGGCCACGACCAGTCGGCCACGTCGGGCACGGTCTCCTTCGCCGAACCCAGGGTGGCCTGGACCGGCGACGTGGCCGCCGGGCAGACGGTGACGGTCACCTACGGCGTCACGGTGAACGACCCCCCGGCGGGGGACCTACGTCTCTCCGGCGAACTGGTCGGGCCCGAGGGCTCCAACTGCGAGGCCGGGTCGGCCGATCGCGCCTGCGGAAACCTCGGCGGGATCGGCCTGCCGCTGCTGTACGTCCTCATGACCGCAGACAGCGAGACCGCCGACCCCGGCCAGACGGTCGCCTACACGATCACCGTCGGCAACGTCGGCAACGCCACCTATCCCGGTGCCACACTCACCGGGGAACTCTCCAGGGTCCTCGACGACGCGGTCTACAACGGCGACGCGCGGGCCACGAGCGGCACCCTCTCGTACGGCGCGCCGAAGCTGAACTGGGCCGGGGACATTCGGGTGGGCGAGACGGTCACGGTCACCTACAGCGTGACCGTCGGTACTTCCGCCACCGGGGACGGGGTGCTGGACAGCGCCGTCCAGGCCCTCGGGGGTGGGACGAACTGCCCGGACCCGGTGCCGTGGTCCGCGAGGCGTGCCGCGCCCGTCCCCGGTACGGGGCTCGGCTGCGCGCAGCGGGTCGCCGTACAGAGGACGACGGGCACCGGGACGCTCGGGCCCGAGGATCGCGAGGCGGACTCGGCGCCGGTTCCGGCTCCCGGCTCGGCACCCGCGCCCGAGTCGGACTCCGGGCCGGTGCCGCTTTCCGGGGCGGATTCCGCGCCGACGCGGGTACCCGGGTCGGACTCCGCGTCGGTGCCGGTTCCCGAGTCGGACTCCGGGCCGGCGTCGGTTCCCGAGTCGGATTCCGTTCCCGGTTCTGTGTCCGCGCCGGTTCCGGTTCCCGGCCGGGATCGGAAACCGGCGCCCGCGCGGGTGCCGGAGCCGGTCTCCGACCCGTCGTGCGTGCCGGGCCGGGGGCGATCCTTCTCGGTCCCCTGTCTCCCCCGTGGGCCTCGCGAGGTGTCGGCCGGCCCCTCGTTGCCGTTCACTGGTCCGCCGCTCGGGCCGGCCCTGGTGGGACTCCTGCTCTCCGGCCTCGGGCTGGCCCTGCGGCTGCGTACCCGGCCAGGGAGAACCTAGCCGGGTACGGGCCGTGGTCGGCGTAGAGGCCGGCGCGGACCTTGGCCGGGCGCTCGTCGCGCCGGATCAGATCGGTCGGCCCCGGCGACCGCGGCGGAACAGGAGCGCGGCGGTCGCCAGCCCGGCGGCGACGGCGGCGGCCAGCGAGACGGGCAGGACCCAGGCGGCCGTCTCCTTCGGTGGGGCCACGGTGTTGATGTCCGTGGCACAGGCGAGTACGGGGCCGGTGGCGCTCCTGCGAGCGCAGGCCGTCGTCGCCAGGTTCTGCACCGCCGCGCCGGCCACCGCGCCCACCCGGGCGCTCACGTGGACGATCGTGTCCTTCTCCGGCGGGACGTTCACCGTCCACGCCACCTTGCCCTGCTCCACATGCCCTCCGGCGTCGGCCTTCACGAAGGTCATCGACGGTGGCAGGGAC
The DNA here is from genome assembly GCF_040649155.1 of Streptosporangium sp. NPDC049046. NCBI lineage: Bacteria > Bacillati > Actinomycetota > Actinomycetes > Streptosporangiales > Streptosporangiaceae > Streptosporangium > Streptosporangium sp. NPDC049046. The sequence continues at coordinate 324,339 of NZ_JBEZEZ010000007.1, read as the reverse complement.
TGCACCAGGAGGACGCGCTTCAACCGGTCGCCTCCCTGGTTGCTGAGACGGAGTGTGTAGGTGTTCTCCGCGCCGGGCGTGGTCTCCCTCGCTCCGTCGTCGAGGGAGATGGAGACCGAGGGGACCGGATCGGCCCAGGCGAGTGGCCATCCGACAGCGGGTGCGGCGATCGCGGCGAGCAGGCTCACGCTCGCCAGGTGGTGTTTCATCCTCTAACCTCCGTTGTCACACTAAGTAATCACTCCATAACAGCATTCCGGACCTCGTGGGCGCTCTCAACGCGCCGGACACGGCGCTGGGCCGTCATCCGTGAGGCCGTCGGCGTATCAGTTCGTTGGCCCTCGGTCCGCCGGCCCTCAGTCCGCGATCCGCTGGTTAGCCGGTTCTTTGGTTCGTCGCCCTGCCGGTCCTGTGCTCCACCGGAGCGTTCGGGCCCAACGAGTTCTCCGGTCTCGGCCGGTTCGTCAGTGGCAGGCGGAATCGAGGACGACGGCCTTTGTCTCGGCTGTCTCCGCGTATTCGCCCGCCTTCCCCTGGTCTCCGGCCTGTGCGGCGGATACGGAGCGGGGCGGAGCGGGCGGCGCCGCCAGGGTGGCGGTGACCTCGCGCCTGATCAGGTGGTAGTCGGGCGCACCCGAGTAGATGAGCGGGGGGACGAACTGGAGACTCCTGATCCTGGAGTTCTTCACCTTCTCCGACAGTTCGACCAGGTCAGGCAGCAACTGCCGAGGTATGTCGGTGGAGATGGTGTCGACGGCGGCGGCGGCCAGTTTCTCGAAGCTCCTGAAGACCGTCACCGGGTCGGCCTGTTTGGCGACGGCGTTCAGCAGGCACTTCTGGCGGCCCATCCGCACGTAGTCGTCACTGTAGGTGCGGGATCTGCCGTACCAGAGCGCCTCCTCGCCCGAGAGTTTCCGTTTTCCCGCCTCGATCAGGCCCTCGTTCTGCCTGCCGTACACGATGGGATCCTTGATGCGGACCCGTACACCGCCCATCGCGTTGACGATTTCCACGAAGCCCCTCATGTCGACCATCGCGTAGTAGGGAATGTCGAGGCCGAGGATGCCGCCGATCGTTCTTTTCAGAAGCGTCGGGCCGCGGTGCCGCTTGCTCTGCCGGGGAACCATCTCGGGATAGTCCTCGGCGTACTGGTAGATCTCGTTGAGCATGCCCGGTGTGTACGGTGGCTCGCCCTGGAAACCGTAGGGAAAGCGCTCGCGGGCCGGGCCCGGCGGCATCGGGACGTTCTCCAGGTTCCTGGGCAGGCCGAACAGCACCGTGTCTCCGGTCCTTGGGTCGATGCTGGCCACGGTCATGCTGTCGGTGCGCACGCCGATCCGGTTGGCCGCCGCGTCCGCGCCGACAAGCAGGATGTTGAGCCGGTCCACGTCCTTCCACGGGTCCACCGGGATCGGTGCGACGCTTTCCGCGAACACCGAGGTCACGACGCCGTGCGAGATGTAGGCCAGTTTGGCCGTGTAGATCATCGGAGCGACCACCAGCGCGCATATCACCCCGACGGCCGCGGCGGAGAGGTAGCGGGCCGCAGGCGACACCGTCTTCGGCCGCACCAGCAGGTGGGAGCGGATGGTCACGGCGACCGTCACGCCGGCGACCAGCATCGCGGTGAGGGCGAAGACCCAGAGCCAGGAGGGTTGTACGGCGAGGGAGAGCAGGGAGGGACCGGCGGTCAGCACGGCGGTCGCGAGGGCCGCGGCGAGGATCAACTCGATGCCCATCAGGATGGCACCGGTCAGGCGGCGGCCCACCCAGACGTGGGCCAGACCCCACAGAACGGCTGAGCCCAGTGTCAGTGCCAGGCTCGATCCGACGCCTGTTCGCCCCGTATTGCCTGCCATAGCCGTGACATCTCCCGTCCGTCAGACCAATACGTCGCAGGTTAGTAACGGTTTTCGGGTGAATCGGCTATGTGGTTGTTCGACGCGCTGAGGGCGGCGGGTCAAGGTTTGTAAACCAGATTTCGCCGTCGGGATGACATTGATCTCCAAGTTCACGTCAAAAATAGGTCGTAACCGGTTTTGCCTGGCAAACGCGGGGATTTCCCGGTAATGCGGTTAGGGAAGTCCGTGCGTACGGTGATCGGCTCGATTTTGATCGTGCTCGGATGCCTCCTCGCCCCCTTCGCCCTCACCGCCTACTGGGCGGCGAACGAGATCGCCGACCCCGACCGCTACATCGAGAACGTGGCCCCGCTGGCCGCTCACCCGGACGTCAGGAACGCCGTCACGGATCGTGTCACCGACGAGGTCGTCGTGCGGCTGCGCGCGCTGGGCGTCTCGGTCGGCGGGGAGGTCGTCCGCGAGACGGTGAAGTCCGGCGTCGACAACGACTTCGCCGTCGCCTGGGTGGAGATCAACCGGCAGACACACCGCAGGCTCCTCGCGATCCTGGGCCACACCCCGAATCCCGGCATGGCGGACGACGGCGTCGGCTACGACCTCGCCCCGGTGTACGAACTGGTCAAGCGGAGGTTGGAGGTCGTCGGCGTGAGAGAGGCGTCCCGCCTGCCCAGTACGCACCCGGTCACCCTGCTGCTGCCCACCTCCGCCGTTTTCGTGATCGACAATTCCTACGACAGGCTGATCTCGCTGAGGTGGGTCCTGCTGGGGCTGTCACCGGCACTGATCGTCACGGGGGTGCTCCTGCCCCGCGACCGGTGCGCCGCTCTGATCGGCGCCGGGCTCGGCCTGGCCACGAGCATGCTCGCGCTGGCCGTCGTCCTGTCCGTGATCCGCAACGTCTACCTGCCCGCCTCCGCCACCGGTGGCATGTCGTACTCCGCCGTGGCCGCGATATTCGACGCGCTGACCGCCTTCCTGAGGGACGGCCTGCGCGTGCTCTTCACGCTGGGCCTGCTCGTGGCGGCGACCGCCTTCGTCGTCAAGGGAAAGCGCGTCCGTTCCAGGTTCGCGGCCGCGGTGCTTGAGGACCGTCGTCACCAGCCTGCGGACCCCTCGAAGGACGTCTCCGAGGGGTGATAGCCGAGCCGGGTGCGCGCGGCGGTGATGTCGAAGGTCCGTTCGACGGCCAGGTGGCCCGCGGCGTAGCGCGTGAGCCGGGGCGGGCGCGGGCGCCGGAGCAGCCGTGACACGGTCTCGGCGACGGCGGCGAGGGGATCCACCAGCGCGAGCGGCAAATAGTGCGGTTCGGCGTCGATGCCGCGCTCCGCGAGGATCGCGCGCAGGGCGTCGTCGAGCACGACGGGCTCGGCGTCGGTCACGTTGAAGACGCCGTGATCGACCGGGCCTTCCGCGGCGAGCAGGCAGGCCTGGACCAGGTTGTCCACCGAGGTCAGGCTGATCCGCTGGCGCCCGTCGCCCACCGCGAGCAGCCTGCGGCCGCTGACCGCGCGGAGGACCCGGGGAAGCAGCGTGGTGTCCCCCCTGCCGTAGATCGCGTGCGGTCGCAGGATGACCGCCCGTTCCAGGCATCTCTCCGCGGCGGCCTTCGAGGCGCCGTACGCGTTGGCGTACCGCCCGACCGGGGCGGTGTCCTCGACGGCCATCACGGTCGGCCGGAACGGGTCGTAGACGCTCGCCGTGCTGAGGTGCACGAACCTGGCGCCCGGGAAGGCCGCGGCGGCGTTGCGGGTGCCGTCCACGTTGGCGGCCCAGATGTCGCGTGGCGATCCCCAGTCCGTGACGCTCCCGGCGCAGTGGATCACCACGTCCACCTCGATCGGGGGTGTCGCGGGCCGGGGGGTGCGGAGGTCCCACGACGTGTACGGAGCGCCGCCGAGGTGCCCGGTGTCCACAGCGGGTCGCCTGCCGAAGGCCCGCACCGTCCAGCCTCGCGCCACGGCCGCCCGGCAGACCGCGCCGCCCACGAATCCGGAGGCGCCCGTCACCGCGACCCTCGGCCGCCCGCCCGGCCCGACGGGTCGCTCGGCCGCGGCGAGGTGCTCAGGTACGGCGGGTCGCTCAGGCAGGGTGGGGTGCTCAGGCACGGCGGGCGACCAGGTCCCGCAGGGCGGCCCGGTCGAGCTTGTCGGCCCGTCCCGAGCGGGGGAAGGCGTCGAGCGGCTCGATACGGTCGGGCAGGGCCGCGGCGTCCACGATCTCGGGAAGCGCCCTGCGCAGCAGACCCTCGTCGTAGCCCTCCGAGGGAACGACGGCCAGCACGACCTCCTCGTCCCCGGTCTCGGGGTCGGAGAGTCCGACGATCGCGGCCTCGGCGACCCCGGGCAGCGCCGCGATGCCGGACTCGTACAGGCCCGGGTAGATGTTGACCCCGTCGCGGAGGATCATGTCCTTCTTCCGGCCGAGCAGCACCAGCCGGTCCCCTTCGAGCCTGACGAGGTCGCCGGTCGCGACCTCCCGCAGCGGCTCCTCGCCGAGATAGCGCCGCGCGAGGTGCGGGCCGGAGACGAACAACTCGCCGTCCTCGGCGACCCGGACCCCGACGCCGGGCAGGGGCTCCCCGAGCAGATCCCCCTCGGCCTGGGCCAGTTTCTCGTGGGCGGACGCGATCGCGATGGGGAGCGCCTCGGTCATCGCGTAGACCGAGAGGACCTCGGGCCCGGCCTCGATCGCGCGGCGGAGCACGCCCGGCGGGGCGGGAGCGGCGCCGAGCAGGAGGTAGCGGAGGGTCCCGGGGAGCCTGGGGGTCTCGCGCAGCAGCCGATCCAGGTGCACCGGTACGGCGAAGGTGTGGGTGGCCCGCCGCGCGGCCAGTTCCGCGGCGAGGTCACCACCCCCGGGCAGGGACCAGGTCGCCCCGGCCAGCAGCGCGGGGAGCCCGAGCATCAGCTGGTCGGTGTGCACGACGTCACCGGGACCGAGCGGGAACGCGCTCCTGAACATCTCCAGTCCGGCCGCGAGCGACCCCCGGGTGTGCACCACCCCTCGCGGACGCGCGGTGGTCCCCGAGGTGAAGATCACCGCCGCCGGTTGGTCAGGATCCGTCCCGTACCCCTCCAGGCCGGGAACGGCGGACGATCGTCGCAGGACGCGGGAGAGCCGCAGCGCTCCGCGGGGCACTCCCGGCAGCCACGGGCCCGTGTACAGGTGACGGACGGGGTGGCCGGGAAGCGGGTCCGCGAGGTCGGGCAGCAGCAGCCCTCGGCGGCGGGCGAGGCGCCTGAGCGGGCCGCTCAGGGTGTAGAGGAGGGACTCGCTGATCACCCAGGCGGGCCGGGTCGCGGCCATGCGGGCCGCGAGCACGTCGGGGGCCAGGCCGGGGTCGGCGAGGACGAGCGTCCCGCCCGCCGCCACCGCCCCCAGCGCCAGCGCCACCGCGTCTACCCCCGGCCGCACCGCGAACAGCACCCCGTCCCCCGGCCGCATCCCGTCTTCGGGCTGGGCCGGGGTTTCCGCTCGTGCCTGGTCTTCCGGCTGTGTCCCGTTCTCCGCCCGCGCTCGCTCGCCCGGCCGTTCCCGGTCTTCCGGCCGCGTGTCGTTCCCCGGCCGGCCTCCGCCCATCGCGTCGCGGACCGCCGACACCCGACGGGCCAGCTCGCCGTAGGTGATCTCACGGCCCCGCCCGTCGACGATCGCGGTACGCCCCGGCTCCCGCCCGGCGATTGTCATGATCCCGCTGACGATGTCGTTCACAAGGCTCCCGCCCGGCCGATCCACAGATGCTCGTACGTGGGAATGAGGACCCGCCTGGCCGCCCGTCGCCGCACGACGCGCACCCGGTGGGAGAGCAGGACGGAGGCCACCGCCCGGATCTCCGCGAGGGCGAGCGGGTAGCCGATGCAGAAGTGCGGGCCCGCGCCGAACCAGAGCCTGCGCAGCTCGGGCGGGTGGGCGCGGGAGGGGTCGAACGGGCCGTACGCCCTGGCGCAGTTGTGGGTGACGATCAGGATCCGGTCGCCGGGGCGTACCGCCGTGCCGCCGACGTGCGCGGCGGCGGCCACCGAGCGCAGCATCAGCGGGGTCGGCGTGGTGACCCGCATCGCCTCCTCGATCACCCTGTCCAGGTCGCCGACCTGGGTGCCGTGGTCGTGCAGGAGGGCGACGAGCCGGGGGACGAACGTGGCGACGGTCTCGGTACCGGTCAGGAAGAACGCCCCCGCCGCGCCCCGCGCCTCGGCCACGGACAGCCCCTGCGCCCGCATCCGGCCCATCACCGTGGACTCGTCCCCGGCCTCGTAGGCGGCCTGCGCGATGTCCCCGATCCGGTCCAGCACCCGCCTGGCGACGGCCACCTGCCGGTCGGACAGCCGCCGCGAGCGCAGCGAGACCATCGAGACGACCCGCTCCCCGTCCGCGAAAAGTTCCCTCGCCCGCGCCTCGGAGACCTCGCCCAGCCCGATCACCCGGCAGATCACCGCCCCGGCCATCAGCCGCATGGCGTCCACCAGGTCGACCGTCTCGCCCTTTCCCAAGCGGGCGGAGAGGTCGTCGAGCGGCCCGCGGAGCACGTCTTCCACCAGCGAGGACACGTACCCGGCGGTGAACAGCGGCATCAGTTTCCTGCGGAGCGCGAGATGGCCGGGGCCCTCCATGTTGAGCAGCACGGAGGGACCGAGCACGGGCGTCCACAGGTCGCCGGGCGAACCCGGCCCGTCCTTGCGGAACCGCTCGTCCATCAGCACGGCCCGCGCGACGGCGGCGTCGTTGACCACCACTCCCAGCCCGGGGACGCGCACCACGGGCCCGAGCCGGGCCAGCAGCCGCATGAGCGGGTAGGCGAAGGGGTGGGCGGCCAGGTGGAGGCGGGTCTCGTGGTTCACCGGACGTCGATCACTTCCGGCCGGTAGTGATGGTCGGCGTACCAGGCGAGGGTGCCCGCGAGGCCGTACGCCCGCAGCCTGCGTACGGAGCCGAAGACCACCACGTCACGGCGCGAGGCGTACGCGGGGGTGAGCGCGCGCACCCGGTTGACCAGGGCGCGGTCCTCGTGGACCTCCTCGATCGCGGTCCTGGGGAAGCCGCCCGCGCGCTCGTAGAGGTCCGCGGTGATGGCGAGGGTGGCGCCGGGCATCATCACGTACGGGCCCAGGTAGCGCGGGTCCCTGTTGCCGGGCCGGAAGCGTCCGAAGGTCGCCGCCACCTCCACCACGAACGGGATGAGGTGGCGCTCCCAGAACTTCAGCCGGAACTCGTCGGTCCTGGGTCTCAGCTGCCCGCCGACCATCTCCAGCCCGTCGCCGAAGGCCCGCCGGATGTTGCGCACCCAGTCGGGGCGGGGCAGGCAGTCCGCGTCGGTCCTGGCCAGGTGGGTCGCCCCGTGCGCGATGGCGTGGCGCATGCCGGTGTCGGAGGCGGCACCGGTACCCTTCCGAGTCTCGACGACCACCTGGACACCGTGCCGCCGTACGACCTCGGCGGTGCCGTCGGTGCTCGCGTTGTCCACCACGAGCAGCGTGAAGTCCCGGTCGTCCTGCTCGGCCAGGGCCCGCAGTGTCGCCTCGATGCCGGGGGCCTCGTTGTAGGCGGGAACGATCACCCAGAGGTCCATCACATCTCCGCCAGCATCACACCGGTACTGATCCCGCCGCCCAGCCCGAGCAGCGCCACCCGGTCGCCGGGTCGCCAGTCGCCCAGGGTGAGCTGGAGCGGAAGCGTCGTCGAGGCGCAGTTGCCGTGCTCGGGTAGGCTGACCACGAGCCTGTCCTCGGGGATGTCGAGCACCTCGGCCAGGAAGCGCAGGTAGGGCAGCGCCACCTGGTGTACCGCGACGACGGCGAAGTCGTCCCAGGTCAGGCCGGTGCGCTTGAGGGCGTTGAGGAAGATGTCCGGGCCGATCGCCTCGAAGGCGTCCTTCAGCCTGCGCCCGTCGCCACGGAAGTAGGAGTACTCGAGGTCGCGGGGGTGCGCGGAACCGCCTCCGGGCAGGGTGCCGATCGCCCAGGCCGTGGAGTCGGCCGCGAAGTCGCGGTAGAAAATGCCACGTTCCAAATCGGCGGCGACCGTGACCGCGGCCCCGGTGTCCGACAGCGTGTAGCCCGCGAAGGAGTCGACGAACTGTGCGCGGTCCCTGACCCGCCACCGGATCGCCCGCGACGGGATCTCGCCCGAGCAGACCAGCACCTTGCGGTGCGCCCCGGTCAGGATGAGCGCCTCGGCGATCTGGATCCCGTTGAGCATGCTGTTGCAGGCGTTCTTGACGTCGAACACCGGGCACGAGAGTCCCAGTTTGGCCGCCACGATGTGCGCGGTGGCGGGCTCGATCATGTCCTGCGAGGCCGACGCGAAGACGAGCAGGTCGACGTCGGAGTGGTCGAGTTCGCGGGCCGCCTCCACGGCCAGGTCCGACGCCTGCTGGTCGTCCCTGGCCACGTGGCGGCGCCGGATTCCCGTCAGCCGTTCGACGACGCCCCTGTGGGGCGTGTAACCCTCGATCCGCCGTTCGACGTCCGCGCTGGACACGGTCCGCTCCGGCAGATACGTCGCGACGCCCGTGATCCGGGCTTTCATTGATCTCCCTTTATCCCTGAACAGTGTCGAGCCGAACAGCGTCGAGCCGAACAGCGTGAAGTCTCGACACGCTCGCGCAATGTATCTAAAACGCGGTGTTTTGTCCTGGTCATCCGAGAAAGACGGGCAAACATGGACGAGAAATCACATACCTGTACAAGTCTGTCGTGAAGCGGATATCGTGCCGTCCTTCCGTGCCGCCTTCCCGTGTCGCCCGTTCGCGCCGACATGAGTTTCATGATCGCCAAAGGGGCGGTGGATCTTTTCCCCGAGGTCAAGGCCGAGGGCGGGGACAGGCGAACACCGCCGGGCCGCCGAGCATCACCTCGGATCGGGAGCCGTGGCTCCGCCGGGTAGTTTGACGACCCCCTGTCGCGGCAGAGGACCCCATAAGATCTTTTTTCGTGATCGACCGGAATGACCGTGATCGACCTCGCCGGGCTGAACACCGTCACCCGCACCGTGATTCTGCTGGAGGTATGCCATGCGTGGTACAGCTCGTGCGTTCGCCCTGACCACCGCCGCCCTCGCCCTCGGACTGACCGGCTGCAGCGCGGGCGGGCCGGCCGACGGCCGGCCGGTGCAGCAGGCCGTCCCCAAGGCCGGTGAGGAGACCAAGAAGCCCGAGAAGCCGGCGGGACCCGTCACGCTGAAGTACTGGACCTTCACCCCGCCCGAGGCCGCGCTGAAGAAGGCGGTCGCCGCGTTCGAAAAGGCGAACCCCGGCATCAAGGTCGAGCTGCGCACCTTCGCCGAGGCCGACTACCGCAAGCGGCTCCCCAAGGCGCTCGCCGACGAGAAACTCGACGTCGTCGGCCTCCCGATCCCGACGATGACCCGCTCGGTCGCGAACCGGCTCCGCCCGGTCGACGACTGGAAGGACAAGGTCTCCGGCGGCTGGGTCGACGAGCTTGAGAAGAACGCGGTGAAGCAGACGGAGAAGGCAGCCAAGGGCGGCACGCTCTACTCCGTCCCGATGGGGTCCAACGGCGGCGCGGTCATGTACTACAACGCCGGCCTCCTGTCCGAGCTCGGACTCTCCTTCCCGAAGACGGCCGCCGATCTGGAGAGCGTCGTGAGGCGGGTCAAGAAGGAGATCCCCGACCTCCGGCCGGTCGTCTTCTCCGGCGAGCCGCGCCGGCAGGAGGAACTGCTGTTCACCATCGCGAGCCAGAGCCACCCCACCCTCTCCGACGAACTGCTGGCCGGCGGCAGGCCGTGGAACGGCCCCGAGGTGGTCTCGGCCCTGACCGCCTACAGGTCGCTGTTCGACAGGGGCGTACTGGCGAAGTCGGGACTCGCGCTCAAGGGCGACCGCCCGGCCGAGCTTTTCCGCTCGGGCAAGGCCCTGTTCCTGGTGGACGGCTCGGGCCGGAGCCCGATGCTGTCCGCGTCCTACCGCAAGTCCGCGAAGATCTCCGTCAAGGAGATCGGCGCCGGGCCTTTCCCGACCGTCCTGCAGGGCTCCAAGCCCGCCGTCCGCAGTACGGCCGAGGTGGGGCTCGCCATCCCCAAGAGCTCCAAGCACGTGGCCGAGGCGGCCACGCTGATCGAGTTCCTGACGGTGGGCGAGGGAGTCTCCGACTGGGCCGGAGACCTGGCGCTCGTCCCCGCGCGCGAGGACTTCCGGATCGACTCCTCCGTCTTCGCCGACTCGGAGGGCAAGGAGGGCTACGCCGCGATCCAGGAGCTCGTCAAGGACGGCGGCTCCCTGAACGTCCCCGACGAGTCCTTCCTGGAGCGGGTGGAGGGTGACGTCATCCTCGACGTCGCCCATGGCCGGATCACCCCGAAGAAGGCGGCCGACCGCCTGCAGGAGGAGTGGTCGCGCGGCGAGTGAGGGTCTTCCCCGGTTTCTCCGCCGTCCTGCGGATGAGCGCCTCCTTCGGCTTCTCGTCGGCAGGACGGTGATCCTCTCGATGCTTTTCCGCCGTCCGGGCCTCGACGATGGCTTCCCGTCCGGTCGGGCCCCGACGGTGGTTTCCCGCTGTCCGGGCCCCAACGGTGGTTCCCCGTCCGGTCGCTGAGCGCTCCCGGGGGTCCCTGCGAGGTCAGGCGTTCACGTTCACCGGCCGGAAGGTGCGGCGGTAGGCCATCGGCGAGACGCCGATGGCCGCCTGCAGGTGCTGGCGGAGCGAGGCGGCGGTGCCGAACCCCGACCGCAGGGCGACGCCGTCCACCGGCAGGTCGCTGGTCTCCAGGAGCCGCCGGGCCAGTTCGACCCGCTGCAGGATGAGCCACTGGCCGGGGCTGAGCCCCATCTCGTCGCGGAAGCGCCGGGTGAAGGTACGGCGGCTCATCCGGGCGTGGGCGGCCAGTTCACCGAGGGAGAGCGGCTCGTGCAGCCGCTCCAGCGCCCAGGCCCTGGTCGGGGCGGTCGTCGCCGCGGTCGGGGCGGGAATCGGGCGCTCGATGAACTGTGCCTGACCGCCGTCGCGCCACGGCGGGACGACGCACCGCCTGGCCACGCGGTTCGCCACCTCGGTGCCGTGGTCGCGCCGGACGATGTGCAGGCAGAGGTCGATCCCCGCGGCGACCCCTGCCGAGGTGAGCACGTCCCCGTCGTCCACGAACAGCACATCCGGGTTGACCTTGACCTTGGGAAACAGCTTCTGGAAGTGGTCGGTGTGGCTCCAGTGGGTGGTCGCGGGGCGGCCGTCGAGCAGTCCGGCCGCCGCGAGCACGTAGGCGGCGGTGCAGATCGAGACCAGGCGGGTGCCCGGCCGGATGCGCGCGATCGCGTCGGCCACGGGGGCGGGGAGTCGTCCCTCGGCGGAGATCGCTCCGAGGGCGCGGGTGGCCGGGATCACCACGGTGTCCGCGTCCGCCAGGACTTCGGCTCCGTGGTCCACCGCGATCGCGAAGTCGGCGTCGGCGCGTACGGGGGTGCCGTCGACGGTGCAGGTGAGCACCTCGTAGAGCGGTTCGCCGTCCGCGCCCCTGGCGATGCCGAAGATTCGCGGCGGGATGCCCAGCTCGAAGGGGATCACACCGTCCATGGCGAGCATGACGATCCTGTGCATGACCCGATTCTTACATGGGTGAGGTACGGGCCATCCCCGCCGAGGGCCGCCGCTTCCTCTGCCGAAGGCCGCCTCTCGCGAAGCCCGTTTCCTTCGCCGAGGGTGGCACCGCCTGCCAAGCCCGTTCCCTTCATCGAGGGACGCCGTTTCCGCCGCGGGGTGTTAGGTGAAGCCCCGTCCCCGCCGCGAGGTGGGCTCAGGAGTCGGCCGCGGTCGACAGCGGCAGACGGAGGACGAGGCGGGCGCCGCGACCGGTGGGGGTGTCGGCGGCGTAGAGCCTGCCGCGGTGTGCCACGGCGATGTCCCTGGCGATCGGCAGGCCCAGGCCGGTTCCTCCGGCGTCGCGGCTACGCGCCGAGTCCAGGCGGGTGAACCGCTGGAAGACCCGCTCCCGCTCTTTCTCGGGGATGCCGAGCCCGTCGTCGATGACCTCCACCACGGCCTCGCCCGACCGGCTCCCGACCCGGACCTGCACCTCCTTCGCCGCGTGCCGGTCGGCGTTGGCCAGCAGGTTGGTGAGCAGCCGTCCCAGCTGGACCCTGCTGCCTCGCACCGTGACGCCGGGTTCGAGCCTCAGCAGTACCTCGTGCCGGATCGGCCGGCGCTCCACCTCCGAGGTGACCAGGTCGGCGAGGTCGATCACCTCCGGTGCGCCTCGTACGCCGGAGTCCAGGCAGGCGAGCAGCAGCAGGTCCTCGATGACGGCCTGGAGGCGGTCCGCGTCGGCCAGCACCGAGCGCATCGTGGTGAGCGGGTCCTCCGCCTCGGGGTCGGAGATCGCCAGTTCGAGCTTGGTACGCAGCCCGGTCAGGGGGGTGCGCAGCTCGTGGGAGGCGTCGGAGGCGAAGCGGCGCTGGTTCTCCACGGCCCGCTCCAGTCTTTCGAGGGTCGCGTTGATGGTCCGTGTGAGCTGCGCCATCTCGTTTCCCGAGGTGGGGACGGGCATCCGGCGGCTGAGGTCGGAGGCGGTGATCTCGGTCATCTCGGCGCGGATCCGTTCCACCGGGGCGAGCGTACGGCCGGCGAGCTGCCAGGCGCCCCAGCCGAGCAGGGTGAGAAGCCCCAAGGAGAAGAGCGCCAGCGTGACCACCAGGAAGCTGGAGCGGAGCAACGGGGGTTCCGGTGTCATCGCGTAGACCATCACGTCGCCGTAGGCGGAACGTTCGACCCGCAGTCCCACGACGCCGTAACACGCCCGTTCTCCCGTCGGTGGCAGGGCCGCGCACACCGTCTCGTCCACTCGTGTCTCGCCGGGCGGCGGGCGCGTCCGGGTCAGAGGCGGTTGTCCCTTCATGGCAGGGCTGGCGGCGACCACCCGGCCGTCGTTCGCGACGACCTGGATGCGGTTGACGCGGTTGAGCGGGAAGATGACGCTGTCCGCGGGGCCTTTCTCGACGGCCAGGGCCGCGTTGGCGGCCGCGCCGGCCGCCAGGTCGGAGAGGTCTGCCGAGAGTTTGGCCCTCACGACCTGCCAGGTGGCGAACATGCCCATGCCCAGCACCAGGGCGAACGCGATGATCGCTATAAGGGTCACCTGCCCTCGGATTGACCGCGGACGTCGAATTATGGCTACCCCCCGAAAAAGTGGCTCCTCCTATTTAATGTCAGCCTTTTAAGGCATTTATAGGTGATTAACGTTAATCAGCTAGTAAAGCGCGACCAAGCTCTCGTTGTTGTTCGGCGGGAAAGGGTAACGGTTCCCACCTGCGGTGCGACCGGGAGGAGCGTCGGCCAAGCGGTGCCGGATGCGGGGTAAAGGCGCCAGATGTAGGGATTCGGCTGGCATGTCATCGTGTGTGGGTGTGTGTCCTGTTAAGATCCGCCGATGGTTATCCGTGACGGTCACCTTGGCGACGTACCGGCCGTTCTGGCGATGTTCGACGGCGCGGTGGCGTGGTTGACCTCCCTGGGCCGCACCGGCCAGTGGGGCAGCGAGCCGTTCTCCGCCGACGCGGCCCGTGTCGAGCGGATCACCTCGTGGGCGACATCCGGCGGGATGCGCGTCGCCGAGCTCGACGGCCGGCCCGCGGGCTGCCTGGTCGTGGGGTCCGCCATGCCCTACGTCGCCCCCGCTCCCGAGCCGGAGCTCTACATCCAGGGGCTGGTCGTCGACCCGAGGTTCCACGGCCGGGGAGTCGGGGCCGCCCTGCTGGAGCGCGCCCGCGCGGAGGCCGCGGGGCTGGGGATCGCGCTGGTGCGGGTCGACTGCTACGCCGGTGACGACGGCCGGCTGGTGGCGTACTACGAGAGCCAGGGCTTCACCAGGACGGAGAGCTTCAAGGTCGGCGACTGGCCCGGCCAGGTCCTGGAGTCGAGGCTCTCCGTGGTCACGGGCTGAACGGCGGGCGGAGGGGCCACCACCTCGAAGAGGTTCGACGCTCACCGAACGTCCCGCGCCGAGAGGGCCGTGCCGGATGAGCGGCCCGGATGAGCGGGCCGGATAAGTGAGAAGGCCGCGGACGCGAGAAGGGTGCGGGACCCGTCACGGGTCCCGCACCCTCCTGTCGTGCGGAGCGGGGTCAGCCCGCGGTTCCCGCCGAGGCCGGGTAGATGCGGAGCCAGTCCACTTCCATCCACGCCTCACCGGAGCTGCCCTGGCCGGGGAACCAGTCCAGCTGCAGGCAGACCGACATCGAACTACGGGTGGCGTTGCCGGAGCGGAACCACTCCTGCCCGTCGATGTAGCCGACGACGCTGCTGGGGGTGACCTCCACGGCGTAGGTGTGCCAGGCGGTCATGTCGATGTTGGCGTGGGCCTGCTCCTGCCCCTGAGGGGTGTGCAGGAAGAAGTTCGGCCGCTGCCGCTCGGGATCGTTGATGACCTCCAGGAAGTCGATCTCCTCACCGGTGGAACTCCGCACGTTGCCGCCGCCGTCCTTCGGCCACAGCAGGGCGACGGGGTGGTACGACCCGGCTCCCGGGTACAGGCGGACACGGGTCTCCCAGCGCCCGTACGCCTGGGCGTGACGGGCGGCCAGGCCGGCGGTGGTCCCGTCCTCGCGGCCGTACAGGTAGAGCGCCCCGTTTCCGAGGTAGAGCTGCTGGGGGGATCGGCGGCCGTTGCCGGCGTGCCCGGCCGAGTCGTAGAACACCCAGTCGGACTCGTCGAGGTAGTCGTCGAACTCCGCGCACCAGGACGGTGCGCCCCAGTTGAGGGCTTGCGCGGCGCTGGCCTCGCCGGTGGCGGCGGGGGCGCAGGGGGCCGCGGAGACCACCTCTCCCTGGGCCGCGCTGAGGGTGCTCACCGTCAGCGCGGCCACCATGCTGAGTACGGCCACCCGCACGTGGGATCTGGTGATCATGATTACTCCTCCCAGGATCTTGCGCAGAGTGTGGAGGGACTGAAGCTCCAGCAGCCGGTGCTCGTCGGGCTCGGGCTGGGGATCGCCCACACGGCCGGGCCCGACGGCTGGGTGGGTGAGGCGGGCGGCGCGAACACCCAGCGCGGCGCGCCCGCCGGCTCGTGGTTCGCGATCAGCCGGACGCCGGGGGACACCGCGGTACGGCCACGCCAGGGCGCGAGGCTCCAGCACGAGGCGAGGTCCTCCGGCTTACAGAAGTCGGAGGTGGAGCGCTTGAGCGGGGGCAGAGGCAGGACGGTACGGATCGAGGGCGCCGGGGACGGGGCCGCCATCGGGGATCGGGTGCTCTGAACCGGCTCGAGCAGGAGGGAGGGGTCGCGGGCGTCGGTCCGCGCGGGCACGGGCCGGGGCGCGTGGGTCGTCCAGCGCGGCGGGCCGGGGCGCGACGAGGTGGCGGTGGGAGCCGGGGTGACGGGCGGGGTCGGGCTCGCCGAGGGCTTCGGAGTCTCCTTGGGCGAAGTGGTGGGCTTCCGAGTGGGCTTGGGGGTGCCGCTCGGCGCGGATTTGGTCGCCGTCGCCGTCGCGGTGGGTTTCGCCGTCGCCGTCGCCGTCGCGGTCGCCGTCGCGGTGGGTGTGGGGGACGGCGCGGGCTGGGTGGTCGTACCGGAGGGGGACGGTGTCGTCGCCGACGGCGGTGTCCCGGTCGACGTGGGTGAGGAGGTGGTGCTGGGCGACGGCGCCGGGGTGGCGGGGGCGGAGGTCGCCGTGGACGTCGCCGACGGTGCCGGGGTGGCGGTCGGCTTCGGCGGCGCCGAGGTGGGCTTCTTGTCCTCGGGGGACGGGTCGGTGGTGGGCCTGGTGTTCTCGGGCGGCGCCGAGGGGACCTTCCTGGCCCTCACGGGGGCGTCGTTGGGCTCGGTGTTCCTCCTGGTCGTCGGCTTGGTCGTCGGCTCGGACCTCTTCGGCGAGCTCTCGGTGGACCTGGTGCTCACGGGCGGGTCCTCGGCGGGACGCGACCTGCTGGACGGCGAGCTCGTCGGCGCCGCGTTCCTGGACCGGGTGGCCTCCCGCGTCGTCGTCCCGTCGGGGGACGTGGAACGCCGCTCGACGGGAGCGTCCTCCTCCACGCGCGGTGCGGTGTTCCTCTCGCCGGAACGGTTACGGGACGTGGGAGGAGGGCTGTCGGTCTCGGTGAACGTCTCGGGGGACGAGGTCTCCTCCGAGGGGGCGCGACGCGTCCGCGTCTCGGCGGGCGGGCTCTCGTCCCTGGAGCGGGAGTCGCTGTCCGAGGGCGGGTTCCTGTCGGATGTCGAACGGGAGTCGTCCGAGGGGGGAGTCCTGTCCTGCTGGGAGGAGTCCTCGACCTCGGAGGGGGGTTCCTGGCGTGCGGGGGGAGAACCGGCGAACTCCTGCGACGGTGAGCCGGAGCTCAGGCCGGGATCGGCCATGGCGGCCCACGGCTGGGCGATGACCGCGCTCGTCGTCGCGGATACCGCGGCCAGCAGAAGGCCGGAGAGTAAGGTGACACGCCGGGATGAGCTGCGTGGGGGCATTGATCGCTCTTCCTCGATCTATGGGGTGGGCTCTGGGCCGGAGATGGGTTTCCAGCCCGCGGCGGTGAATTCCGGGGTGCCCGGGAGGGCGACCGGCGGCACGGAGGTGGCGAGGGGGTCGGGGACGTTGACCCAGTCCCCCTGGTTCGCACCGCGCATGCCGGGCTGCCAGACCATGAGCAGGCTCATGGCGTATGGGCTCGAATAGGTCGGATCGGTGTCGCCGACGCCCTTGGTCGCGGTCACCTGGACCAGGACCGAGACCTGCACCTGATCCTGGGCGCGGGGTTTCCACTGGACGCCGATCGTCCGTGTCCTCATGGCGGCGCCCTCGGGAAGTGCCCCGTCCTTGGGCAGGCCGAGGATCTCCCTCCAGCCCGCGACGGCCTCGCGGGCACCGGCCCGCGCCGCGTCGTGCTCCTCGGGCCGCGCGTAGAGCACCGCGGCCTGCTCGGCCTGTTCGACGTCCAGGGTCCACGCCGCCTCCAACGCCGCGGCGGCGGCGGAGGCCGCGCCCAGCTCGGTGCGGGGGAACCCGACGGGGTAACCGGCCGCACCCTCGTAGGCGGAGGGTGGGGCGAGGAGAACGGTATCCCCGAGGGCCTTCGGCGCGGAGGCGTTCACGGGGGTGGCGGAGTCGGGTCGGAGGAGCTGCCATGCGCCGGCCGCCAGCAGGATCGTCCCCACGATCGAGACGACCACGATGAGCATCCGCCGCCGGGCGCTTGGCGGCGGGCCCAGATCCCAGTCCAGCGTGGGATCGTCGGCGACCGGTCGCACTAGTGACTCCGGTCGGGGCGCTGCCCGAAGCTCTGCCCGGCCGCGGCGGCCAGGCGGAGGTACGCGCCCCGGGTCGTGGGTCGGAGGCGGACCAGGTCGACCTCCGCGCCCTCCTTGAGGTGCGGGTCGTAGGGGATGCGGATCACCGAGCGGCAGCGCGAGGAGAAGTGACGCTCCAGCAGGTCCAGGTCCACGTCGGACTTGGGCTCCACGGCGTTCAGCACGACGATGGCGTTCCTGACGAGGTCGGCGTGGCCGTGGGCGGTCAGCCAGTCCAGCGTCGCGGCGGCCGAACTCGCCCCGTCCACCGCGACCAGGCTGACCAGCACGATCTGGTCGGCCAGTTCCAGCGTCGCGCCCATCGCCCCGTGCAGCAGGCCGGTCCCGCAGTCGGTGATGCAGATGGAGTAGTAGCGCTCGATGAGCCCGGCGACCGTGCGGTAGTCCTCGGCGTTGAACGCCTCGCTCACCGCCGGGTCGGTGTCGGAGGCGAGGACCTCGAGCCGGGCGGGTGACTGGGAGGTGAAGGCGCGCGCGTCGGCGTAGCGCAGGATGTGCGGGGCCTCGGCCAGCATCGTGCGGATGGTCGCGGCCGTCTCGGACTTGACCTTGAGACCGAGGGTCCCGCGGTCGGGGTTGGCGTCGATCGCGATCACCCGGTCACCGCGCAGCGAGGCCAGCGTGTTGCCGAGGGCGACGGTCGTCGTGGTCTTGCCGACCCCGCCCTTGAGGCTCATGACCGCGATCCGGTGGTGCCCGCTCGCGACGGGGGTCTGGGCATGCGCGATCAGCGTGCGCCGTTCCACCTCCGCCGCCGACTCCGCGGGGATGATGCGCTTGCCGGAGAGCTGCCAGACGAGGCGGCGCCACCCCCCGGCGGGTTCCGGGCGGCGGTTGGTGAGCAGGTGCTCCGCGGTGAGCGGGACCGTTTCGTGGAACTGGTCGGGCGGGAGCGGCGGATTGGGGGGTGATGCATGGATATGTGGAGAGGTATCCGTCATTTCCCTGGTCCTTTCTTGAAAAGTGATCGTGGGGGGGTGGGATCGGTCAGCAGGTCCGCCAGCGCACCGTCGTACTGATCGAGTCGTCGAGGGCGTGCACGGTCACCGGAGCGGTGGCCGACGCGGGGGCGCCACACCAGTTGCGGACCCGGTGGGCACGCAGGTTGATCACCTGGGTGACCCCCTCCCGCAGCGTGCCGCCGGAAGGGCTCACGGCCAGGCCGGGAGCCGAGATCCGCCATTTCAACGGCTCTCCGGAGGAGGTGATGACCATGCTTCCCAGGCCGAACTCGTCCAGCGTCACCACGGGCGGGACCCGCAGGCGGGAGGCGAGCCCGTCCTGCCGCGCCGGCGCGTCGGCGGCGGGAGGCGGAGATCGGGTGGCCTGGCTGGTGGACGCCTGCAGCGACCTCGCGGGCTCCTCGGGCCCGATCGCGGGGCCGAGGAAGTTCATTCCGGTCAGGGTGCCCGCCGCGCCCGCCACGACGATGATGACGATCTTGATCGTCGTGTTCCTGATCCGGGCACCCGCCCAGCTGAGCGCCTCCAGTACGCGGATCCCCATCTCGATCCGCTCCTCGTCGGGGCGGTCGTCGGGTTCGGTGTGGAAGCGCAGCGCGGGAACCTGGGTGTCGTCGAGTGTCCCGGTCTCGCGGGTTTTGGCCTCGCGGGTTTTGTTCTCGCGGGTTTTGTTGTCGCGCGCTCGGGTTTCGCGTGTCCCGGTATCGCGCATCTCGACGGACGCCTGCCCGGCGATGACGACGGGTTCGGCCTTGGCGACCGGTTGGGGAGCCGGCGGCTCCTGCCGGGGGATGGTGCCGGTGAGCTCCTCGCTCTGGGCGAGGACCTCACGAGCCCACGCCTGGGTGAGCAGGGCGTCGTAGAGGGGGGTGTCGTGTCCGGGTACGGGAGGCGCGGACGGCGGGCGGGCCGGCCGGGTCCTGCGGGGCGGCAGGGCGGGCAGCGGGGGCAGGCCCGAGGAGGCGGCGGGAGCGCGGGAACCCGCCGCGGGCCCCTCTCCCGATGCCGTGACCGGCGACACCGCGCCCGACGTCGTACTCGGCGGCGTCGTGGCAGGTGGTGTCGCGGCGGGTGGCTTCGGCTTCGTGGGAGGTTTCGACGCCACCGGTGGGTAGGGGGGCGTGCCGACCCTGGGCGAGGGCGGTGCCGGGGTGGTGCCGCCCGCGGCCGGGGAGGCGGGCGGCGTGGAGGACCGTCGTCCGGGTGGGGAGGCGGGCGATGCGGAGGACCGTCGTCCGGGTGGGGCGGAGTGCCGGCTGCCGGGCGGGGCGGGAGTCCGGCCCCCGGGCGGGGGCGCGGGAAGGACCGGGGAGTGTCCACCCGCAGGAGGGGCGGACAGGACGGGAGACCCGCCACGGGCCGGTCGTGTGGGCGGGGCCGCCTCCGAGGCCGCCTCGCGGGCGGCCTCGGGAGGCAGTGAGTCCACGAGCCGCTGCCGCTCCTCGGCGGAGAGCGGCGCGACCGGGGGGTAGGCGATCATCTGCGGCGCCGTGTAGCGGATGTTGATCGGCCGCGTGCACACGGAACACCTGATCATGTGGGAGAGCAGGCTCGCCTGGGCCTCCACCGGGTCCGCGGCGGAGTGCGCCGTCCGTCCGCCGGGCGGGCCGTCGGGAAAGACGTCGGGAAAGACGTTCTCCACCAGCGGGGCGAGCTCGGGGCAGGTACGCCGCCCGTGGGTGAGCGCGTCCAGCCCGCTCACCAGGGTCTCGATCAGATCCTGGGTACGGGTGGTGAGCCTGCTGACCTCGTTGACGGGCATCGCCAGCACGTGGGAGAGGTCCTCCATGCTGAGCGCGTGACGGTACGTCAACCTGAGCGCCTCGGTGCCCAGGGGGTCGACGATCGTCCACACCCGCTCGATCAGCGAGGCGTCGGGCATGCCGGGCCCCGAACCCGGCACGTACCGCTCCCGGTAGGCGGCAGAGGTGCGGCAGTCACGTCGCAGTGCGGCCAGCAGCCGCCCCCGGGCCGTGACGCCCTCGGGAGCGGCCTCGGCCCGGCCGGCCGCCAGCGCGGAGACGACCGCCGCGTGCGCCCGGCCGGGTTCGAGATGGGAGGCGGCGTAGTCCATCAGGTGCGCGCCGTGCTCACGCACCCAGGCCGCCCCCTGGCCGGGGCCGGGCGTGGGACGCCCGGTTCCGGTAGGTGTGCTCATCGGCCCTCGTACTCGAACGGGTTCTGCTCGGTCTGGTCTCGGGGGGGCCGGCCCCGGTCGGACTGGGAGGGAGCGGTGTTCTCGCCCGGCCACTGTTCGGAGACGTCGCCTCCGGGGTCTCTGGGGGCCACCGCGTCATCGGGACCCGGCTGGGCGGGGTTCAGCCCGCCCGTGTCAGGCTGCCAGGGCTCCTCCTGGCCGGGGACGCCCTGTCGCCGGTCGCCCTGCCGCTGCTCACCTTGCCGCTGCTCACCTTGCCGCTGCTCGCCCTGTCGCCGGTCGGTCTGTCCCTGGTCAGGCTGCGGGAGGGTGCTCTCGCTGGGGATCGGGCTGGGAAGCGGGACGGGAGGAGGATCGGTCACCACGAGCTCCAGATTGCGCTGGGGCAGTCCGGTGAACTTGGTCCAGTTGCTGATCTGGCCGGGTGCGGGCTCCGCGTAGAGCCAGCGGATGAAGGCGGGCCACAGGCACGAGTCGCGGGGGATCGTGGCCTGGCCGCCCTGGGCCTGGTCCGGCCCCTGGGTCGCGCTGAGCGCCCGGAGTTCCTCGGCGGTGTAGTCACGGCACGGCGGGGTGCCCGGCGGGGCGATGTTGAGGTCCCACACGCCGTTCTCGTCCGTGTAGCGCATCCCCCTGTCCAGCCCGAGGGCCTCGTGGGCGCGCCGCATGAGCTCGGGGTTCTCGAAGATCGGCAGTGAGACACCGCCGTCCGGGCCACCGCCGGGAAGCTGCGGAGTGGCCGGCATGAGCACGGTCCCGTCGGGACCCTGCGACGCGTTCTCGGCGGGACCGAGGGAGGGCTGCGGCTGGGACGGCCCGGCCGAGGGGAGCTTCCGCGACGGGTCGGGCGCCTGGGAGCGAGTGCGGTCGCCGTCGCGCGGTGCCACCGAGGGCGTGCCGGCGTCACCGGTCGGCCTGGTCTCGGGAGACGCCGTGGACACGGGACCTTCACCCGAGGGCACGATCGGCCGGCCGGTGCCCGACCGGATCGCCGGCCTCAGGGTGCCCGTCGGCCGGGGGTTCCTCGCGTTGTCCCCGGGCTGCGGATTCCTGGCGTCGCCGATGGGCCGAGGTTGCTGCTGCCCGTTTCCTCCGGTGGGCTGGGCCTGCGGGGGCTTGAGGCCACCGGTCGGCTGGGGCTGCTGCTGCCGGTTCCCCTCGCCGGGACGCTGCCCGTTCCTGTCCGGGGACTGCTGCCACTTCCCGTCGGGGGGCTGCTGTCCGTTCCTGCCGGTGGGCTGGGGCTGCCTGTTTCCGTTGTCGGCGGGGGGCTGCTGTCCGTTCCCGCCGGTGGGCTGGGGTTGCGGCTGCCTGTTTCCGTTGTCGGCGGGGGGCTGCTGTCCGTTCCCTCCGCTGGGCCGGGGCTGTGCCGACAGGGTGGGCGCCGATGACCTCGTCGCGCCGGACTCGGGAGCCGGCTTGGGCGGCGAGACGACCTCGACCTGCTCCACGGGCCGCGGCTCGATGACGCTGCCGCTCTCGTTCTGGCTCTCCGAGATGTTGCCGCTGATCTTCTTCGTCGGGGTCGGAGCCGGTGGGGCGGGAGGGTTGACGGGTTGGTTGTTCACCTGGGCGGGAGGAGGCTGGGCGGGGGGTTGCGCCGGCCCGGGGTTGGGTGCGGGCTGGACCGGCGCCGGGTCGGGCTTGGCGGGCGGATCGGCCTTCTTGGGCGTCGTGGGTTTCGTCGACGTGGTCGCCTTGGGGGCGGCCGGCGGGGCCGGAGTGCTCTTGGGGTTTCCCGGCCGCTGGAGGGGGGCGGCCGCGGCGGCGGCCACGCCCAGGACGGGAAGGGCGACACAGCCTTCCGCGGTGCCGCCGACCGCGCGACCGTCGGTGGTGGTGGTCAGGCAGACCCGCTGATCCCCGGCGGCGGAGGCCCGTTTGGTGCCCTTCGCGATCGTGCTGCCCGCGTCGGCGCCGGAGAGCGGGAGCGGTTGGTCACCGCCGGGTGCCGCGCCCGCCGACCAGGCTCCCGCCTGGTCGTCGAGGAGGTACGTTCCCGCGGCGAGTCGCATCACCTGCCCCTCGCCGGGGTCGGGGCGGATGGCGATGACGGTTCCCAGCCCGGCGCCGGCGCCGAAGACACCGATCGCGACACTCGCAGTGATCACCGTCGCGCGCGATGGCTTACGTGAGGGTGTCATTAGAATGTTCCTTTTCTTCCGGTAAAAACGTCAGTCGCCGTGGCTCTCCAGGACATCGCTCCACTCGCCCAGCACGCGAGCGGGTTCGTTCGAGCCGACGGGGGGGACATGGGTCACATACATGCGTCCGTATGTGGCGCTCACCGAGCGTGCGAAGGACTTGCCGCGGGTGCGGACGGCGGCCGAGCCCTTCAGCTTGACCTTCGCCCCTTCCCGCACCGCCTCGCGGAGCTCGGTGGATCGGGCTCCATACCAGACCAGGGCGCCCCCGTCACTGGTCCTGAGTGCGCGTACCGGTCCCTCAAGCCGGTACGACAGCGTGAGCTTCCAGTCGGCCTGCTCCAGCCGGACCCGCTCCTGATGCCAGAACAGCGAGGCCTCACTGGTCCACGGGCCTTCCTCGAACCGCGAGTCGATTTCCGCGTTCTCCAGACTCGCGAGGTGCGCGCGGGCGATCTGCCGAGGGGTCGCGCTCAGGCCGGTGGCGTTCTCCGGCAGGCTCGTCGCGTACCCCTCGCCGTCGGTGGCTATCTTGGGGAACCGCGCCGGGGTGTCGCGCGTGTCGGCCGCCGAGGCGACGAGCCGCCAGCCTCCGGGGGCCGAGCTCATCACGTCGACGATCCTCGCGACACCCGGTTCGTGCGAGACCGCCACGAACCAGTCGGCGGTGCCCTCCACATGGCGCGGGATCCACACCTGGGGGTTGGGCCATATCCCCGTCGCGAGTGAGGTCCCCTGCATCTCGGCGGTCTTGAAACTCGCCCGTGTCATCTCCAGCGCGAGCCCGTGCTCCAGCTTCGCCATGGCCGCCTGGTCCTTCCTGGCCTGGGCCGCCGACAACCCCCGCTGGTAACGGCCGTGGATGCCGTACGCCTCCTTGGCGGTGAGCTCGGGTGAGCTGGACCCGGCGGGCGGGTCGGCGGGTGGCGGGGTGGTCCTGGTCTCGGTCCGTGGCTTCCGAGTGGGAGTGGCCTCGGGGCGAGGGGACTTCTCCTTGCCGCTTTTGGTGGGCGTGGGCTTCGGTGTCGGTTCGGGGGTGGAGCCGGAGGGCTCCGGCGTCGGTGAAGGCGAGGAGTCGGCCTTCTCCCAGCCGGTGTCGGAAGGGTCGGGCGTGGGGTTCGCCGCGAGGGACGAACCGGAGGTCGATCTGGTCACGAGCCAGATCACGGCGAAGGCGATGATCGCCAAAACCGCCGTGAACAGAATAACCTTCCGCCAATCGAATGACAGGAGGCGTTCGGGATGCCAGTCGGATGCGTGTTCGGAATCGTGCCGAGAGGAAGCACCGCCACGGCGAGAGGGCCCAGCCTGTCCATCTGGGAAATCTGATGCACGCCATGACATAGGTCCAAATATTAGACTGACCGTGATCTATTTGGAAGGTAAAGGGCTCAGTAATTGACACTTATGGTTATTGGGTTATAAATAACACCTAACTCGATATACGGACGGTCCGAAACGGCGAGTGCCCCCGCCTGCAGCCCTCCTGTGGTTGGATCGTGCCACTGGTTCTCTAGAGATGTGGGGACATCCGGAGGTTTCGGATGATCCTTCACGTTTCTTGGTGAACTGCCATTTCCCTGGGGAAGGCCGGTCGTTCACCTCCCGGTGGGCTTTCCGGCGGGGAGGCGGGGCCCTCGTCGCGTACGGGCGATCGCGCAAGCGTTTCCCACTCCGGATTGGTGCAAGCCGTCATAGCAACTTGATATGAATACGTTTCCTCTGTTTAGCTGTTCGGTTCCTGGCCGGCGTTCGGGTAATTGGAACCCTGCTTTTCCGAGACCGCTCGGAGGGCGGTGCCCCACCCTTCGGACGCCCGCTGGGCGAGGCGCGCGCGACGGCCGTACGCACGGCCGGGGGCGCCGGGGCGAGCGAGGGTTCGCCGCTGTCCGAGGTTGTGCGCGGGGCCTTCTCGACCGGGAGATGGACCTCCCAAGGACAACCCCGGGGTATGGACCTCCCGAGGACGACCACGGCCCGGAGGCTGCCATGACCACCTACACCCTGTCGATCGTCGAAGGCGACACCGGCGACGACATCTTCTCGCCCGCCTCCCCGATCCACTTCAGTCAACTCGACGTGTACACCCTCATGTGGCTGACCGAGCACGGATACGAGGAGGCAGGAAGGCGGGTCGTGGTCACCCCGGTGGGCCACGAACCCGAGGGGGTCCGCGTGGTCGCCTCCCGCGACGTGGATCTCTGACCCCCGCCCGCCCGCGACGTGGCCCCACCCGAGTCGGATACCGCTCGGGGGATCACTCTGACCCTCGCCCGCCTGCGGCGAGTCGCCCACATCACGGCAAACGACGGCAATGTGGCGCGGTGTCCACGGCGAGGATGATTTCCGGCCGACAATCTAGGCGTGGACCGACATTCCCGGAGATCTTTCCTTCGGCTCGGCGGGGTCGTCGCGACCGGGGCGATGATTCCGGCGTACGCCGCGCACACCGGTATCGGGCGGCACGAGGAGACCGCGTCCCCGAAGAGCGCGTCGCACCCGCCGGCCGATCCCCTCACCGCGCTGCGTCACCGCTGGCGGGACGTGACGGCGGGGTCGGGGTTCGACGCGACGGCCGAGCCGTACCGGACCCGGCTGGCGAGGCTGGGGACGAGGGCGGCCGGATACCGGGACGCCATGGCGCCGGCCGACGCGTCGCTCTGGCCCGGCCTGCCGTTCCCCTCGCTCGGCGCCACCACCGCCCGGCTGCGGACCATGGCCCGCGCGTACGCCCTTCCGGGGACCGGGCTGACCGGCGACGCGAACCTGGCCGCGGCCGTCGCGACCGGCGTCGACCACTACCGGCGGCGGGTGTACGCGGCGGGCGCCGACCAGGTCGGCAACTGGTGGCACTGGCAGATCGGTGCCCCCAGGAACCTCCTCGACGCGGCCCTGCTGATCGGCCCGCACCTGACCGGCCCGCGGGCCGCGGCGCTGCGGGAGGCGGTGGACCACTTCGTCCCCGAGTGCCGCCTGGACGACTACGAGGGGACCAGCACCGGGGCCAACCGGGTGGACCTGTGCGTGGTGACGCTGCTGCGGGCCGTCCTCGGCTCCGACCCGGCGAAGGTCGCGCTCGCCGTCTCCGCGCTCTCCCCGGTCTTCCCCTACGTCTCCGAGGGCGACGGGTTCTACCGGGACGGCTCCTTCGTCCAGCACACGACCGTCCCCTACCAGGGCACGTACGGAGCGTCGTTGCTGTCCGGCCTCGCGACGCTGTTCGCGGTGTTGCGCGGCTCGCCGTGGGAGGTCGTCGACCGGGAAAGGCAGGTCGTCTTCGACAGCGTCGAGAGGACGTTCGCGCCGGTCGTCCACGACGGCTCCTGCATGGACCTGGTCAGCGGCCGGGCGGTCGGCAGGCGGCCGTACGGCGACCACGACAGGGGGCGGGCGATCGCCGCCGCGATCCTGCTGCTGGGAGAGACGGCCTCCGCCGCCGAGCGGTCCCGCTGGCAGGGCATGGTGAAGGGGTGGGCGCTGCGGAACACCCACCGGCCCATGCTCGACGCGGCCGAGGAGGACGACCTGGG
Organism: Streptosporangium sp. NPDC049046; assembly: GCF_040649155.1. Classification (NCBI taxonomy): domain Bacteria; kingdom Bacillati; phylum Actinomycetota; class Actinomycetes; order Streptosporangiales; family Streptosporangiaceae; genus Streptosporangium; species Streptosporangium sp. NPDC049046. The sequence goes on along the minus strand of NZ_JBEZEZ010000007.1, from coordinate 298,440 downwards.
CTTCCACGCCCGCCTCGCCGCGATCCTGGACGACGACGCCGTTCCCGCGGCCGAGGAACCCGCCGGGCACCGGCTGCTCGCGATGAGCGCCCGCGCCGTCCACCGCGGGCCCGGCTGGTGCGCGGGCCTCAGCATGGCCTCCCACCGCATCGGCCACTACGAGCACGGCAACGGCGAGAACCTCCGCGGCTGGCACACCGGCTCGGGGATGCTCTACTGGTGGGCCGACGGCCACGGCGACCAGTACTCCGACTCCTTCTGGACCACCGTCGACCCCTACCGCCTGCCGGGCACGACCGTCTCCACCCGGCGGCTGGCCGACGGCGCAGGCGAGGCGTGGGGCGACACCTGCCCGCCGGGCCGCTGGGTGGGCGGCGCCACCGATGGTGCGTACGCGACGGTCGGCCAGCACCTGAACGGCTTCGAGAGCACCCTGGAGGCCTTCAAGTCGTGGTTCTTCCTCGACGACGCGGTGGTCTGCCTCGGCGCCGCGATCACCGCCACCGACGGCGTGCCGGTCGAGACCGTCGTGGACAACCGCAGGACCGGCGCGCCTCTCGTCGTGGACGACGGGAAGGGGTGGGCGCACCTGGAGGGGCACGGCGGTTACGTGCTGCCCTGCGGCACCCGCCTGCGCACGCTGCGAGAGGAGCGCACCGGCGGACGGGAGCGGGCGACCCGGAGTTACGTGACGCTCTGGCTCGACCACGGTGTCGATCCCGTCTCGGCGGGTTACGTCTACCTCCTCCTGCCGGGCGCGAGCCTGGCGGAGACCCGCTCCCGCGCCGCCGACCCCGGCTGGGCGCGGGTGCTCGCCAACAGCGCCCGCTGCCAGGGTGTCCGGGTCCCGTCGCTCGGGATCACCGCCGTCAACTTCTGGAACGACGGGGCCGCAGGGGACCTCGCCGTCTCCGCCCCGTGCGCGGTGCTGGTCAGGGAGACCGGCGACGGTACGGCCACGCTGACCGTGTCGGACCCCCGGCGCGACCTGGACGAGCTCACCGTGACCTGGAACCGGCCGGTGACCGGGGTGTCGCGCGGACATCCCCTGCTGGCGGGCGCGACGACCGGCGCGCGGCTCACGCTCACCTTCGGGCGCCTGGCGGGCCGGGGCGGCGGCTCGAACACGGTCGTCGTACGTCTCGGTTGACGGGGGCCGAATCCGACGAACCCCCTCCCTCCGCCGGAGGTGCCGGGTGGCCGGTTCGGAGATCCAGGCGGGAGGTGCAGGCGGGCCGGGTCGGATACTCAGGCCCGAGCCGCCGGAGGTACAGGGTAGCCGGGTCGGAGATTCGGGCCGGAGGTGCAGGGGGCCGGGTCAGAGGTCCAGGCCGGAGCCGCCGAACCGGTCCCGCAGGAACCTGCCCTGGTCGCGCAGCGCCTGCTCGTCACCCCGGTAGACCGACTCGGCCACCTCGCGCAGCCGGGTGTCCAGCAGGTCGAGCTGGGCGAGCAGTTCCTCGTGCGCGCTGCGCTCCCGCTCGCCGCGCCGGGTGAGCGCGTAGGAGCGGGGCAGGTTCGCGTACGTCTCCAGGCTGGACGGCAGGTAGTCCCTGATCGTCTGCGACACGATGTGCAGGTGGTCGGGCGAGGAGGTGAGCGTGTCCGCCCGCCGGAGGATGTCGCGCAGCACCTCGGCGAGCGCGCCGACCCGCCTCACCACGTCGTCGGGGAACCGGTTCCCGTCGACCTTGGCCGACAGGGCGGCGAGGTCGGTTTCCAACTGCCGGGACTCCACCTCCGCGTGCGAGATGGTGAGCCTCACCCGGTCGGCCGGGGCCAGCAGCGCTCCGACGCCGTACAGCCCGGCGACCACGACGGGCCAGAACGTCCCGGCGACGCCGAGGAAGACCAGGACCACTCCGACCAGGGCGAGGACGCATCCGGTGATGTTCCTGGTCGACCCGGCGTAGGCGAGGATCCGCCTCAGCGGGCTACTGGTAGCCACGGATCTCCTTGAAGGCCGCGGCCAGCGACCCCTGCCGGGCGTCGAAGGTCGCTCCGCCGGTGAGTTCGGCGATCCGTTTCATCTCGTCGACGTCGCTGTCGCCGAAGAGCACGACGAACGTCCGGAACTTCACGGGCAGTGCGGCGTAGTAGTCGGCGAAGTCGTCGTAGGAGGCGCCGTCGGTGTTCTCGCCGTCCGTCATCAGCACGATCGAGGTGAAGTCCTCCGACGGCGACGACCGGATCTGCTCGTAGGCGGCCCGCAGGCTGTCGAAGATCGCGGTCCCGCCCTCGGCCCGCAGCCCCTCGCCGTACGAGCGGATCTGCCGGAGCACCGGTTCTGGGTCGCGGTCGGGCAGCGTGAAGGTCCGCGGGCTGCCGGGGGCCGTGTTGAACGGGATCATCGTCACCGTCTCGCGGTCGCGGAAGCGCGAGAACGATCCGCCGGCGGAGGTGTCGGCGCCCGACAGCGCGGTCAGCGCCTGCTTGAGCGCGTCGATCCGCCCTCCTGCCATCGAGCCGGAGGTGTCCAGCACGAACAGGGTCCGCGAGGGCCTGCGCACCTGGTTGAGGTAGGCGCCGATCAGCCTGTCGGCGGCGTCGCGCCGGTTGGGGAAGGGCAGCTCCACCGGCGACGCGGTCCCGAAGCGCGCCTCCGGCCTCACCTCGGGGACGATGGGCCTGCGGTGGGTGGTGGTCATGATCTCCCGCTGGATCTCCGGCGTGCGCAGCCAGGCGGCGAGCTTCCCGTACAGCTCCTTCTTCTCCGGGGGTGCGGAGCTCAGGAGCGTGAGCGGGTAGTCGGCCGTCACCACTCCGTCGCCCGGGTAGACCAGCGTGAGCGGCTCGGCGAGTTTTCCCGAGGCGTTGAGGCCGAGCAGCACGGACTCGTAGTTCACCAGCCCGTCCACCCCGCCCTCCCTGGCGTACGCGTCCGCGAGCCAGCCGGAGGAGCCGGAGGTGAGCGTCTGCGCCGAGAAGAACTCCTTCAGCCTGGGGGTCACCGCGTCGATCTGGGCCTCCTCCAGGGCCTCGCCCGCGTCGGAGAGCGCCGCCGTCACGCCGACCAGCGCCGAGAATCCGGAGTTGGACGCCGCGGGGCTGGTCATGCCGAAGGTGAACCTCCCCGCGCGTGCGGCCGAGGCGATGTCGTTCCAGGTCACGGTCTTGCCGTCCCAGCCGAGCTCGCGGGCCTTGGACGCCTTCAGCCCGAGCAGCACGGGCGAGACCATGATCTTGGTCTGGGTCGAGAGCCGCGCGGACGCCCCTTCGATCAGCGACAGGTAGCGGTTGGAGGAGAACCAGGTCGCGTCGTACCGCCCGTCCGCGCCGCCGCCCGCCACCTGGTCGGCCCCGTCGAGCGTTCCGGCGTACGACAGGGCGACCCGCACGCCGACGGCCTCCCCGGCCCGCTTGAGCAGCGGTTCCAGGTCGCCGACCTCGCTTCCCGCGAGGACGCGCAGCACGTCCGGGCCGTCCGGGTGGCGGGTGGCGGTGCCGGGGGTTTCCGTGGTGCCGGTCCCGCCGCACGCGACCGACACCGTCAGCAGGGCGAGCACGGCGAGCGCCCACCCGAGCCGGCGGGCACCCGCCCGCGCGCCGGGTGCCCGCATGACACGGCGGGAGTCGCGCGGGGTGCCGGGTGCGGGTCCGTCCAGGTGGGGGGTACGTGGGGTGCCGGGTGCGTGTCCCGCCGGGCGGGGGCCGGGCGCCGAGCCCTTCATCGCGGAAGCTCCTGCTCGTCGCCGCGCCGGGAGCGCTCCAGGTACGTGCGCGCGTGGTCGAGTTCGACGGTCAGGCTGTCCACGGTGATCGCCATGTTCTCCACGGCCTTGGCCTTGAACGTGTCGATCGTGTCCATGGTGGCGTAGACGTTGTCGAACGCCCTGCGCAGCGCGTCCATGTCGACCGTGGTCGACGCCGCCTGGGTCTGGATGTCGGCCGCCTGGGTGCGTAGCATCTCGCTCGTCGCCACGATCAGGTCGGAGGTGGTGGCGTTCAGCGCGGTGATCTGGTCGAGCACGAGTTTCTGGTTGGCGAGGGCCTGGGCCACGGTCACCGCCGTGCGCAGCGCCGCGACCGTCGTCGTGGTCGCCCGGTCCACGCCTTTGATCAGTTCGAGGTTGTTCCTGCGGATCAGGTCGAGGGCGAGATACCCCTGGGCGGACACCGCGAGCTGCGTCAGCAGGTCCTGGTGCTTCTGCCGGATGCCGAACAACGCGTCCGAGCGCAGGGCGGTGGCCTTCTCCGGCTCGGCCGCCTCGACATACATGATCTTCTCTTCCACCGCGGCGTCGAGGGCGGCGGCGAGCAGGGCGTACTCCTGCAGGCGCTTCATCGACTCCCACAGGTTGGTCTTCTCGCCCTCGATGGCCGCGTTGTCCTTGCGCAGCTCGTCCTGTCCGGACGTGAGGGCGCGGATGATGTCGTCGAGGTGTTTCTGCGCCGACCGGTACTTCGCGAAGTAGTCGCGCAGTTTGTCGCCGAACGGGATCAGTCCCAGCAGCTTCCTGGCCGGGGCGGACGCCTGCTTGGGGTCGAGGTCGACGATCGTCCGGCGCAGCGCGACCAGCTGTCCCGCCACCGCCGCCTGCGCGTCCCGGCCCTCGCCCTTGACGGAGGCCAGCGCGGCCACCGGCCGTTTCAGCATGCGGTTCGCCACCTGGGAGGAGGCCCGGATCTCCGAGTCGCCCATCGAGGTGATGTCGTACACCTTCCGGGTGAACTCCGGTGACCTGGGGTCCAGGCCGCTCAGCTCCTCGGCGAAACCGCGGGCCTTCTCCGCGAGTTCCGCCTCCCGCCCCTCCGGGACCGGCAGCATGGTGGCGGCCTTCTCCGTGGGCACCTTGGCCACGGGTTCTGGCGGGCTGAGCACGAGATCGCTCACGGTGGTCTCTCCTCGAAGCGCTGGGAAGGTGAGGTCAGGGGGTGGACGAGGGGACCGCTCCGGACCGGTAGCGCGTCTCGATCGCGGAGATCATGCCCTCCAGCCGCTCGTGGTCGGGGGGTTCCACCACGTCGACCAGGCCGGGAGGCAGCGGCGCGTTCACCTTCGCCACGAGGTCGTCGAACGCCTTGGCGGCGGCGGTGCGGAAGCCGTACCGGGCCGCGAGGCGTCCGAGTTCGGGGTCCTCCTGCAGGAGCCTGCCGACCTCGGTGCCCTGCGCGCTCAACGGCACGAGGGTGTGCTTGCTCAGGACCGTGGGCGAGGGGTAGAGCAGCCGCATGTCAGGACGGATCGAGCCGTCCCCGGCGAACAGCCGCGAGGCGTACTGCGCCTCGTAGATCACGACCATGGGCGTCTTCCCCATCCCCAGGGACAGGTAGTCCTCGAACGGCGCCTCGGTGGAGGTCTCGGAGTATCCCTGGTCGAGGAAGAGGGGGGCGACGGTCCCGGCGACCCTGGCACCCTGCTCCTCGGAGGTGACCACGTCGTCGCCGTTGGCCACGTAACCGGCGATCGAGAGATACATCGCCGCGGAGTTGGAGGTGCGGATGTCGGTGGTGGTGAGCAGTACGCGTTTGCGCGCCGGGTAAGCAGTATTGCCCGGTAGTTTGTCCCACCGAGTGCCTTTAGCCACCATATCCAGATATTTCCGGATATCGAGCACCTGGTAACCCTGTCCCGAGTCCCGTACGACCCCCGCCTTGCTCAGGACCTCCACGATCGGGGTGAAGGTGGCGACCGCCATGGGGGAGGAGAACGGCGCGAACGTGCGCGCGACCCCCCGGTCACGCCTGATCTTCTCGGCCGCCGGAGCGCTGGACGGGAACGCGAAGCCGTATTTCCCCAGGTCCACCGAGGTCGCGATCTGGCGCGACCCGGCGGTGTCGACCTCCACCCGGAGGCCGTGCCCGGCGAAGACCGCCCGCACCTGCGGATCGTCGAAGAACGGCTTCTTCTCCGACCCGATCACCCCTCTGACCAGGGTGAGCTCCCGCGTCTCCGCGCCGCCGCCACGGTTGCCCGCCACGATCGCCGCCACCACGGCGGCACCGAGGAGCAGCGCCAGCCCGACACCGATCCAACGCTTCATGTGATTCCTCGAAGGCTTGCCCCGTATCGCCATTAATAGCGGCTGTAATCGAATTATGTGATTAATGACGACAGTGCGAAGCGCGGTACCCGCATTTGTATTGACAATTCATCTTCCGTTCACCGATGCGCCGTTCGGCGGGCGCTCACCGTCGCCCGCACCCGGAAGGGGGGCGGACGGGCACCATCCGCCCGCGCGTACCATTCAGCGGTGGAGGTTCTGGAACCGGAGGAGTGGCGGGCTCGGGCGGAGGCCCACCGCCGGCGGATCGAGGTGTGGGCGGAGCCGCACCTGGCGCGCCGGGCGCGGGGCGAGGCCCATCCCATCGAGGACTTCCTGTTCACCTACTACGGGCACCGGCCGGCGCGGTTGCGCAGGTGGCATCCGGGCGCCGGGGTGCTGCTGAAGGGGGCGCGCGATGTGGGCCGCGGCTACCTCGACACCCCCGAGGGAGCGACGCTCGACACCGCGACGCTGATGAGCAGGCGCGGCCCCTCCGTCGAGTGGATCATGCGGCTGCTGGCCGCCACCGCGTCACGGCCGGGATACTTCGGCTGCTTCGGCCTGCACGAGTGGGCGATGGTCTACAAGGCCACGGAGGTGCGGCACGACTCCTGGCCGCTGCGGCTCAGCGGGGAGGAGATCGCACAGGTCGTGGAGGAGCGGGGCGTGCGGTGCGGCCACTTCGACGCGTTCCGCTTCTTCACCCCCGAGGCGCGTCCGCTCAACGCGCTGTGGCCGACGAGGGAGCGGCAGCCGGAGCTGGAACAGCCGGGCTGTCTGCACGCCAACATGGACCTTTACAAGCATTCCTACAAGCTCTCGCCCCTGGTCCCCTCGGAACTCGTGGCCGACTGCTTCGAGCTGGCCAGAGAGATCAGGACCCTGGACATGCGCGCCTCCCCGTACGACCTCACCGCGCTCGGCCATCGGGCGATCCGGATCGAGACGTCCGAGGGACGGGCCGAGTACGCCGCCGAGCAGCGGGGATTCGCCGAGCGGGCGAGGCCGCTGCGGCGACGTCTGCTCGACGCGTGCGAACGGCTGCTCGCCGCCGGCCGCCCTTCCTGATTCGCGGGGGCGGGAACGAGGATCTCCCGCCCTCGCGATCTTCGAGCGCGAGGGCGTCGCACTGAAACTTACATTCACCGTGTCTCGCCTCGCTGCGATGGGACCGCAAGGTTTCAGGAGGCAGGGACAGAGGTTGTGAGCATGGCCAGGGCGTATACGCCGAGCGAGGATCCGAAACTTTCTGTGCAGCCTTGACGTATTTCGGTGAGGTTTCCACACTGAGTCCCCAAGGCGTCCTCCTACGGCCAGGTCGGTGGCGCGCGCAGCAGGGCCGTCGCCTGCGACGCCCTGTGGTGTGCCTTTCCGGCCTTTCCGGCAACGGGCGTGACGTCGAACTCACGGGGATGTCCCCCGTGTTTCCCGTGATGCATTTATGGAGGCTCAGGCATGGGCACAAATGCCATCCCCCCACCCGGAACCCGGCGCCCCCTCGGTGGTCTCCGCCGGACCCTGGTCGCCGGTGCCCTCGGCACCCTCGTGCTCGGCACGTTCGCGGCGGTGACGGTTCCGGGTTCGGCCGGTGCCACTTCCGCCGGTTCCGCGAGCGCCGCGGCGACCACGCTCGGCGCGGCGGCCCAGCAGAGCGGGCGATACTTCGGCACCGCGATCAGCGCCGGCAGGCTCGGTGACTCGCAGTACACCACGATCGCGAACCGTGAGTTCGACATGATCACCGCCGAGAACGAGATGAAGATCGACGCCACCGAGCCGAACCAGAACCAGTTCAGCTTCGGCAACGCCGACCGCATCTACAACTGGGCGGTGCAGAACGGCAAGCGGGTGCGCGGGCACACGCTGGCCTGGCACGCCCAGCAGCCGCGCTGGATGGAGAACATGTCCGGCAGCGCGCTGCGCCAGGCGATGATCAACCACATCAACGGTGTGATGAACTACTACAAGGGCAAGATCTACGCCTGGGACGTGGTGAACGAGGCCTTCTCCGACAGCGGCGGCGGACGACGCGACTCCAACCTGCAGCGCACCGGCAACGACTGGATCGAGGTCGCCTTCCGCACCGCGCGCGCCGCCGACCCGGCCGCCAAGCTCTGCTACAACGACTACAACATCGACAACTGGACCTGGGCCAAGACCCAGGGCGTCTACAACATGGTCCGCGACTTCAAGCAGCGCGGCGTGCCGATCGACTGCGTCGGCCTGCAGTCGCACTTCAACAGCGGCAGCCCGTACAACAGCAACTACCGCACCACCATCCAGAGCTTCGCCGCCCTCGGCGTGGACGTGCAGATCACCGAGCTGGACATCCAGGGCGCCTCCCCGCAGACCTACGCCGCGGTGGTCAACGACTGCCTGGCCGTGCCCCGCTGCAACGGCATCACCGTGTGGGGCGTCCGCGACCAGGACTCCTGGCGCTCGGGCGACACCCCGCTGCTGTTCAGCGGCGGCAACAAGAAGCCGGCCTACAACGCCGTCCTGGACGCGCTCAACGCCGCGACCCCGAACCCCACCCCGTCGCCCACTCCCACCGTGACCCCGACCCCGACGCCCACCCCGACCCCGACGCCGACTCCCACCCCGGGTACGGGGGCGTGTACGGCGACGGTCGAGACGACCAACAGCTGGCCGGGAGGGTTCCAGACGACGGTGACCGTTCGCGCGGGTAGCTCGCCGGTCAACGGATGGACCGTGCAGTGGGCCTGGCCTGGCGGGCAGAGCATCAGCAGCCTGTGGAACGGCCAGCACACCGTGTCCGGTTCCAACGTGACCGTCCGCAACGCCCCCTACAACGGTTCCATCGCGGCGGGTCAGTCGACCACCTTCGGCTTCACCGGCAACGGCACCGCGGCCACCCCCACGGCCACCTGCACCAGCCCCTGATCCGATCCCGGTTCGGGCCGGGCCGCGCTGTTCGCGGCCCGGCCCGTTCGTCTCGTCACCGAGTCCTCCACGGGAGGCTCGGCCGAGAAACGGCGGGGTGTCCGAGCACGGACACCCCGCCTTCGCTCATCGCCGGGGCTTCTGCGGGATCCTCGGCAGGACGTTGGGCGGTCCGGTGAACGCCAGGTCGGCCTTGACGACGTTGTAGGCGAGCTTGGGCCGGTAGGACTCGTCGTACAGGGTGGCCAGGCCCTCCGGGGGGTCGGAGAACCAGCCGGGCACCCAGGAGTGCCTGTCGGTGAATCCCCAGACGGTGTAGGCCAGACAGTGCCGGTTGGCGAGGCATGCCTGCAGCAGCACGCTGAAGTTGGCCGCCGACGCCTGGAGGCGGGGGTTGACCTCGTTGGAGTCGCCCGCCCGCACGCCGTCGGTCATCTGGCTGCGCACGTCCACCTCGGTGAACGCCGTGGCGAGCCCGAGGTCGGAGAAGGCGTCGAGCACCTCCAGCGCCTGGAAGGCGTTGAAGTTGCCGTACTGGGTGCCGAGATGCCCCTGGCTGCCCACGCCGTCGATGGGGACGCCGCTCGCGCGCAGTTGCCTGACCATGTTGTAGACGTACCAGGTCTTGTCCGAGGCGCCGCGATCGCCGAACGCCTCGATGTTGTAGTCGTTGTAGAACAGCAGCGCGCCCGGGTCGGCCGCGCGGGCCCAGCGGAAGGCGTCGGCGATGTAGCCGGGGCCGAGGTGCTGCGCCCAGAAGCCCTTCAGGTGGATCGACGACGGGCTGTCCCACGGGTCGCTGGCCGCCTCGTTGACGACGTCCCACTGCCAGATCTTGCCCTTGTAGCGCTTGACGACGGTGGTGATGTGGTCGCGCAGGATGTCGCGGAGCTGGGTCTTGCTGATCGTCCCGTCCTCGACGCCCTTGGTGAGCCAGGTCGGCAGCTGGTTCTGCCAGACCAGCACGTGCCCGCGGACCTGCTGCTTGTTCTTGCGGGCGAATTCGATCAGCTCGTCGGCCGGCCCCCAGTTGTACACGCCCCGGGTCGGCTCCAGCGACTCCCACTTCATCGCGTTCTCGGCGGTGACGGTGGAGAACTGCGAGGCGGTGAGCGCACGGTACTGCGGATCGCTCGCGTCGCGCAGCACGTCCATGTCGACGGCGGTGCCGATGGCGAGGTTGTGGCGGGCGGCGAGTGCGCGCAGGCTCTGCTCGGCGACCTTGGGGGGCCGCTCCTTCGCCTGCACGGGGACGGTGTTCAGCGCACCGGCCAGCATGAGCGTGGTGGTACCGACGATCAGTAAACGCTTCATCGAACTCCCTCGGAATCGGCCCCCGAAAAATTTTCGACACGACAAAGAAAAGTGATGACGTCGGTCCCCGCACCGCGGATCCGCGGTGCGGGGACCGACACGGCCGGATGACGGCTCCGTGAGCTCACCGGCACCCGTCGTCCGTCGGCCTCGTCCGGGGTCACCGGCGAGGCCGAGGTCGTGGGGAAGGTCAGCCCACCCGGCAGGAGACCGTCGGCCAGGTCCAGTCGCCGCCGTGCATCACGGTGAAGCCGAAGGTGTTGCCGCTGCCGTTGGGACGCATCGTCATGACCTTGCCGCTGCCGTCCCAGGTCGGGCTGCCGTTCCAGGTGGAGCTGATCCGCTGGGCGTTCCGCAGGGTCACGGTGACGATCCAGTTGTTGCTTCCCGAGACGTTGACCGACAGGTTGAACCGGTCGCTCCACTGCTGGCCGGCGGTGATGCCGGCCGTGCAGCTGCCGGTCGGCGGATTGGTCGGGGTGCTGCCGCCGTCAGGTGCCACGGCCCTGCCGGTGGAGGGGGAGATCATGCCGGCGCACAGGTTGCGGCTTCTGAGGTTCGCGGCGATCTGCGGGATCGCGTTGAGCGTCGTCGCGTACTGGTCGTGCATCAGGATGATCTGACCGTTCTGCAGCCGCCCGGCGGCCTGCACGATCTGGGCCGTACTGGCGCCGTTCCAGTCCTGGGAGTCGACATCCCAGATGATCTCGGTGAGGCCGAGTTGCTGCGCGACCGACCGCAGGGTGGCGTTGGTCTCCCCGTACGGAGGCCGGAAGAGTTTGGGGGCGGTCCCCGTGGCCTGCTGGATCGCCTGCTGGGTCCGCTGGAGCTCCGACTGGATCTGGGAGCTGCTCATGTTGACGAGGTGGGGGTGGGTGTAGCTGTGGTTGCCGATCCACATGCCGGCGTCCTGCTGGGCGCGGACCAGGGCCTGGTTGTTCTGGGCGTTCTGCCCGGTGTTGAACATGGTGGCCCGCAGGCCGTTCTGCTTCAGGGCGTTCAGCAGGTTGGCGGTGTTGCCGGGGTTGGGACCGTCGTCGTAGGTGAGTCCGACATATCCGGCACTGCAGTCGGCGGCCTGCGCCGCGGGTGATGAGGTCACGGCGAACACCGTTCCGAGAACCACGAGGAGACTCATGACGAGTGAATTCCGGACGCGCGAGCGGCGTCTCCGGCCTCCACTGCCGATGGTCGCGTTTTCGATCATTCTGTTCCTCCACTGGAACATCGATCGGTGAGAACGGACACCGTACGGCTGCGGCGTAACACGTACGGAACGCACGGAACCGCGGTTCCGTCGTCACTCGCCCCGGGTGAGGCGAGCAGGGCCTGTTTGGTGAGTCATTCTGTGGATTGTTACGAAACCTGTCAAGGAAGCATCGAAACGTTTCGGAATCGCTGCCTTGTATTTGATCATCAGGGAGAAGCTTTCATGGAGAAATCTGGCCTCGCCTGATGACGCAATCTCTGCTACCAGGCAAAACGTTCTATCGGCAAAGCTCTAGCAAGATCAGATTTCCGATATGTTTCTGAAACTTATTGACAGTTCGGCGGAGGCGAACCCACACTCTCACCATCGACAGCCCGAAACGCTGCCGATCCGGGTCACTCGCCGCGCGGCCTGGTCCTCCGGCCGTCGACCGTACGACGGCCGGCCAGCCCTGCCGCGTTGTACGACCCCAACGCGTGGTGGACGTCCCCTCGGCCACCGCGAGCCCCGCCGGGTCGTATCACGCTGCCTGCCCCAGCCCTCACGAGGAGGAAGCACGCACATGAACGATGCCCCCCGCAAGAGGCGCGGACGCGGTCGCGTCAGGCTGCTCGTCGGCCGTGCCTGCGCCGTGGCCCTGGCCATCGCCGTGGCGGTACTGCCCGGCCCGGCCCACGCGGCCGTCACCACCAACCAGACCGGCGACAACGGCGGCTACTTCTACTCGTTCTGGACCGACAGCCAGGGCACGGTCTCCATGGAGCTGGGGTCCGGCGGAAACTACAGCACCTCGTGGAGGAACACCGGGAACTTCGTCGCCGGCAAGGGCTGGCGCACCGGCGGGCGCAGGGCCGTGAACTACTCGGGCAGCTTCAACCCGTCGGGCAACGCCTACCTCACCCTCTACGGATGGACGAGAAACCCGCTCGTGGAGTACTACATCGTCGACAACTGGGGTAACTACCGGCCCACCGGCACGTACAAGGGCACGGTCACCAGCGACGGCGGCACGTACGACATCTACCAGACGACGCGGTACAACGCCCCCTCCATCGAGGGCAACAAGACGTTCAACCAGTACTGGAGCGTCCGGCAGTCGAAGAAGACCGGCGGGACCATAACCTCCGGCAACCACTTCGACGCGTGGGCCCGTAACGGCATGAACCTGGGCAGCCACGACTACATGATCCTCGCCACCGAGGGATACCAGAGCAGCGGAAACTCCAACATCACGATCGGCGGCTCCTCCGGCGGCGACAACGGCGGCGGCAACAACGGCGGCGGCAACGGTGGCTGCACCGCGTCGCTCTCCGCGGGCGAGCAGTGGAGTGACCGCTACAACCTCAACGTCTCGGTCAGCGGTTCGAGCAACTGGACCGTGACGATGAACGTCCCGTCCCCCGCGAAGATCCTCTCCACCTGGAACATCAGCGCCAACTACCCCAGCGCCCAGGTGCTGACCGCGAGGCCCAACGGCAACGGCAACAACTGGGGTGTGACGATCCAGCGCAACGGTAACTCGACCTGGCCGACGGTCTCCTGCAGCGCGGGCTGACCTCGTGACGACGGCCGCGTAGCGCCGTACCTGATTTTCCGACCGGATGTGCGCTCACCCGGCTCAGGCGGGTCCGGTCGGAAAACGGTGGCCCCGTTTCCCCTGGGGGGGTGAGGCGGGGCCACCGCCATGTCCGGACCCTCGTCTCCGGCGGGGCGGAGCCGGGTGACCGGCCCCGCCCCGTTGATCAGCTTCCGTAGACCTCGAAGGTGAACAGGGAGTACCCGTACACCGTGGCCCGGGTGGTGCCGTGGATCCGCACGTACCTGGCGGAGGCGCTCAGGCCGGTGTGGTCGTCCTCACCGCCGTTGCCGCCGGTCACCGACCGGGCATTGGCCCAGGTCGTTCCGTTCGTCGAGGTCTGGATCTGGTACGCGGAGCCGTAGGCCGCCTCCCACACCAGACGCACCCTGTTGACCGTGTACGTGGCGCCCAGGTCGACCTGGATCCACTGCGGGTCGGAGAACGCGCTGGACCACCGGGTCGTCGCCGACGCGTCCACCGCGGCGGAGGCGGGGTAGGTGGCCGACTCCTCACTGGAGGCCGTCGCCGGCTTGTTCAGCGCGAGGTTCGTCGACGTCGTGCCGCCGTTGAAGGTGAAGGAGTCGACGTCGAACAGCGACCCCGTCCCCCCGGTGAAGACCAGGAACAGGTTCGTCGTCCCCGAGGGCGGCGTCACCGTGCCGGTGACGTTGACCCAGTTCTCCCAGCCGCCGGTCGGCGCGACCGTGGCCGTGCCGATCACCGTCCCGGTCGCGGAACCGGCCCGCAGGGTGAGCGTGCCACCGGCACCCGCCGACGCGACCCGGGCGGTGAACGACGTGACCCCGGTCAGGTTGTACGGCGTGAACGAGATCCAGTCCCCGCTCTCGACGTGCCCGACCGCGTTGCCGCCGTTCGCCGACGGCTTGGCCACGACCTGCACACCCTGCTGGGCACTGTAGTGCTCGGCCTGGCGGGTCCGCGGCTGCAGGACGGCCTGCGGCGCGTGGACGGCCGTGGTCGAGCCGGCCGGGGTGTACTCCGCGTCGAAGACACCGAAGATGTTCGCGTTGGCGTCGTGCTCACCGTCCACGGGAGTCTGGATGGTGCCCGAGCAGCCGGTCGCGCTGGTCATCTGGTGGCCGTGACTGTCGTGGCCGAGAATGTAGTTGATCTTCACCCGGGAGCAGTCGACGGTCGGGGAGTTCGGATCGGTGACGCTGATCTGGAACGGGATCGCGTCGCCGAAGTTGAACACCCGCCCGTTGAGCGGCAGGTTGAGGGTGACCGTCGGCTGCCCGACGCTGATGACGGTGCTCGCCGTGGCGCTGCGACCGGTGTTGTCGCTCACCGTCAACGTCGCCGTGTACGTGCCGTTGGCCGCGTAGGTGAACGACGGGTTGGCCGCGGTCGAGTCGGTGCTGCCGTTCGTCGTGAAGTCCCACGCGTAGGTGATCGGGTCGCCGTCAGGATCCGTCGTCCCGGCCGAGCTGAACTGCACGGTGAGCGGCGCGTTACCGGCCTTCGGGGTGGCGTTGATCACCGGGATCGGCGCCTGTCCGGTGCCCGAGTTGTACTCGATCCTGTACACGGCCGAGTTCGCGTCGCCGCCGAACCAGCCGGTGCCGTAGTCGAGCACGTACAGCGCGCCGTCCGGCCCGAACTCCATGTCCATCACCTGCGTGCCGGTCCAGGCGGGGAAGGGCTCGATCGCGCCCACCCCGCCGCCCGAGGCGAGGGTGACCGTCTTGATCCACCGCCGCCCGAACTCGCCGATGAACACCTTGCCGTTCATCGACGCCGGGAACTTCACGTCGGAGGCGAGCCCGGCGTCGTAGTTGTAGACCGGGGCGTTCATCGGCGACCAGCTTCCGCAGCACAGCTCCGACCGGTCCTGGCCGACCCCGTACGGCAGCCAGGCCGCGCGCGAGGCCGGGAGCTGGGTGATGCCGGTGTTGTTGCGCGAGGTGTTCACCGGCCCGCCGGCGCAGTTGAACGCGGAGCCCGAAGGACCCGACGGGAACGTGAAGTCGATGTACGGCACGTTGAACTGCGAGCAGTACGGCCAGCCGTAGAAGCCGGGCTGGGTGATGCGCTCGAACGAGACCGACGCCGCCGGGCCACGGGTGGCACTCGCGGTGCCCGCGTCCGGCCCGTAGTCGCCCAGGTAGACGATGCCGGTGGCCTTGTCCACGTTCATCCGGAACGGATTGCGGAACCCCATCGCGTAGATCTCCGGCCGGGTGTTCGCGGTGCCGGGCGCGAACATGTTGCCCGAGGGGATCGTGTAGCCGCCGGCCGCGCTCGGCTTGATCCGCAGCACCTTGCCCCGCAGGTCGTTGCTGTTGGCGGAGGTGCGCTGCGCGTCGTAGGCGGGGTTACGGTCGGTCCGCTCGTCGATCGGCGTGTAACCGCCGGAGTCGAACGGGTTCGTGTCGTCACCGGTGGACAGGTAGAGGTTTCCGGCCGCGTCGAAGTCGATGTCGCCGCCGACGTGGCAGCACATGCCCCTGCTGGTGGGGACGTCGAGGACGGTGACCGCGGAGGCCGCGTTGAGGGTGTGGTCGGCGTTCACCGTGTACCTGGCGAGCCGGTTCACCCCGTTGAACGGGGCGAACTGCGCCGCCGTCCCCGAGGCCGGCGCGTCACCGGCCGGGGTGGACAGCGGCGGCGCGTAGTAGACGTACACCCACCGGTTCGACGCGAAGTTCGGGTCGGCCTTGATGCTCTGCAGACCCTCCTCGTCGTGCGTGTACACCGGGATGGTGAGCGCCACCTTGGTGTTGCCCAGCACGTCGGTGTAGCGGATCGTGCCGTCGCGCGAGGTGTGCAGCACGCCCCGGTTGGGCAGGACGGTGAGCCCCATCGGCTCCCCGGTCTCCGCCGCGCCCTTGGCGAGCGTCACCTGGGTGTAGCCGGGCGCCGCGAGCGCCACCGCGTTCGAGGTGGTGTTCGAGGTGGTGTTCGGTGCGGCCTGCGCCGGTGGGGGAGCCAGGCTGAGGGCCGTCGCCAGTACGGCGACGCAAGAGACGAGTTTTCTTAGCATGATCGGCGGTGCTCGCTTCCTGTGGTACGAGTCCATGCGGGCGTGCGCCGATCACGCCGGCGACGCGGAGAGGTGGGGAATCCCTCGGCGACGTCGCTCGGACAAACTGTGACTGTTATTGGTAAAACAGTCAATAAGCTGTTGTCAGGAAATGTGAGGCAGGTCACTTTCGAGCACTGCGTGATCGGGGTGCGCCGTTCGGTGAGCATGGGCGAGCGCGTCGCAGCGCATCACGAAGATGGCCGTCGCGGGTGACCACGGCGCGAGGAAACGGGGAGGCGGAACCGGGTCGGCAGGGGGAGGAAACGAGGGGGGCGGGACGACAGGAGGGGAAACGGGGAGGTGGGACCGGGTCGGCAGGAGCGGTCGGCGTCCGCCCCCGCCGACCCGGCTATCCCCCCTGTGACGGCGGCACGGCACCCTCGGGTGCCGCGTCGGCCGTCAGCGGGTCATGGTGGGAGAGATCAGCAGTCGCATGACGACCTCCAAGCCGTTTGAGGGGGGTGAGTGGGCGAGGGGGCCGGCTCCCGGTCACTCCGGCTACGGCCCGACCACCGCGCGCCCGCGCGATGGTTCGACCCGCTCCCCGGCCTCGACCTCGGGCGGCGCCGCCCCTCGCCATGCGGGGGACGAAGAGCGAGGTGCTGCGTTCTCAATGGCCGCACCTCCCGAACTTTCGCCAACTGCACGGCTCATTCTGGTGTGAGCTTAAAATGTTACGTACTAATTGTCCAGATGTTACGGCCGAACTCATGGAACTTTTGTCGCTCATGGACGAAAGTTCAGGGGTATTGATGGAAACTCCACCTGCGTGACACAAAAAACCGCAGGCCATGACGACGATCGCCGATTAGTGGCCGCCATCCGGCATCGGCGGCACTGGAAGCTGGCGTGCCACTCCCGTGACGGCCCCGCCCGGGTGCCGAGACCAAGCCTGATCCGGTTCGGCGGACATCTGAGATCAGAAGTCGATCGCACCGAATCGACCCCAAGCACGTGTGCGCCATCGTGTGTACGGATGGCGGGGTCGGCGATTCGGAGTGCGTCCAGTAGGCGGATCGAAAAGGCTTCCGACATGCGGGCCGAGACCTCGTCGAGTGTGAGCCACGCGGCCTCCGTCGCCTCTTCGGTCGGTTTGGCTCGTCCCCCACCGGGTGGCAGAGAAAGACCAGGGAGACGACGCCGAGCGTCATGTTCTTGTGGACGCCGGTCAGGCGGATCGGCTCGACGTGGACGCCTGTCTCTTCCAGGACCTCGCGCCGGACCGTGTCCAACGGGCCTTCTTCCAGTTCGACGACACCGCCGGGCAACTGCCACTCGCCGTTGTCGCGCCGCCTGATCGCGAGGAAGCGGCCTTTCGTGTCGATAACAGCGGCGCCCGCACTCACCGAGTGCAGAGGTCGGTCATTCCGATATGCCCGCGTGCGGTCTGGTTGGACGGGTTCAGGCTTCTCGTTCAGGGACATCCGGGCCTCGCCTCGGCGGCCCAACCGGGCCAGGCTCGACGCCGTCGAGCGGCTGGCCGAAGTCGCCGACGAGGCCGGCCTGACGATGATCCAGCTCGCGCTCGGATTCGCGACCGCGCATCCGGCCGTGACCAGCGCGCTCATCGGCCCCCGCACGCTGGACCACCTGCACTCGCAACTCGCCGCCGCCGACACCGTGCTCTCCGCCGACGTGCTCGACGCGATCGTCGCCCCCGGCACCGACCTCGCCGCACACGAGAAGTACGACACCCCGCCCGCGCTGCTCGACCCGTCACTGCGGCGGCGCTGATCGTCCGAGGGGCGGCCTTCACCCCCTCTCCCACGGCTCCCGAGTCCGCGCGATCCGCTGCGACGATTCGCCGTGGCCGTACGAGAACAGGGCCGAGGAGGGGCCGGCGAACCCCGCCCCGGCCTGGGCTCCGGAGGTCAGCCGGCGTCGACGACGGCCGCGCCGATGTCCACCGCCATGGCTCGGCTCCCGGCCAGGAGGCCGCCGTCCACGGGCAGGTCGATCCCGTTGATCCAGGAGGCGCGGTCGCCCGCCAGGAACGCGACGGCCTCGGCGACGTCGTCCACGGTGCCGACCCGTCCCATCGGGTACCACCGGGCCGCCTCTTCCAGGGCGTGCGGGTCGGTCGCGAGCCGGTCCTCCCAGGCCGGGGTGGCGATCGTACCGGGCGACACCGAGTTGACTCGCACGCCGTACGGCCCGTACTGGGCGGCCAGGCTGCGGGTGAGGTTGAGCAGCCCGGCCTTGGCGGCGCTGTAGGTGTCGTTGCCGAAGTAGCGGTGGCCGTTGACCGAGGCCACGTTGACCACGGATCCCCGCCTGACCTCGCGCATGCCCGGTAGGACCGCCTGGCACAGGCGGATCGCCCCGCCGAGGACGACGTCCACGTCGATCGACCAGACCGACTCGGGCACCGATTCGAACTCGATGTTGCTGCAGACGGCGGCGTTGTTGACCAGGACGTTCAGGGGACCGTGGCGCGAGGTGATCGAGCCGACCGCCGACCGGACGGACTTCTCCGAGCGCACGTCGAGGTGGACGGCCTCGGCGTCCTCGATCCCGTCCGCGACCGCGCGCGCCGCGTCCAGGTCGACGTCGGTGACGATCACCGCGGCGCCTTCGGCGTGGAGGACGCGGGCGATCGCCGCCCCGATGCCTCCGCCGGCGCCGGTGATCAGCGCGCGGCGCGGTGCGGCCGCGTCCCGAGAACCGGATGACATGGATCTTCCTCTCTCGCCTCTCGGCTCAGCCCTTGAGCGCGCCGGCCGTCAGGCCCTTGGTGATCTGCTTCTGAAGTACGGCGAATCCGAGCAGTACGGGGGTGACCGTGATCATCATCCCTGCGAACAGCGTGGCCCAGTTGGTGCCGTAGTCGGCGGCCTGACCCAGTTGGAACAGCCCGAGCGGCAGGGGCATCTTCTCCGGCGAGTGGATCAGCAGCAGCGCGTAGAAGAACTCGTT
The DNA here is from genome assembly GCF_040649155.1 of Streptosporangium sp. NPDC049046. Lineage (NCBI taxonomy): Bacteria > Bacillati > Actinomycetota > Actinomycetes > Streptosporangiales > Streptosporangiaceae > Streptosporangium > Streptosporangium sp. NPDC049046. The sequence continues at coordinate 279,484 of NZ_JBEZEZ010000007.1, read as the reverse complement.
CCAGTTCTGCAGGAAGCTGATGATGGCGACCGACGCCAGCCCGGGTCCCATGAGGGGGAGGATCACCGAGACGAACGTGCGGGCCGGGCCCGCTCCGTCCATCGCCGCCGCCTCCTCCAGTTCGTACGGCAGGGTCTTCATGAAGCCGACCAGGACGAAGACGTTGAACGGCAGGTTGTAGGTGGCGTAGACGAGGATCAGGCCGAATTGGCTGTCGAGGAGGCGGAGGTCCTGCATGATCAGGTAGAGCGGCGCGAAGGTGACCATCCACGGGATCATCAGCCCGAGCAGGAAGGCGCTCAGGATCAGGCCGCTGAACCTGAAGGTGATCCGGGCCAGAGGATAGGCGGCGAACACGGCCAGTACGACGCCGACCGCGGTCGAGGCGACGCTGATGACCACACTGTTGCCGAAGAACAGGCCGATGTTCGCGCGGTCCCAGGCGTTGGCGTAGTTCTCCCAGCGCCACCCGCTGGCGATCTGCCAGGGAGGCGTGGAGATGAACTCGCCGTTCGTCTTCATCGACACGTTGAAGACCCAGGCGTAGGCGCTGATCGAGGACAGCGCGACCCCGCCGAGCAGCAGGTAGAAGAAGAGGTGGTGCGGGCGGAAAGGCGCGCGGGGGCGGGATGAGACGCCCTTCCACCGCGGGGCGGGGGCGGGCGGTGGGGGCGTGTCCGCGGGACCGGCGGGCACGGGGCGCTCGGTCAGGTCAGTACTGGAGGTCATCGCGCTTCATCACCTTGTTGAGGAGCTTGGCCACCGTCAGCATGACCACCACGAGCACGACGCCGATGGCAGCGGCGTAACCGAATTCGGCCCGGTCGAAGGCCACGCGGTACATCAGCGTGCCGACGGTCTCGGTCGAGCCGAAGGGGCCGCCGCCGGTCATGATGTAGACGAAGGCGAACGTCTGCAGGCTCTGGACCACCCACAGGATGGCGAGCATGCGCAGGAGGTCGCGCATCATCGGCAGCATGATGCTGCGGAACACCCGCCACTCGCCCGCCCCGTCGATGCGCGCGGCCTGCAGGACGTCGGTGGGCAGGCGCTCGAAACCGGCGCACAGCAGGACGATCCAGATGCCGATGCCGTGCCACACGGACACGAACGTCACGGCGGCCAGGGCGGTCGCGGGGTCGCCGAGCCAGATCTTGGCCAGGGCGCCCAGCCCCATGGACTCCAGCGCGGGATTGATCAGGCCGAGGGTGGGGTGGTAGAGGAACTTCCACATCAGCGAGACGACGGCGACCGACAGGACCACCGGGGCGAACACCACGAACCTGAAGAAGCGTTCGCCGTGGATGCGCTGCGACAGGGCCCAGGCGATCGCCATGGCGGGCGGGAACAGCATGCCGCTGCCGATGAGGGTGAGCAGGAAGGTGTTCTTGAGCGAGTTGAAGAAGGCGGGGTCGTCCACCAGCAGGCGGTACTGGTCGATCCCGACGAACCGCATCGTTCCCGTGCGGGAGAACTCGTGCAGCGACAGGTCCACCGTCTTGACCAGCGGATAGAGGAAGAAGACCCCCAGCAGCGCGAGCGCGGGGAGCAGGAATGGGACGATGATGCGTCGCTGGGCCGCCTTGAGCATGTGGCCTCCCGGGGTTCATACCCGCCGCGGGAACGGAGCCCGGGAGGCGGGTTCGGTTGAGGGGGTTCAGTTGCCGTAGACCCGGCGCAGTTCCTTGTCGAGGTTGTCGAGGGTCTGCTGGGCGTCCTGCTTACCGAAGAGCAGCTTGGCGATCTGGGGATAGACGACGTCCTTGGCCTTGGACTGCAGCAGGCCGTAGTAGCTCGCCTGGAGCCGGTCGGCCTTGGCCACGACGTCGGAGATGCCCGGCAGGCCGGGGGGGCTCGGCACTCCCTTGACCCCGGAGACCTCGCCGATCTCGTTGGACCTGCGGGTCTGGGTCTCCACGCTGGTGACCCGGCGGATCCACTCCAGCGACAGCGGGATGTTCTCACTCTTGGCCGACACCGACATCAGCTGGGCGGCGGCGAGCATGCTCGCCTGGTCGCCGGTCCCGCCGGTCACGGTCGGGAACTGCAGGACGCCCAGCTCGAAGCCCTCGGGGATCACGTCGGCCATCTCGCTGACGAGCCAGCTGCCCATGAGGATCATGCCGGCCTTGCCCTGGAAGAACTGGGCCTGGGCGGCGGTGAAGTCGGTGCCCTCGAACCCTTTGAGGAAGCCCTTCCTGTCCCGCAGGTCCTGGAGCATCTGCAGCCCCTTGAGGAATCCCGGGTCGTCGGTGATGTTCCCCTCGCCCTCGATGAGGACGCCGTGGACCTTGTCGTATCCGACGGTGCGCAGCCAGATGTTGTCGCTCCACATGCCCATGTAGGGCTCGAACAGGCCGGTGACCGCGATCGGGTCCACGCCCGCGGCCTTGAGCCCGTCGACGGCCTTGGTCAGGTCGTCCCAGGTGGCGGGCGGGGTGATGTTGTGCTTTTTGAAGAGTCCGGCGTTGTAGAACAGCACCTGCAGGGACAGCTCGGAGGGGACGCCGTAGATCTTCTTGTTCGCCGGGTGTTCCATGAACTGCATGACCGCCGGGCTGAACTGGTCCAGCCACGGCTTGCCGGTGGTCGTGTCGACCTGCTCCAGGTAGGGCTTGAGATCGAGCAGGGCGCCGCTGTCGGCCCAGTCCAGCAGCGCCGGGTTGGTGCCGTCGAACATCGTGTAGTCGACGTCCAGCCCGTCGCCGGCGCGCCACCTCTGTTCCAGGGCCGGGCGCGCCTTGGTGTTGGCGAAGGTCGTCTTCAGGTCGGCGCCGGGGTGGTCCTTCTCGATCCCGGCGGCGACGTCCTCCAGGAACTTCAGGGAGGGGGTGCCGACGGCGGGGAGCACGCCGACCTCGATAGGCCCGCCCTTGATGTCCTGCTGCCAGCTCTTGGCGTCGGGTGCCTTCGCGGCGGCCTGGTTCGCGTCGTTTCCGCCACCTCCGCCGCACGCGGTCAGAGCCAGGCAGGGAACGACGATTAAACCGGCAAGTAGCTTATGCATAACTTTCGTCACGGAAACCTCCACTCTTAGTGATATTGGGTTTTATGTCTATATTTCTAGGCTTATGTCGCAATTACTTGGTTCCAGATGGAAGTCAGTTCCGTCCGGACAGATCCGGCAGCAGATCCGCGAACTCGTTGAGGAACACCTCGATCCGGCGGAGTTCCTCGGCGTCGAGCACGTGGGCGGGCTTGCGACAGTGGGCGCTGTCGATGAGACCCCGGCGGAACGAGATCTGCTTCTCGGCGGCGATGATGAGCTCGGTGTCGAGCATCCAGTACGAGATGTACGGCAGCAGCCGCCGGTGCAGGTCCTCGCCGCCCGCCTCGTCGCCGGAGGTGAGCCGGCGCCAGATCTCGACATAGATCTCGGTGAAGGAGCATCCGGGCTGGCTGCCGACCGCGCCGCGCCGCCAGGCGTCGGGCAGTTGCACTCCGGCGTAGCCCTCCAGTGAGGTCACCGGCGGGTCGAGCGCGGCCAGTTCGCCGATGAGCCGTCCGGGCGGGTTGGACTCCACCTTGACCAGCCGGAGGTTCGGGTGGGCGCGAACCAGGTCGGCGATGGTGGCCGCGTCGAGGCTGCTTCCCGTCTCGTTCGGGGCGTACTGCAGTACCACCGGGGTCGGCGCGACCGCCGCCAGGACCGCCGCCACATGCTCGATCTGGGAGCGGCGCGAGGGGTTGAGGAAGTGCGGCGCCAGCAGGTTGATCAGGTCCGCCCCGGCGGCCACGACCTCGCGGGCCCGCGCGACGGCCATCCGGGTGGTGTGGTCCTGCACCGCGACGATCGCGGCGAAGTCCTTCCGGTGGGCGGTCCGCCGCAGCAGGATCCCGGTCAGCTCGCGGCGCTCGTCCTCGGTGAGCTTGTAGTACTCCGAGGCGAACCCCGGGAACATCGCGCTCGTCACGCCCGTGCCGAGGACGTGGTCGACGACCCGGCCGAACCCCTCGAAGTCGACGTCTCCGGCGTCGGTGAACGGAACCGCGAGAACGGGCGAGATCCCCCGAACCAGGTCCGAGGCGTCGCCGCGGCCGTCGCCGTTGAGGGAGGCCGGCGTGGGAGAGGCACTCGTCTGGGTGTTCATTCGCCCTCCTGGCTTGATGAGGCTTTATATTCGAAATATCGAAACTATTTTCCTAAATAGGAACAATAGACGCCCAGGTCCCCCCGCGACAAGAGGGCGCGGGGGGAAGAGGGGAGCTCAGCTGAGAGAGGGGCCCAGAAGGCGCATGATGGTGCCACCGAGCACCTGGCGCCGCGCGTCGTCGTCGAGCGGCCAGTCCAGCACCCGGCGCAGCTCGGAGCGGGGCACCGTGTAGGGGGCGTCGGTGGAGAAGACCAGCCGCGACGGACCGATCTCCGGATCCCGGCCCAGCTCGGTCAGTACGGTGTCCCACGGCGCGTAGCTGGTGTCGCCGTAGAGGTTCGGCGCGTAGCGCAGCGCCGGTGCCGCGTCGATCCAGAAGTCGGTGGCGCCGCTGCGGCCCATCACGAACGGCGTTTCCGGCCGGCGTCTGGCCAGGCTGGCCAGGGGGAGCGGCAGCGCGCTCGGGGGAGTGCCGGTGCGGACGTAGACGGGCCACCCCGCCTCGGCCGCGAAGTCCAGCAGCGGGTCCAGGAGCCCGTCGAGGAGGTCGAACCCCTGGAGCACGCTGTCCACGTTGAGGGCGCGGGCACCGGCGTCCCTGGCACGTTCCAGTTCGTCCACGGCCGCCCGGCCGCGCCACGGATTGGCGACCGCGTACGGGATCAGCCGCCCCCCTGACGCGGCCGCCGCCGCGGTCACATGCTCGTTGCCGGTCCGGTTGTCGTAGGCGATGCAGCGTTCGTCCGGTGCCACCAGCGCCACGTCGACGCCCAGTGCGTCCATTGCCGAGATCAGCCGATCGGCCTCCAGTTCGACCTCGCGTCCCCGCCCCAGTCGTACGTGCGCGTCAACGATCAATGGGTTCTCCCACGGTCAGGCCGAGTGCGGAGAGCGCGTCGGCATGGATGATCTGCTCGATGAGTTCGGACGGCACGCGCGGCAGCGCCGTACCCTCCAAGATCTTGTTGACGCCGCGCAGCCCCGCCATCGCCTCGCCGGTATTGGCGATCGGGTAGTCCGAGCCGAGCAGGAGCTTGTGCGTGCACCCCCATTCGACCGCGGCGAGCAGCGACTCGTAGCAGACCCACGGCCGCAGATAGATCGAGGAGACGTCGGCGTAGACGTGGGGGTGCTTGCGGATCGTCGCCACGGTCTCCTTCCCCCAGGGATGGCCCATGTGGGCCATGACGATGCGCAGCTCGGGGAAGCGCAGCGCGACCTCGTCGGTCACCAGCGGGTAGGTGTAGCGCAGCGGCGCCGCGCGGATCGGTGAGGCCCCCTGGTGGAAGAGGATGGGGAGCGCGTTCCTCTCGCAGTAGGCGTAGAACGCCAGCGCGGGCTCCCCGAGCGGGTCGAAGTTCTGGTAGTTCGGGCCGAGCTTGACGCCGACGAGCCCCATCTCGCGACATCGCTCGGCCTCCTGGATGCAGTCGGTGGACGTGGGGTCGACGGACATGAACCCGATGCGGCGGGCGGGGTCGTTCGCCACGAACTCCGCGGTCGCGTCGTTGGTCCGTTCCGGAGCGTGCGGTATGCCGGTCGCGGCGGCCGGGTCGGCCACCGCGATGTTGAACACGATCGCGATGTCCGCCGCGGACATGGCGTCGTCGAAGTCGGCCCAGGTGTTCGTGGTGATGACGGGACGGTCGGTGCGCCAGGAGGTGAAGACGCACGTCTCCTCGGGTGGCACCGTGTCGCGGTGGGTGGGAGTGTGGGCGTGGACATCGACGATCATCGGAATTCCCTCATCAGATCTGCTCGCGGCCGGACCCCCAGTCCGGGTGAATCCCCGAGCCTGACGCGACGGCCGTCGCTGTCCAGCGGCTCGGCGAGGATGTCCTCGGCGTAGTAGTGCGCGCCGATGATGTCGGAGGGGAACTCCCTCGACAACGTCGGTAGTGCGCAGGCGACATGGAGCTGTGCGGCGGCGCCGATCCCCAGCTCGCCGTTGGAGCCGATGAGCGTGTCGACCCCGAAAGCCGAGGCGAGCCGTCCCATGGCCACGGCGCGGCCGGGGCCGCCGCTCTTGCCCACGTAGAGGCTGACGCAGTCGGCCGCCTCCGCCCGTACGAGCGCCGTCAGGTCGGCCATGCCGAAGACAGACTCGTCGGCGACCACCGGCAGGCCGAGGCTCCGCAACTGCCGCATGCCGTCCAGATCGGCCGGTGCGACCGGTTGCTCGACGAACGAGACGCCCCGCTCGGCCAGCGCCGGGATCGCCCGGGCCGCCTGGCTGCGCGTCCATCCTCCGTTGGCGTCGGCGCCCAGGAAGGCCGCGGGGCCCGCGAGCCCGCGGGCCCGGGACACCCGGGCGGCGTCGCCTTCGACGCCGAGGCCGACCTTGACCTTGAACGCCTGGAATCCGGCCGTCGTCGCCGCCCGGAAGACCGAGTCCAGCGCCGCCCCGTCGCCGGACAGCGAGAGCTTGATCGGGACCTCGTCGCGGTACGGACCGCCGAGCGCCACGGCGAGCGGGACGTCGAGGGTCCTGGCGAACGCGTCCCACAGCGCGATGGACACGCCCGCCTTGGTGAACGGGTTGCCCGCGAGCAGCCGGTCCATCAGGAGTTCCAGGCCGCCGACCGGCGCGAGCGGCCGGCCCACCAGGGCGGGCTCCAGGACCTCGCGGATGAAGTGAGCGGCGCTGACGCCGTCCTCGCCGCTCCACAGCGGCGTCGCGCTGACCTCGCCGTACCCTTCGACGCCGGTGCTGGTCACCACGCGGACCAGCAGGAAGTCCGAACGGGCATGGGTCCCCCTGGCGCCGGTGACGACCAGGTCCGGATGCACCTCCAGGCTGATCGCCGCGGTGTGGACCGCGGCGACGGTCGGCCTCACCGCCCCGCCGCCAGCAGAGCGCGGGGGTTGTCGACCAGCATCGCCCGGCGCCGCTCGTCGGTGATCCCCCACCCGTCGATCTCGGCCACTCGGGCCACCGCGTAGTCCTGGCTCTTGCGGTCCGACAGACCGGCATCGGTGCCGAACAGGACCTTGTGCGAGGGCGCCCGGGAGAGGATCTCGCGCGCCGCGTAGGGCGGCGTTCCGCAGATGCAGATGTAGAGGTTGGGGGTCTCGATGGTGAGGGCGAGCGACTCCCGCCAGGTGTCGTGCAGGCCTGCGTGCCCCAGGACCACCGGGAGCGAGGGGTGCCGCCGCGCCAGGGCCGCGATCTGCCCGCCGGTGGAGTAGGGCGGTGTCCCGTCGTGGCTGAGCAGGATGCCGCCGCTCTGGGCGAGAACGTCGCAGATCGGGTCGAGCGCCAGTTCGTGCATGCTGAAGCCCTGCAGCCACGGATGCAGCTTCAGGCCGCGCAGCCCGAGCCGGTTGAGCATGCGGTCGACCTCCTCGGGGGCGTCCGCGCGGCGCGGGTGCACGGTCCCGAAGCCGGCCAGCCGTCGCGGATACTGTCCGACGAACGCGGCGAGGTCGTCGTTGGCCTCGGGAGTGGCGTCGAAGAGGCCGTCGTGGCTGAGGACCACCGCCTGTTCGATACCGGCCGAGTCCATGAAAGCGACGAACTCGTCCGCGCCGAACGTGACGCCGCCCAGCCAACTGGTGGTGCGCCACGTGGGGGTATGGGTGTGGAAGTCGATCAAAGGACGCTCGCAATCTCGACCAGGCGGTCCGCCGCCCGGTTGACGATGTCTTCCAACCGGCGTTCGCCGTCGCCGACCCGGGCCAGTTCGGGACGGTCGGTGAAGCCGTCGATCCGGCGCCACACCGTCCCGGAGTGCAGGTCCACGTCCTGGACGGTCAGGACCTCCGGCGCCCGGGTCCGGGGTTCGCGCGGACCGACCAGGTCGGCCCGGACGGCCAGCACCATCGAGGTCTCGAACTCTCCCGCGTGTCCCGGAACCGGCGGCTCGCCTTCGGTGCCGGCGAGCCGCCAGTAGTCCAGGTGTGCGACGGACAGGTCGAAGCGGGTCGAACCCGCGGCGGCCGCGGCGTGGCAGACGCCGATGTTGCCGCCGTGCCCGTTGAGCAGGACCACCCGCCGCCCGCCCTGCGCCGCGATCGAGCGGAGCAGGTCGCAGATCACGGCGAGCAGCGTCTCCGGTGACAGGGAGAGCGTCCCGCCGTACGGCAGGTGGTGGTCCGACGCGCCCCAGGCGATCGTGGGGGCGACGATCAGCGGCCTGCCGCTGCGGTCGGCCGCCGCCGCCGCCGCGCCGTCGGCGACGGCGGCGGCGATGAGGGTGTCCGTCGAGGTCGGCAGGTGCGGCCCATGCTGCTCGGTCGCACCGACGGGGATGATGACGACGGCCTCTGGCAGGTGCCGTCTCAGCCGGTCGCGATCCGTTTCGGACCATCGCAGAGCTACCGACACCATCACGCTTCCTTCGGTATATCGTAATTATTTCCGATACGCCGAATACTAGGAGCCGACGAGCTCGGATGGCAATGACCCGGTTCGACATCCGAGCCGCCGGGATATCACGATGCCGAGACGGACGACGCCCGCCACGGCGAGGTCGCGCCTGTCCTCGGCGAAGTCGCGGGCGAACCCGGTCACTCCGACCGACCCGGCGATCCGGCCCTCCGCGTCGAAGAACGGCGCGGCCAGGCAGGAGATCCCGGCCTGCTCCTCTTCGTCCTCGAAGGCGTAGCCGTCAGCGCGCACCCGCTCCAGCAGCTCCTTGAACGCCTCCGGGTTGGAATCCCTGGCCCGTGGCCCCTGTCCGGCCTTCAGGCGCGGCAGCAGGACGGCGAGCTCGTCGGCGGGCAGGTGGGCCGCGATGGCCCGGCCCAGTGCGGTCAGGTCGAAGGGCGCGACCTTGCCCGGGTAGGTGTCGAACTGGATGAAGCCCGGGGTCGCGGCCTTGGCCACGTAGACCACCGACGCGCCGTCCAGGACCCCGATGTGGACGGGCATCCCCAGCTCCTCGCCGAGCGCCCGCATCTCGGCGGTCGCGATCTGCGACAGGTCGACCTTGCGGACCAGTTGGCTGGCCAGGCTGTAGAGCCGTAGTGTGGGGCGCCAGAAGTGGCTGCGCCCGACCACCCTGCGGGTGGCGTATCCCCGATGCTCCAGGGTGTAGACGATGCTCGCGCAGGTCGCCAGCGGGATGCGGGTCACCTTGGCCAGCGCCGTCAGCGTGAGGTCCTCCTCGGCCATCACCAGCTGTTCGAGAACGGTCAGCGTGCGGTCCACACCCGGAGACGCCGGGCGCTCCACCCCACTGCCACCATCAGACATCGACCAGTCCTGCCTTTCTGCTCGTTGTTCCCGTGCTTCTCGTTCCCGTGCCTCGCACGGCACCGGCGTCGGTGGCCGCTCATCGGAACGTGACCCCAGCCCTCGAGGTTCGATATTCTGAGATTCCGATAATAGTTTCACTATATCGAAACGATGGGACCCGTGAGCGCTGAACAAGGGAACCCGGGAGCGACCGTTTCCGGCGTTGTAGCCATCATCCGCCTGCGTGAGAGTGAACCCGACGACGCCATCGCGACCGCCCTGCTGGGCGGCGGTGTGAACGTCATGGAGGTGACCCTGCCCACCCCCGGAGCCCTCGGCGTGATCCGCCGCTGGAGTGCGCACCCGGGCATCCTCGTCGGGGCCGGAACCGTGCGCACCGCCTCCGACGCCGACGCGGCGATCGCCGCGGGGGCCCGCTTCCTGGTGACCCCCACGACCATGCCGGACGTCCTCGGCGTCGCCCGCGCCGCGGGTGTGCCCGTGGCGTGCGGCGCGCTCACCCCGACCGAGATCGACCTGGCCTGGGGCCACGGCGCCGCCGCGGTCAAGGTCTTCCCCGTCTCCGCCCTCGGCGGCGCCGGCTATCTGCGGGCCGTCCGCGAACCGCTCGACGACGTGCCCCTGCTGCCCACGGGCGGGGTGGGCCTGGAAGACGTCGCCTCCTACGCGCGGATGGGGTGCGTCGGCGTCGGCGTCGGCGGCGCGCTCGTCTCCGCGGACCTGGTCGCGGCCCGACGCTGGGGGGCGATCACCGAGCGCGCGGGCGCCTTCGCCGCGGCGTGGAACGAAGGGCTGGCGGGGCGAGATGCCTGACGTTCTGACACTCGGCGAGGCCATGGTCTGCCTGCGGGCCGACGGCCAGGTCAGGCTCGGGGGGACCGCCCGGATGAGCGTCGCGGGCGCCGAGGCCAACGTCGCCATCGGCCTGACCCGGCTCGGGCACGACGTCGCGTTCGTCGGTGCCGTCGGGCCCGACCAGTTCGGCGAGCTCGTACGGCGCACGCTGCGCGCGGAGGGGGTCGGCGTCCACGCGCTACGGACCGACCCGGCACCGACCGGCATCGTGGTCTTCGAAGAGCGTCTCACCGGGGTGACGCGGGTGGACTACCACCGGCACGGCTCGGCCGGTAGCGGGCTCTCCGTCCCCGACGTGGAGGGCGCGTTCGCGGCGCTCCCGGATCCACCGCGGATCCTGCACGTCACCGGGGTGACCCCGGCCCTCGGCGAGGGCACGGCGCTGGCCGTGCGCGCCGCGGTCCGCCTGGCCAGAGCCGCCGGCGCGCGCGTCTGCCTGGACGTGAACCATCGCGGCCGGCTCTGGTCCGAGGCGCGGGCCCGCCGGGTGCTGACCGAGCTGGCCGCCGAGGCCGACATCGTCGTCGCCTCCGAGGACGAGCTCGCGCTCGCCTCGCCCGGCGACGACGAGGCGGGCCGGGTGCGGTCGCTGCTGGCCGGGGGAGCGGCCGAGGTCGTCGTCAAGCGCGGGGCGGCCGGCGCCACGGTGTTCACCGCCGGCGAGGCGCTCAGCCTCCCGGCCAGGCCCGTCACCGCCGTCGATGTGATCGGCGCCGGCGACGCCTTCGTCGCCGGATACCTCTCCGGGCTGCTGGACGGCCTGCCTCCGGACGGGCGGCTGGCGCGGGCGATCACCACGGGAGCCTTCGCGGTCGCCGTGCGCGGCGACTGGGAGGGGGCGCCGACCCGCGCGGAGCTGTCCCTGCTCGGCCTGCCGGACGGCACGGCGGTCCGGTGAGGGTGCCGCCCGCCGCCGGATCCTGACACCGCCGAGTGTGAGTTTCATGCTGTCCGTCTAACAAATCCCATCACGGGCGAATTGTCACTTCCCGTGACGCACCCCCTTGCCTTTCCTGGATGCCAGTGCCACAGTTTTCTATTATCGATACTCCGAACATATCTTCGGGATAGCGAAAATTCCTTACCCCCCCTGTCGTCACGTCCGGCACCGACGCTGTGCGAGTGCCGTTCGAGGAGGCTGTCCAAGTGACTGAACCATCCAGGCGCCGAATGCTCCAGATGGCCGGCGGAGCCGTCGTCGCCGGAGGCGCGTTGGCCGCCACGGCCCCCCTGACCGGACTGTCGGCCGCGCACGCCGACACGTTCGTACCGACCCCCCTGGCCGCGACCGACCCCGAGCCGAACGTCGAGCGCTCCAAGCACTGGTGGCCGGCGCAGCGCAACGTCTGGACGCCCATCGGCTGGAAGGGCCACCTCTTCCGGTTCAACGTCGTCTACAACGGCGCGCTCATCTGCGACCCCAGCTGGGTCCTGGCGGCCAAGCCCAACACCCAGCCCTGGCATGGGAAGAACTTCCAGACGACCGTCGTCATGCCCATGCGCGGCGGCGGCTTCCAGCCCTTCCCCGCCTTCCAGTACGAGGTCTGGGACGACGACCTCGGCCAGGGCAAGCAGGGCTGGGAGGAGGACAGCGACGCCCCGGTCCTGTGGACCGAGCACCGCCGCCAAGAGGGCCTGGTCATCAAGCAATCGGTCTTCGCGCACGTCCCGGGCGAGCAGACCGTCCAGACGGCGACCGAGCCGCTGTACTCCTGGACCCGCTTCGAGGTCACCCACGTCGACCCGGTCAGCGCGGTGAAGGACTTCGTGTTCCAGCTCTGGCTCAGCGGGTCGTACATGAAGCCCGCGGGGCCGTACCAGGACGAGGACGGAGTGCCCCTCACCGTCTTCCCCCAGACGGCGCCGATCCCCACCGGCCTGACGATGGGCCGGGTGTGGAACCCGACCGGCAAGCCCATCACGGTGCCCATCACCGATGCCGAGGGCAACGTCAAGGTCATGGTGACCACAGCCGACAAGGGCTCCATCGCCATGACCGAGAACAAGGTCAAGGGCGTGTACGACCTGCGGCTCGGCCTGCCCGCGACGGTCGGGGCCCACATCGACGTGCTGATCCCGATGATCCCCGCGCCGCTCGCCGACGCCAAGGCCGAGGCCGAGCTCGGCCGCGACGCGGCGCTCGCCAAGTGCCAGGCGTTCTGGAAGGAGAACGCGCCGACGATCGCGGTCGTCGACACCCCGGAGAACTACGTCAACCAGGTCATGCGCCGCGGTCCGCAACTCGCCCAGGTGGTCGCGGAGAAGAGTCCCGACACCGGGCTGTTCACCTTCCTGTCCGGCTCGTACGCCTACGACGTGCTGTGGAGCACGCCGACCTCCATGGTCAGCCACATGTTCATGGACCGGCTCGGCTACCACGACGTCGTCGAGAACCACATCGAGATCTACAAGGCCACCCAGGGGACGCGGACCCCGCCGGGCGCCGTCTTCGCCGGTGGCTCCTACCCGGGGTACCTGTCGACCCCCAAGACGTTGCAGGCCATCGACTGGATCAGCGACCACGGCGCGATCCTGGAGATCCTGTCGGTGCACGCGCTGCTGACCAACCGTCCGGCGTTCATCGCCAAGTGGACCGACGTCATCGTCAAGGCGTGCGAGTACATCGTCCAGGCCTGCGCGCTCACCAACCACAGCGGCGTCAAGGGCCTGATGCCCCCCGGTCACTCCACCGACGAAGGCGTCGAGACCCAGGGCTTCATCAGCCAGTGCTTCACCTACAAGGGGCTCGCCTCCGCCGTCGAGTTCCTGCAGCGGATCAAGCACCCCCGTGCCGGCGAGTTCGCCACGTTCGCGAACACCTTCCGTACGACGTTCGTCCAGGCCGTCCGCGACCTCGCCGACCGGTCGGCGAAGTGGACCGACGCCGAGGGCAAGCAGTGGCCGGTCTTCCGGCCGCAGTTCGCGGGCGAGGGCGTCTGGGACGCCTTCACAATGCTCGACACCGGCGCGCTGATGTCGGTGTGGGCCGGGCTGATGCCGGCCTCCGACCCGATGATGAAGTCGTTCGTCGAGTTCTTCCGGGTGGGCCCCAACACCAAGCTGTTCGACCCGGTACACCACAACGCGCTGGACCGCGCCATCCTCGACCACGAGCAGTCCTCGGCCGAGCCCTGCTACAGCTGGAACATGTTCCACACCTGGCAGCTGGGGGAGCGGGCGCCCTTCATCGAGGGGTTGTACGGCCTGCTCACCGGCGGACTCTCCCAGGACACCTACATCTCCAGCGAGCACCGCAACGCGATCTACGGCAACCTCTTCTCCTACCCCATCATCACCTGGTGCCTCCTCCACTCGGTGATCGACGACAGCCTCGTCCCCGACCAGTTGCAGTTGCTGCGGCTCTGCCCGCTGGAGTGGCTTTCCGCCGAGAAGCAGACCCGTTTCGAGAAGGTCCCCACCAAGTTCGGCCCGGTCACGCTGCGCTTCAAGTTGGAAGGCAAGAACAAGGACACCCTCAAGGTGGAGTACAGCGGCGACTGGCACCACAAGCCCAAGAACGTGGTGGTCGAGACACCGCCGCTGCCCGACCTGAAGTGGATCACCGTCAACGGAAAGAAGTACCGCACCGGCCGAAGGATCGTGCTCTGATGAAGATGTCGATACGGGCGACCGCGGTCGCCTCGGCCCTCGCCCTCGCGGTCCTCACCGTCGCCCCGGCCGCGCACGCGGCGCCCGGCGACGACCGCAAGCGGCCCACCCCCGCTCCCACCGAGCCCTACCACTCCGGCAAATCCGGTAAGCCCAGCAAGCCGGGCAAGATCAAGACCAAGAAGTGGGATGTCAGCGGCCTCCGAGCCAAGGTGCTCGCCACGGCCCCCGAGCTGACCGCCCGCGCGGACGCGTCCCGCGCCGCCGCGCCCCCGGCGCCGGTCGCGAACGACGTCACCGGCGACGGCCGGGCCGACCTGGTCGCCCAGCTGTCCGGCGCCGACGCCGGAGCGCTGCGCGTCTACAACGGCAACGGGGCCACCACCTCCAACCCGTGGGAGACGACCTACACCGCGACGCCGCCGCAGTGGGAGTTCGCCGATACCCTCATCGTCGCCGACGTCACCGGCGACAACCGCGCCGATGTCATCGTGCGCGACCCCTCGGCGAACAACGGCACGCTGTACGTCTACCCCAACGACGGCTCCGGCTCGGCGAACCCGTGGCCCAACCGTTTCGCCGCCGGCACCGGATGGAACATCGTCGACCGGATCCTCGTCGGCGACGTCACCGGCGACGGCAGACCCGACCTACTGGCGCGCAATCCCCACGAAGCCAGCGGAACCCTCTACGTCTACCCGAACAACGGCTCGGTCACCTCCAACCCGTGGACCCGGTCTCCGATCTGGTCGGGCACCGGGTGGAACCTCGCCCAGATGATGATGCTCGACGACGTCACCGGCGACGGCAAACCCGAAATCGTCGTCCGCGACGCCACCGGAGCACTCCTGGTCTACCCGCACAACGGGTCGACCACGTCGAACTTCTGGACCTCGATCGTGTACGGGAGCACCGGCGGCTGGAGCAGCACCGACCGGCTGTCCATGGCCGACGTCACCGGCGACGGGCGCCCGGACGTGATCTCGCGGGACCCCTCCGGCGCCCTGTGGATCCATCCCTGGCAGAACGCCACGGCGGGCTCGATGTGGTCGCCGACGATCCGCTTCGCCGCGGGCACCGGCTTCGAGTACGCGCTCGACGTCGTGACCGGCGACGTGACCGGCGACGGCAAGCCCGACCTGATCGTCCATGTCGCCCGCAACGGCGACCTGTGGCTGCTGCCGAACAACAAGGCGGCCACCGGCAATCCCTGGCCCGACCGGGTCAGTGCCGGCACTGACTGGGGCTTCGCCTCGCAGATTCTCCTCGCCGACGTCAACGGCGACCGCCTTCAGGACGTGCTCGCGGTTGACAAGCGCCTCTCCAACGGCACCCTGTGGATCTACCTCAACAACGGGTCCACGACCGGCCTGCGCTGGACCACCCGCTACTTCGGCGGAACCGGCTGGAACATCTTCAACCACCTGATCGCCGGAGACGTCACCGGCGACGGCCGCGCCGACCTCATCGGACGTGACAACAGCGGCGACCTGTACGCCTACCCCGGCAACGGATCGACCACGGCCTTCCCGTGGGCACCGCGCGCGTGGGTCGGCAGCAACTGGCAGACGGCCACCCGGCTCGCCCTCGGCGACGTGGACCACGACGGCATCGCCGACCTCGTCGACCTGGAGAACGACGGGTCCCTGTGGGTCTTCCCGACCGGCGCCTCAACCGATCCGATCGTGATTCCGGGCAACTGGAGCGGAACGCGGACGCTCGGCCTCGGGTACGTGACCGGGGGCTCCGGGCCCGACCTGGTGGTCGGCGACGCCTCAGGCGGACTGTCGATCTACGCCAACAACGGCGCGACCTCGGGCAACCGCTGGTCCAGCACTCCCAGATCGGGCGGCAACGGCTTCCAGAGCGCGGTCTCCCTGGTGCTGTAGCACCGGCCACCGAGAGGATTTCAGGTATGACACACACCAAGGCGGGTATCCGCACCGATCAGGCCCCGCCCCCGCGGGGCGCCTACTCCCAGGCCGTCGTCGTCGGAGACCTCGTCTACACCGCGGGCTTCGGGCCGGTCGACCCGGTGACCCGGGCGATCGTCGGAGACGACGTCGCCGAGCAGACCCGCCAGACACTGCGCAACGTCGCCGCAGCGCTGGAGGCCGCGGGCTCGGACCTGCAGGACGTCGTCAAGGTGACCGCGCACCTTGCCGACGTCGACAACGACTGGGACGGCTTCGACACGGCCTACCGCGAGTTCTTCGACGAACCGCGCCCGGCCCGCACGACCGCGGGATCCAACCTCGGCGGAATCCTCGTGGAGATCGACGTCGTCGCGGTCAAGGGCTGCCGCCGACGGTCCTGATCCTCTCACCGCGCGCCGAGCCGGTGTCGGGGCCCTCGGCGCGCGGTGAGGAGGCCCCACCACGCGAAGCGGGCGGTGGCTCGCCGGGCCGATGAGCGGACACACACGTCTTCGCCCGGTATCGATGGGTGCCCGCCCGCTCAGGAGGGGGACCTGGTCCCGATGACGACGGTGGCGTCCAGCTCGTCGGAACCGGCCACCCGCGGGATCAGGCCGTTGCGGGCGAAGATCTCGGCGGCCTCCGGCGCCTGGCGCTCACTCGTCTCGACCAGCAGGAGACCTCTCGGGGCCAGCCAATACGGCGCGGCGGCGGTCACCCGCCGCACGACGTCAAGACCGTCCGCGCCACCGTCGAGCGCCGTCCGCGGCTCGTGGACGCGGGCCTCCGGGGGGCGCCTCGGTGGGCACGTAGGGGGCGCTGGCCACCAGGACGCCGACGCGGCCGCGCAGCCCGGCGGGCAGCGGCTCGTAGAGATCGCCTTCGTACACCCGGTCGCCGGCGGCGGCGAGGTTGCGGCGGGCGCACCGGACGGCGGCCGGGTCGATGTCGACGGCGTGCAGTTCGGCCCGGTCCAGTGCGGCGCCCCCCGCGCCCGAGCCGCAGCACAGGTCGACGACCACGGTCCGTGACCGAGGGAGGACCTGGCCGGCGAGGCCGGAGGCCGGACTGGCGAGGCCTGCGGGCCGGTGGGCCAGGGCCGCGGCCTGGAGGGCGAGGAACTCGGTACGGCGGCGGGGGACGAAGACCCCGGGGCTCTGACGGACAGAGTGCGGGCGATGAACCCGCTTGGGGTGGCACTGCGGCCCCAGGAGATCGCGCAGTACTACCTGTTCCTGCTGTCCGGCGAGGGTAGGGCGATGACCGGCCAGGTGCGTACCATCGAGAACCTGGGAGACATGGTAAAGACCCTGCAGGAGGGGACCGCGGAGCGGAAGAGCGACGTCTATCGAAGCATCGGCCTGCGCGCCGAATTCGATCCCAGAACAAGAAAGTGCGGGCCGAGGTGAACCTCGATCCCGCACCGTCTGGTAAATCCCATTGGGATTTGGTTGGTGTCCGAGGGGGGACTTGAAGCGTTCGCCCATCTCCTGAGTAGCTTCGACGCTCCGTGTCTGGACCTTTCATGTCCGGACTAGGTGTGCAGGGAGGCGGCGCCCGCCGTAGCGTCGAGGTCGTCAGCGGGAAACTCGGGCGCTGCGGTAAGCGGCACGGGTGTGCCTTCCCGGCCGACGCGCCAACATCGGCCTTATCCCGAAACCATCATCGGATGATCCGGGAAGGTACCCCCCTCCCCGGCAGATCCACGGGTTTCGATCATTGCTCGCGATGTCTCCGTACCGCGTGAGGCTGGTGGTCAGGCGCAGGTGTAGCCGGACGGCAGGGCGGTGTTGCCGTTGGGCCTGCTCGCTTGGAAGCCGAAGCTGGTGGTGCTGGCTCCCGGCGCGAGCGTGCCGTTGTGGCTGACGCTTCTGACCGTGACGGTCTGGCCGCTGGTGGTGACGGTGGCGTTCCACGAGCCGGTCAGGGTGTGCCCGGCCGGCAGGGTGAAGGTGACGGTCCAGCTGGTGATCGTCGAGGTGCTGGTGTTGGTGATGGTCAGCGGCTGGATCACATACCCGCTCCCCCACTGGGACTGCACGGTCGGGGTGGCCGAGCAGGCGCCGGTCGTACCTCCCTGAGTGGTGATCTGGACGGTGTTGGAGACCGGCGAGACGTTACCGGCGGCATCGCGCGCCCGGACCTGGTAGCGGTAGGTGGTGTCCGCAGACAGGCCCGTGTCGGTGAACGAGGTCGTGGCCGAGGTGCCGACCTGGGCGAACGTGCCACCCGTCGCGCCGGGAGCGCGCAGGATCTCATAGCCGGTCACACCGGTGTCGTCAGTGGAGGCCGTCCAGGTCAGGCTGGTTCCGGTTGTGGTGGTGCCCGAGGCGGTGAGTCCGGCAGGGGCGGTCGGTGGCGTGGTGTCGCCTCCGGTGGCGGCCGTGGTGAAGGTGGCCGGCGCGGAGTTGCCCGACAGGTTGCCCGCGCCGTCACGCGCCCGTACGTACACCTGGTATTGGGTGTTGGCACTCAGCCCGGTCAGGGTGATCGAGGTGGTGGTGGACTGGCCAAGCTGCGGGTCGGTGGTGCCCTGCTCTCGGTAGACGTTGTAGCCGGCCAAGCCGGAGCCGCCCTGGTCGGTGGACGCGGTCCAGGTCAGCGTGGCACTGGTGGCGGTCACGTTGGACGCGACCGGCGTGCCTGGCGTGGTCGGCGGCGTGGTGTCGGTCGGACTGGTGGTCAAGCCGAAGAACTCGATGGCGTAGCGGGCCATACCGCTCTGCGGAAGAGCATGCCCGGCGCCCTGGATGCTGTACGCCTCCACCTGCACGGTGCCGGACGGATTGGCGTACCGGCTGCGGTTCCAGTTCGCCTGCGGGGTGTCGGTGCTGGTCGGAGTCTGGCTCAGCCCGAACACGTTCGTCCACTGCTCGATCGACTCTCGCAGCAGCGAGTAGGGCACGAGGGTGTCGGCGGTGCCGTGCCACAGTTGCATGCGCGGGCGAGTGCCGGAGAATCCCGGGTACGCCTGGCGGACCGCATCGCCCCACTGCTGGGGTGTTCGGTCCATGCTCCCGCCGGTGCACCTGCTGCTTCCGGGCGGGTAGTCGGAGGCGCCGGCGAAGCAGTTGAAGGGCACACCCATGAAGGAGGCCCCTGCCTTGAACACGTCCGGGTGGACGGCGAGCATGTGCTGGGTCATCATGCCGCCGGACGAGCTTCCAGTGGCGTAGACCCGGTTCGGGTCTCCCTGATAATTCTGCTTGACATAGTCGATCATCGAGATGATCGAGACCGGATCGCTGCCGCCGCCGCGCTGCTTGGCCGCGTTTGACCAGGTGTCGAAGCAGTTGCCGAACCCTGCCGACTGGGTGGCGGTCGGGTAGATGACGATGAAGCCATATTGATTCGCCAGCGAAGCGAACTCACTGCCCTGGTAGAAGCCGGGACCGGACCCGCCGCAGCCATGCATCGCAACCACGATCGCAGGCGAGGCCGGGCGCGAGTCCGGCACATAGACGTGCATCCGCATGTTGCCCGGGTTGTTGCCGAAGCTGGTCACCTCCACCAGGGTGGCGGCGACGGCCGGCGATCCGAGTACCACGGTCATGACGGCAAAGAGCGCCGCGGCGCAGGCACTAGCCAGCACCGTGGTCAAGCGTCTCATTCGTGCTCCTCCTCTGCATGTCCGCGGCGCGCCGCGGATCGGTCCGCCGCGTATTGACGTCGGTCGCTGGAAAATAGAAGGGCCACGATTTGCCGTCAATGCCCGCTCGGTGCGCATGCCCGCCAGTTCGCCTGGCAGTGAGCCGTTTTCCCTGGTTATCAAGTAACTTGTTATCAACATCCTTGATAACGGTGTGAGAAACTTACATTGGAGCCCGTTCTGACGGGGCGCGATATCGTCTTCTGGTGACCGATCCGGGTGTCCCGGCGGCCGCTGCGCCGGACGCACCGCCGCCCTGTGTGAGCTACCTGGTGTTCCGGCTGGAACGCCGCATCCGCGCCTGCCTGGATGAAGCGCTCGCCCGGCACGGCATGACGACCACCGGATACATGGCGCTCAGCGAGCTGCGCCTGCGCGACGCCCCGTCCTCGGCCGACCTGGCCCGTATCGCCTTCGTCACTCCGCAGGCGATGAACCTGGTCATCCGCGATCTCGAACAACGCGGCCTGATCCGCCGCGATCCGCATCCCTGTGGCGGCCGCGCTCTGCGCACCCGCCTTACCCCGAAAGGTTTGAGCACCCTCCGGCGATGCGACCGCTCCCTCGACAGCATCGAAGCCGTCATGCTCGCCGAGATCTACGACCCGGACCGCACGACACTCACGGAAGCGCTCACGCTGTGCGCCCGAGCCCTTCACCCGGGCACACACCCCTGACCCCGGTCCTTCGGATGAGGCAAGCAGGATGGCGCGGGCCGAGCGGCCTGCTTCTTGAACGGTACTGCGGAATCGCGCGCCCAGCCGCGGGTGATGTTCACCAGCGACATCACGGCGATGTCCTGGTCCAGGCCCTCGGCTTCGGCGAAGACCTCGTGCTGCCGCCGGCACAGTTCGGCTGCCAGGGTCGGGCACGCCGCTGTCGGAGGCGATGAGCGCGGAGAAGTTGAGGACACCGCAGGCGCGGGCCACCCGCTTGGAGCGGTCCGCGCCGGGTGTTTCGGCGGTCAGCGCGGTGAGCTCCGCAATGCGCTTGTCCAGTGGAAGCCCGGGGGGTTTGGGTCGGCAGACCAGCGGGATACGGGCGGCGATCGCAGGGTTCACGGTCGTGAATGGCTATCCCCCGAGCCAGGGGTGCGAACGGCGCGTCGCAGCGCTCAGGGAAGCACGGGATCTGGACCCGCCCATCTGAGCACCTACGTCCGCCGACACCGGGGGAGGCCCTGCACCACATCCGCGAGTGAGAACGTCGGCCCAATCCGCCCCCGCAGCCTGCCCCAGGTGATGGCGACCTGCAGAAACCTCTTCTGGGAAAGGTTGAGCCGGTCAGGAGGGCCCGGCTGTACGCCGGGCTCGGCGTTCGGCGGACCTATCACCCCGGAAAAAGAAGAATCCTGGTCAGCTCTACGTCTGACCAGGACCTCATGGGCGAATCGAACGTGTCCGAGGGGGGACTTGAACCGTTCGCCCATCTCCTGAGCAGCACCGACGCTCCGTGGCTGGACATCTCATGCCCGGAATAGGCGCGCGGAGCGGGGGCGGTGCCCACACCCACCTCGATGAGATCGGGTCCTACCTCGCGGCACATGCCCATGCCGGGGAAGCCCAGCAACCACCAGTTCAGGATCCTCAGCAGACGATCTCAACTGTGCTCAGGGCAGCGGTGGTAAGGGGGCAGGAGCTCGGCGATCGCAGCACCGAACCCCTTCCTGCATCCCAGCAACCTGATCAACCCGGAAGCCAGGCCGTGCGCCGCCCCTCGACACCAGAAATCGCCGGGGAGGTGGTTCCGGTCGAAGGGGCTTGGGTCGAGCGTACTCAGCGCGATCGGGCTGGGGACCGGGTCATTCTCGGCTGCGCGGTGGCTGTCCTGCTGGGGGTCGCCGGCGCGGCCGCCTACGTCTCGTACCACCACTTCTACGGTCTGGCGATCGCTCTGGGTGAGCGGCACGACATGGCCATTCTGTATCCGGCGATGTCCGACGGTGTGATCGTCATGGCGTCACTGGTGATGGTCTACTGCTCGCGTCGTCGGCTACGTGTGCCGGTGCTGGCATGGGTGGCGCTCGCCTTGGGCGGGGCGGTGACGCTGGCGGCGAACGTGGCGCACGGCTGGTCCGGTGGACTCGGATCGCGGCTGATCAGTGCCCTGGCACCGCTAGCTTTCGCGGGCGCGTACGAACTGCTCATGTGGATCGTCCGGAACACCCGGCAACCGTCCATCGAGACGTTGGCCAAGGACCACGTGTGCCAGCCCGTTGAGACTCTCGTTGAGGCGGAATGCGTGGTGCCGCTGCTGCCCACCGACCGGTACGAGGCGGCGCGGCTCACCTACATCGAGAGCCTCAGTGAGGGCAATCAGCGGGTCGGCCGACGCCCGCTGATGAGCCGGTGGGGACTGGAACAGCGCGAGGCCGAGGAGATCATCGCCGAGGTGGAGAAGGAGCGGGCCCACACCATCGTCGAGGTGGCCGATTCAGAGGGTGTCGTGCCGCCGCCGGGCGGCCCCCGTTCGACCGGCACGAGCGAGGCCTGTGGCGCGTAGCAAAGGACATCGGTAACGGGGTGGTCGGGTCGTCCTCCAATCGCCCAGTTCGATTATCGGGTGGCCTCCCATTCTGGAACGATCAAGGCTCTGGGCCGCGATAAATCATTTATCGCGGCCCAGGGTTGACACCAAGATCAGTTTGAGTTCCGCGAAGCATGGATGCGTGCAGCCGAACTCCGCTTGTGACTAGAGGATTCGTACGTCCGAAGCAACGGCAATCATTCGTGTGGATACGTCGCCGACAAGCTAGAGATCCTCCTCCTCAATGGAGGAGGTGACGCCAGGTAGCAGTTCAGCTTGAGACAAAAGCGATCTGGTGTGTGAGGTGGTGAGGCGCCAGGGATTCGAATCCTGAACCTACGGATTAAAAGTCGCAAGGTCTTGTGTTTGTCCGTACCCGAGCCTGCTCAATTACATCACTCGGGCCATAAATGTCGGTTTCAAGATGTCCAAGAATGAACATATTTCAACCTCAACTACCTGGTCAGAGCTCTGTCCTGAGCAGAGGACCTGGCCGTGGAGCCTTCGATCGGCAGTCCGACGACCACCTTTCTAGAGTCGGCCGACCATCGAACCTCCGTCGACGGTCCGGGTGAAAACTGTTCAGTGATGAGAAAATGTTCAGTAGTAACACTGGAGTTGCATGTGGTCGAAGCGGATGTAGGTTCTGACGCCGTTGTTGTTGCCGTAGATGACCTGCAGGTAGATTTCCCCGTAGGATTGCAAGTTGAGTCCGGTTATGTAAACCTGCCTGTAGCCGCCTCCGGCGACCCACGGATAGGTTTCCGCGATGACGCGCCACCCGTTCGGGTCCCAGATCTGCAGGCCGACCTGCGCGCCGGAGGCCAGGACGTTGAACCAGACGGCCGCCGAGCAGTTGGAGCGGGGGCTCATACTGGCGAGGGGTTTGCGGATCCGGTTGGCGGCCCAGCCGTTGCCCACGTAGAGCCAGCCGTCGTTCAGCCCCGAATAGGCCACCCCTCCGTTGATGTCGTAACCGGCGACGCCGTCTCCTTGACCGCCTCCCTCCCATGTGGTCCAGGGGGTCGGTCCTTCGAGGCTGTCGACCCAGTCGATGAGTCCTGCCTGGGCCGGGGAGGCGGTGCCCGCCACCGTTCCGGTCGAGGCGACCACGATGGCGATCAGCAAGGTCAGCGCCCGGCGTAATCGCGTTCTACGGATTGGCGTGTTCAAGATTCCTCCAGAAAGGGCGTTGGGGAACCCGGGATAAATCGAGTATGGACGCGCCCACGACTGCCGTCTATTTAAGGTCGGGCGAACCGGGACTCCGGGCGCCCGAAACCTGATGCCGCCTGGATGAATCCTCGTATCCAGCGGAATGCGGCGGCGTGTTTTACCGGGGCACGCCCGGGACCGGCCACCGAAATATGCCCATTCCATCAGCCTTTTTCATCCCCGTGCGAGGGCTGGCTGGTCACAGCATGATCGCGGGTTGGGCGTCTGGCCGCAGACGTAGTGAAGCCCCTAATAGGTGAGTTGAACGACCAGGAACAACCATCTCCACCAAGGGCTTCAGATGCTTTTCTACCGTGCCGCGGTCGCTTTGTCGCGTTCAACCCTGAACTACGTCGCCGGAGTGATCCACCGGCACCGCAAGAGCATCGGGTCGAGATGGCGACTCCTCAACCCGGGTCAGCAGGCTCTGCTCGTCCTGGTCCACCTGCGTAAAGAAGACACCTTCTCCGAGGTCGCAGCGGGGTTCGCGGTGTCGACCACGACCGCGTGGCGCTACATCGCAGAGACCGTGAAGCTGCTGTCCGCGCGGTCCCCTAAGCTCGGCCAGGCGCTGAAGAAGGCCAAGGACACCGAGTTGTACGTGGTGCTGGACGGCACCCTCATCGCGATCGACCGCGTCAAGGACGATCGACCCTACTACTCCGGTAAACACAAGATCCACGGTGTGAACCTGCAGGTCATCTCCAGCCCGGATGGCACGATCTTATGGGTGTCCGGGCCGGTGCCCGGTTCGACGCACGACCTCACTGCGGCCCGTCTGTGGGGAATCGTGCGAGCACTCGCCGAGGCCGGACTCATCGTCTTAGCCGACAAGGCATACCAAGGCGCCGGTGACCACGTGGTGACCCCGTACAAGGGCAAGAACAAACCGGAGCCCCAGAAGGCCGCCAACCGCTCCTACGCTCGGCTTCGTGGCCCGGGAGAGCGAGCGAACGCCCAGCTGGCATGAGAGTCAACCAAGCCAACTCCACCGAACTCGGGATACATCACCGCCTCCACAAGACCAGGGGCACACCAGCGACTCCATCGGACTCGGGACACACCAGAGTCTCCATGAAACCCGGCGCGGTTCACATCCACCGCCAGCACCAGGCGTCCACCCGCCGCCCTGGGCAGCCGCAGAGCGGCCAGCGCCTGGCGGAACCCGGCCCTGGTTCAGCCCGCCGTACAAGGCGCCGTGCCCGTGCCGGTGTTGGGCGCCAGCGCCAGATCCACCAGTGTCGTGACCGGCCCGGCGGCACACAGGAGGGCTTCGGTCAGCTCGAACAGCTCATCGGCCCGAGCGGTCAGGCAGGCGTAGAACTCGCCGCGAAAGCCCGACAACTCCGCCAGCGCTTCGGTACGGAGATCTTCCTGGTGCACATCTGGGCTGCATACCGCAGCGCGTGTCAGCATGGACCTCACGGCCACCGCCTTCATCGTGATGTCTTGGTGACTCGACGATGAGGCGGTGGCCACTTTCATGTCCAGCGTCCGAGTCGTTACAGCCCGGTATGTCGCCTGACATGGCCTATCGCAGCAGATATACAGGTCAGAGGTTAAACAAAAAGCTAAGCCCGCTTTTTCTCCTCGACGCGCTCGGCGATCTTCTTGCTGAGTGCCACCGCGCATTCCGCTTCGGCGTCGGCACGATCGGCCGCGAGCAGGCCGAGCCCTGCCTTCAGTTTCGCCACCTCCGCCCGCTGCTGGGGAATGTCATGGTTGGCGAGGAAGGCGTTGAGTTCGTTGTTTCGGGCTGAAGAGCTGGCCATGGCGTTGACGTGCTTCTACGCGTCTACGCCGAGTGTCTTGACGGCGAGCAGAATTAAGCGGGCCACCAAATTGGTGCAACTCTTCACCAGGATTGCGCCCCTCCCACCCCCGTCCCCGTCCCCATGGAGAGGGGTTTCTCGTCGTCGAAGGCGCATCGACCAATGGTGCAGCATCCATCAGAATGGAGAAGGGGTTCGTCGTCACTCTGACGAAAGGTGCTGTGTAGATCAATCTGCAGGGTGTGGGAATATGGCATGGCTTGAATCCTTCGTATTGGATGAGCCTAATTGGTTGATAGTAACGGCTCTTGGTGCTGTCCTCGGTGCCACGGCCCAGTGGTGGTGGTTGGCGGCGCGCCATCTGCTGGTCCGTTGGAAGCCTCATCGCATGCAAGGAGAGTGGCATGAGTGTCACTACACATTTCGCTACGGCCGTGAAGAGCTGGGGCGTGGTCGTCTGACCATTAAAAAGGGCTTATTGCACCGGGTGGCCGTAACCATCTATGACGAAGAGCGTCACGTCAAAGGGAAGGGGCATGGCCTAGATTACTCGGGCGAGCTGACGGGGGAAGATCATATATTGATATCGGTGAGGGAGCGGAACCATCCGCATACTGTGGTTATGCGTTTCAATGATCCCCTCCCGTCGAATCCAGAGCCGATTGTCGGGCTCTGGCTCTCGGAAGATCACGATCGCTGCCCGGCGGCAGGAGTAACCTTATTGACGCGAGATCGTCTGTCGGATGAGCAGGCGTGTGCGCTGCTGCGGCGCCATAGTGCCATCGGCCGACGAGCTCTCAGGATCAAGCCTCACGCCGACCTGAAGGAGGGGCGTCGAGCCCGGCCGACAGAGTAGTTCATGTCGAGGTCCCATGGCTGACCTGACCCAAAGGGGTGATTTCATCCCGCACGCATCCCATGCCCGCTGGTAGAGGGTGTCTGAAAAGTCGTTAGGTTGGTGCTCGGGTGAGCTGGTGGAGCAGGGTGAAGCCCATAGCCAGGTAGATGGTGTTTTCCGAGGTGGCCGGCAGGTACTCGTAGTCCTTGGCCAATCGGCGGTAGCGGCCCAGCCAGGCGTAGGTTCTTTCCACGACCCAACGGCGCGGGACGACGGCGAACCGGGGCACGATCCGGGGCGGTGCTCCCACGGGTGCCCAGGTGTGCTGCATGCCGCCGTCGCGGCGAGCGACCACCTGCACGGTGATGCCGGCAACCCGGCGGGCCCATTCCAGGAATGGGCCACGGTAGCCCTGGTCGGCCCAGCAATGGCCAAGCCGCGGGAAGTCGTGCCGGATGTCGTGCAAGAGGAGGGTGGCGCCGACGCGGTCGTCGATGTTGGCCGCACTCACCTGGGCCTTGAGCACGATGCCCAGGGTGTCGACGAGCAGGTGCCGTTTGCGGCCGTTCACCTTCTTGGCGCCGTCGTAGCCGTGCAGCCCCCTTTTTTTCGGTGGTCTTGACGCTCTGACTGTCCAAGATGCCCGCGCTCGGCTGCGAGGATTGGCCCTGCCGGGTGCGTTCTCGCTCCCGCAGCACGGTCAGAATTTCCTGCCAACGGCCCTCGATCCGCCACAGCCGCCAGTAGTGATAGATCGTCTGCCACGGTGGAAAGTCGTGCGGCAGCAGCCTCCAGGCACACCCGGCCCGAAGCCAGTACGCCAGCGCGTTGACGATCTCACGCCGCTCATGCACCGCCGGACGTCCACCCAGCTTGACTGGCGGGATCGACGGAGCAAGAGCCTCCCACTCGACGTCACTCAGGTCGGTCGGGTATGTGGCACGCTTCTCGGTCATCGACGACCTCCCGTGCTCCGACACGGGTCATTACATGGTCGACATACCCCATCAACGGACTTTTCAGACACCCTCTAACGCCTGGAGGCGACCGTATCTTCGAGATCTACGAGAATGGCGCGGACAGGACCCCAGCACATCATCACGGTGTGCGGATCAGGATGCAGGTCCATTGCCGATTGACGCTGAAGGTGCACAAAATTACGGTATTCGCGAACTTTGTCGATAAATTCCTTCCGGTCGAGTTTGATGAATCCTCGGGTATAAGCAATCCTGATGAGCTGGTCGAGGGATACCCGACCTCCGCGTATTGCCCTGCCCGTTTGATCGGTAAAACCGTGCTCCCTGATGTCGTTGTCCCAGCGGGTCAGAACAGAAAGCAGTAAGTGCTCGACGAAGCTGCCGATCCCGACCAGCGCAAATACGTAGGCCCCGTTGGCTTCGCAGATCCGAGTCTCGTTGGCCCGGGCCACCAGCCACGCGACCGTTTCGGCGTCATCGATGAGTGCGGGAAGACGCGATTCCAGATCCTCGGGGGCGGTGTAGACCGTGGACCCTGTGTTGCTCAACCGTCCCATGATTGGTTGATCGCTGATGTAGGAGATGGTCAGTCCTTCGTTGGCCAACGCGTGGTTGATGGCGTCGCGGACGGCTCCCGCGGAGGATATGCCGCCCTCGTCATACTCCACCGGGTGGCAGACCCGGCAAACAAGTCGCTCAACTTCGGCGGCGGTAGCTGATTTCATAGCGTCGACCAGCCAGGGAATCCGCGGAGTTCCGTCATAGAGGGGCGGGTCGGTCCAGCCGGAATGCAGGAGCAGAGTTTCCAGGTCCCGACCATATCTTTCGAAAGGGCCGTCGAGGTCACAGATGATCCGTGCGACGCGTTCGATCGTCCGGGGGTCAAGTGCCGGCATGCTCGTGGCCTCCTTGAGTGTCGATGATGTGCTGTGCACGCTCCAGGGCCGCCTCCAGTCGGTCGCGGATCGCTCGGCCCACCCGCTGGAATCCCAACTCGGAGGCAACCTCCCTGATCCGGTCTTCGCGTCCGATCTGCAGGGCATCGCTGAGAACCCAGAGGCAGAGCGCAATCAGTTCGGCATCGGTGTAGTCGCCGATGTTCTTGCGGGGCTCATGAGGAGGTCGTTGCCCACGCCGGGAGTGCGGATTCGTGCCCTGGTCCACGTTTTGCTCGGTGCTGGTGGGGGGCTCCAGCGGTGTGTCAGCGGCCGCGACGGCAGCGCGCCATGCCGTGACGACGGCTTCGGTCTGGCCTAGTGGGTCACGCAGCCAGTCGGCGGACCAGATTCGATGGAACTGCCAGCCGAGCCGTTCGAGGTGGGTCTGGCGCAGCCGATCGCGAGCGCGGGCGCCGAGTGTCAGGTGATACTGCTCGCCATCGGTCTCCACGGCAAGCACCATGCGGCCATGCTGGGTGGGGTGGCTCAGCGCGAAGTCGATCCGGTAGCCACCAGAACCCCACTGGGGATGGACAGGGAGGTTCCTCTTCTTCAATGTGTTCAGGACGCTGCGTTCAAATTCGTTGAGCTTATGACCGCTGGCCGAGCCTTCGCTCGTCCCGCCGTTCAGAGCGAAGATGAGGAATTTCCGTAAAATTTCAATACTGGTATGTCTGGCCGCACTGGTTCGTGCCGGATCAAGGTCGAAGGGATGGAAGGCTCCGACGACGATCATCCGGCGGCGGGCGCGGGTAATGGCGACGTTCAGCCGACGATGGCCGTCTTTTCTGTTCAATACGCCGAACTTGAGAGGTAGTTGGTGGCCTTTGACCGGGGCGCGGCCAATGCTGAGGATGATGACGTCACGCTCGTCGCCTTGAACGGTTTCGAGGTTCTTCACAAAGAAGCGGGTGCCGGGACTCTTGTCTTCGGAAAAGAATTCGGCGAGGTCTGGCCGGTCTCGCTGAGCGATTCGCAGCGCCTGCTCTATACGCCTGGCGTGGGTGCTCCCCAACGTGATCACGCCCATGGTCAAGTCGTTGCGCTTCTCGGCGTGGTCGAGGACCAGGCGGACGACGGCATCGACCTCCTCGGAGGAGGAACCACTCTGCCCCACTGTGGTGTACGCGTGAGGAACGGTCAGGTAAGTGATCGGGGGGTCGGACAACGTCCCAGGGAAAGTGGTCAGGCGTCCCTTGTAGATTTCGGCGTTGGAGAAGGCGATCAGCCGCTCATCAAGGCTGCGGTAGTGCCAAGAGAGTTGGGCACGGGCAGGAATCAAGGCGATAAGCCGGGTCAGGATCGACTCGTAGTCGGTGAGACCGTCCTCGTCATCGCGATCCTCGTCGCCGCTGTCTTTATGGTCTGCCGTATTGTCGTCGATCGACTCGGCCAGGACTCGCTTGAAGAAGTCTGAGGGAGGTAACTGGTGTTCGTCTCCCGCAAGGATGATCTGGGTGCCGCGCATGATGGAGGTGATCGCGTCCTGCGGGGTGATCTGGCTGGCCTCATCGAAGATCACAGCATCGAACAGCCGCTTGGATGGCAGCGTTCGGCTGACCACGATCGGAGACATGGCCCAGCACGGGAATGCGGAGAGCAACACATCCGGTGCCTTCTCTATCAGTCGGCGCACGGGCATGTGCCCTCGGGTACGGATCGCTTGCTCTCGTACCGTTCTCATTTGCTCGCGCTTGTCGTCGCCGACCTGTCGGATTCGCTCTGCCACCTTCCGGCGGATGCGGTTGGCCGTGGTCTGGAGGTGCTCAGCGTCCGCGTGTTGATAACGCGTGATGACCTTGGAGTGGGTCTCGCCGATGAATCCGCGCAGGTGGTCGGATTCTACTTGCACGTACTCGATGAAGGATGTCAGCCAGACATGCCGGAGCATGTCTGCGGAGCAGTCGGCATCAGTGTTCCTCTCGGCCAACTCCTTCAGCAGCTGTTGGAGTCCCAGCGCATGAAATCGGTCGGCGAGCTGGTTGATCTCCGGCATTCGGTGCAGCATGCCACGCTCGGCATGCAGGGTTGCCATTGTCGCCGCGACCTCTGCCGGGGTGTGATGGGGGAAGAAACGGACCAGGGCGGTGTGCTGATCGACGGATTCCAGGTCGCGGAGGAACTCGGAATAGCTTTCGTGGGCGGACACGCGTCCGGCCAACTCCGCAGGGAGGGTTCCGCGGATGGACCGCTCGTACCAGCGTTCGCGCTGGGCGAGCGCCGCCCTCAGATAGGAGTGCAGAACCTTTCTCGTCCGTGGGTTGCCGATCGCTAGTCGGCGGGCGTGCCATCGTAGGAAGAGACGGCGCCAGATGCCCATCCCAGTGGGATGTTCGGCGCGCCATGTCCAATCGGCTGTGGCGTGATACAGGTCGGTGAGATCTTCATCGAAGATCGTGGGGCCGAATACCGTCAGCGTGCCGGCGACATCGTCGAGCAGGTGGAGCAGGTCTCGCCAGTCACCCAAAGTGGCGGGAGGATGAATTCCCGCGTTCTCGGCAAGCGCACAGATGCGATTGTGCAGTGCCAGGATGCGAGATGGGCTGAGCCGCTCCAGTTGAGTCAGCAGGTCACGGAGAGCCTCACTGTCCCGCACACGACTGCGCGACCATGGTGATTTCCCCAGCAGGATCTGGTGGCCGCCCAGATCCACGTATCGTCGCAGATCGTCTTCGAGGTCGCTGATCAGCCTGATGTCGACTTTCCGGAGCGCGGAGGCGCTGAGGTGGACATTGCTGACGAGCCCGGCGCTCAAGGCGTGGAGTTGGTTCAGTGCCTGATAGAAGCTGATGCCCCACGGAGGACGCAGGCTGTGCATTTCGTTGTCGTGCCGGACAGCCGTGGCGTGGTGGCGACTCAGGCGCGCATGCAGATCGGCCAGGTCGTAGGGAGGCTCTTGTTTCGCGTTCTCAAGCGCTTGATTGATCTGTTGGGCGACCTGCCGGTGGCGAATCCGCTGGTCGTGGAGGTCGAAGACCAGGTTGCCGAGATCGGTGGCTTTGAGGCGGTCGGTGACCGCTTCGATCGCGGCCCGTTTCTCGGCGACGAAGAGCACACGCCGGCCCTGGGCAGCCATTGAGGCGATGATGTTGGCGATCGTTTGGCTCTTGCCGGTTCCCGGGGGTCCGTCGATCACCAGGTGATGGCCGGCCAGTGCCATGGAGATCGCTCGCTGTTGGGTGGGGTCTGCGTCACAGACTAGGAATTCGTTCTCCGGACGGACTGAGTCGGTGGGAGCCGAAGCCGGCTCGGGGGCGGGCCGGTCATGCAACTGTTGGAGGGCTTGGGAATCGCCAGCCAAGGCGGCGATCACCGGATGGTCGGCCAGCAACTGTCCGCATGTGTGCAGCTCTTGGACCATGGGGAGTTTGTCGTAGCTGAACACGCCCGCCAGCAGCAGTGTTTCCAATCGTGGTGTGTGACCATACGGTTGAAGTGCCTCCTCCAGCATGCGGTAGACCTGTTGCACTTGATCTTCATGGCTGGCGGCCTCGGTCAGGAGCGCCGTGATCTTCTCCGATAGATGAGTGGATTCCACGCCGAACAGCCGGTCCAGCGCGTACATCAACACCGGGTTGAGGGTGACCTCTTCGGAGATTTTCAAGATGAAGTCGGACTCTGTCCGGGTGCGCAGGCTGAAGCTCTGTAAGAGGAGAGGCGCACGCAGCGGCACAACTCTGCTATTCCGCGAGGAATGCATCACGTGAACTAGGCCACGAGCCAGCCGGCCGGTTTCTATGCCCTGTTCTTCGTCAAGGGTAATGATCTTCTTGCGAAGAGTTCGTGCGCGTGCGCACATCGCGTCACGGCGCGCCGAATCACGAAAAAGAACACTTAGTCGGGTTGGTTTTCCGTGGAACAGTGCTGTGAGTGCAGGAGGGTCGGCTCCATTGAGGTCGAGTGTGGCAGGAGCCCCCTTTTTAAAATAGAGCAGTGTGTTCTTGCCATCCAAGTCAATCAGTCCGTCGGCCCATTTGGCCGCTGCCTTGCGAACGGCGCCGGAAAAAGAATAATCCATCGATCGCCTCCAATTCCTACCTTGGGTGGGCCGAACAGAACATCGTCTCAGGTAGAGAACAGGAACGTCCAGGTAAGACACAGTTATCTGACCGTTGGGTGAGTTGCTCGCAATGGAGGAATTTAATGATTACGGATGACCTAATCGGCAAAGGGATGCCTGTGTTGTGAGAATCTTGTTGAGGTGTAAGGGGGAAATTGGCGGGTTGCCTGCATCAAGCATGGGATGCGCACGAGGCTGATCTATCGGACGATCACCCACCATCGCTGCAAGGGGAGGCGGAGGGGGGGCCGGAGGATCTCACGGCCCTGCTGAGTACGGTGCATCAGCGGTTGAGCGGGTCGATCATGGTCGTCTGGGACGGGCTGCCCGCGCACGTCCGCGCCGCGACCCGGGCGTTTATCAACGCGCACACCGACTGGCTGCTGGTCTACCGGTTCCCCGCCTACGCACCCGAACTCAAGCTTGCCGAGGGGGCATGGGCCTGCCCGCGCGACAAGCCGCTCAACCTCGCCGCCGACGGCATCAACCAGCTCACCCTCGTCATCCGCAGCAAACTGAAACAGATGCAGTATCAGCCGGCGCTACTGGACGGCTTCGTCGCCGAGACCGGACTGTCACTGTCCCTCCAACCGAAGCCCGGTGGTAGCCAGTCAGGCCGAGGTCGACGGCGGTGACTCCCGTCCAGATCCAAGGCGTTGCCGTACGGAAGGGCTCTTATAACAGGTGCCCGGAAGGGGGTGCAAAGCGGGATCATTGGTAGCGTGACGGACCCGACCACCGCGGCGTTGTTACCGCTCTTGGCGGCGACTGGCCCTGGCCAGAGCGATCTCTTGATTCATTTCTGTGGTCGCCGGCCGACCTCGACTTTCACTCCCACTGTCCCGACGAGCATCAAGACGATGACCCCTCAGCAACGCCTGGACGCCATCCTCGGGACACAGACTCTCCGCGCTTTCGTTCCTTTCCGCGCCAGCGTTCCGGCCGTTTGCCTGCCGGAGAGCCCCGGACCTCACCTGTTTCACATGCTCACTGAGCGTGGCATGTCACCGTGGGGTATCTTCCTCCGTCGCAGTGGTGTCATCGCCGCTGGGGGTGGCGCCATCGCCTACATACCGGAAGCCGTCCACCAGCAGTGGCCCGCTGAGATCCAGGTCTGGGGCAGTCCCATCCGCACTGATGGGCGAAGCGTCATGGACTTCAGTTGGGAACGAGAGTGGCGTATCCCCGCGCCTGGTGGATCGGTCGGCCTGCCACCCGGTGCCGTCGCCGCGGTCCTGGTCGGCGATCCCAACTGGGCGCCTACGCCGGTGGCCACCACTTGGGTAAACGGCCAAACGGGCGAGCGCTTGCCTGGTCCTGCCATTCCCGAGGCCGTCCCACTGCCTCATTACCCGGTGGCATGGACCCAGGCCCCACGCCTCTATTGGAACGGTTCCACCCTGCAGCACATCCCCTAACACGCTGGGGATTCAGCGACGGGCCGCCGTTGAGGTCTTACCCGCCCGCCGTCCTCGGTTGGTTGCGCGTTAGGCCGCCAGGCTTCGCCATGCCGGGTCGTGACCATTAGCTCCGGCGCGTGCGCTCCCGCCAGGCCGTGGGGTGGGCTCTCCAGTAGCGTCGTTCCACGGCCGCGCCGCCCGGTTCGGGCCTGCGCCGGGCGGTTGCCGTGATTGGAGTGCGGGGTTCGCAACCACGGCCGGAGTAGCGATCATAGGTCGGCTCAGGCCGCTCCGTGTAGCTCGGCAAGCAGGGCGCGCAGGCTGTCCTCGCCGTGGCGGACTGCGGTAGTGAGGGCATCCAGGTGGGCTGCTGGAAGGTGCCCGGCGCCGAACCCCGAGGCGGTGAGCACGCCAGCGACTTCCTGTTCCTGCTGCGGGGTCATGCGGGAGCGCATCCCGTGGTGCCCCATGACCTCTCGGGCAGCGTAGGCGTCCGAGCAGGCCACGCCGACGACAGTGGACCGCAGGTCGGAGTCATATGCCGTGGCTCGGTCGGCGGTCAGGTCGAGCACGGTCAGGGCGAGCCGGGTCCGGAACGCTGCGGTCATCGGGTCGGGGTCGGTGATCAGCGCGAGAGTTTCCCGCCCCGCATGGTCCAGTTCGTTCTGTGGTGTCGGCGTGGTCGGAGGACGGCAGTAGACGCGCAGGATGGCGGCGACGGCGTTCTCCCAGGGCTCTGTGGGAACGCTGGAGTCGATCATGGTGGCGGCCTGCTGCGGGAGGCCCTGTTCCATCAGCGACATGATCGTGAGCTGGCGGCCGTCGAGAAGCCGCTGACCGACGCCGCGGTGCGCGGCCATGGATTCGGCCGCCTCGGTCCAACGGCCGACGCTCGCGAGGGCTCTGGCGCCGTCGATCAGCAGGGCGACCCACAGCTCCGTACAGATCGTGCGGTGGTCTGCGACGGTCCGGATCAACGGCGACAGGTCGACGGCGTGATCGCGGATGACGGTGGCGCCGCGCTGCTCGGCGGCCTGGTACAACTGCTGCAGCACCGCGAAGGCAGCGCTACCTTCACCTTCGCGGATCAGGAGCCGGGCGATGTTCACCAGCGGCATCAGCGACATCACGGCGATGTCCTGGTCTAGGCTCTTGGCTTCGGCGAAGACCTTGTGCTGCCGCCAGCACAGTTCGGCTGCCAGGTCGGGCATGCCGCTGTCGGAGGCGATGAGCGCGGAGAAGTTGAGGACACCGCAGGCGCGGGCCACCCGCTTGGAGTGGTCCGCGCCGGGTGTTTCGGCGGTCAGCGCGGTGAGTTCTGCAATGCGCTTGTCCAGTGGAAGCCCGGGGGTTTTGGGGCGGCAGACCAGCGGGATACGGGCGGCGATCGCAGGGTTCATCACGCTGTTCCCCTTCCTACGGCCAGTCGATGACGAGTCGGCTGTTGGTCTTGTCGATGACGAAGCGTGAGTCAGCGGCCTTCAGCAGGTCGCGGTTGGCGGCCGTGGCCATGCGGAAGCCGGGGGCCGGGGCGTCGTTGCCGTAGTCGCGGTCCCATTCCTGGATCGCGGAAGCGACCTGCTCCGCGAGGTCGGCGGCGCGCGGGCCGTGACCGATGACGCCGATCTCCCAGAACCGGCCCACGGTGTCTTCACCCTCGCGGACGGTCAGATAAGCCAGGCTGTCGCCGTCGAGCGCCGCCATCGAACCCCACCCGAAATGCGGGGTGAACCCGGGCCGCCGACCAGGTACCCGAGACAGGCCGTTGGGCAGGACGCACGCCAACCACAGATAGACCCACTCCCAAGCTGAACCCTGCCGGAACTTCACGCCCGTGTAGACCTGGTGGGAGGGCTCGTCCAGGACGGTCCGCATCGCCTCCCGGTCCACGAGCTGCTCACTGTAGGTTTCCAGCCGGACATTGCCCTCCCCGGCCATGGGGACCACGGTACGGACGTCGTCACATACGCCTTTGCGTAGCGGGACGAACGTGGCCATCTCGCAGGAGACGGTCTTCCAGGTCTCGCCGTCTCCGTCGCGCTCGAAGGCGAAGGAGCGAGAGATACTGCCGCGGATCCGCATCGGGATGACGAGACGGCCGTCCGGGGCCAGTTGATTCAGGACGGGGAGGGGGATGTCACCGGCGCCCACGGTGAACTGGATCCGATCGAACGGGGCATGCTCGGGCAGACCGGCCGCGCCATCGGCCAGCAGCGCGGTCACATTCGACGCGCGAGCAGCGGCCAGATGCTTCGCGGCGGTGCTGACGAGGTCAATGTCGACGTCCACCGTCCACACGCGGCCGCCGGGGGCGACGAGTCGCCCGAGGAGGGCGGCGTTGTAGCCAGTGGCTGCCCCAGCCTCCAGGACCTTGTGGCCGGGCTCTGCGCCCAGTTGCTCCAGTTGGGTGGCGACGATAGACGGCGCGGAGATGCAGGAGATCATCTCGCCGTCTCGGTCGTTCTTCACCGACACGGCGTCATCGACGTAGGCGGCGAAGACATCGACGTCGGGGATGAACCGGTGGCGCTCGACGTCCCGGAAGGCGTCGATGATCGCGGGAGTGCGCAGGTGGCCGGAGCCGGTGAACTTGTCCACCATGGCGTTGCGCAGCTCGGCGGGGTCGGTCGTAGTGATGGTGCTCTCCATCCTCTCGAAAACAAGGGTTATGGGCGCGGACTGACCGCTGGACACGGTGGCTGGGTTGCCGTCTCCGAAGGCGACGTTCCAACCCAGCCAGGCTGCGGCAGCCTGCTCGGCCACGGGGGTGGCCGCGCGGTTGAAAGCGAAGATCGCATGGTGGGCGAGGACCGCGCGCAGCCCCCGCCGAAGTTGCCCACCGGTCGCGAGCCGGGCCAGGCGGCGTCCGGCGTCCTCGAACGCGGCGACGCGGTCAGGCCAGCCGGGTTCGGTGGTGTCCCGCTTGGCGGCGTCGGCGTGCACGAGCCGCCGCATGGCAGTGATCGCAGACGCCTGGTAGGCCGCCTGCGGTGGGTCGATCGCCGGGCGGAGGTTGCCGAATGTCGCCCACACGTCGCTGATCTCGAACGGGTCGAGGCCCGCCGCGCGGTTCATGGTGGAGAGCAGCAGGATGCACCGCTCACGGGCGTACGGGCTGCCGGTCTCGGCCAAGGCCGCGGGGCTGTCGGCGCACCACACCTCGTGGGCGATGGCCATACCCTGCTCGCCGCCGAAGGTTTCGATCTCCGGTTCGTAGATGCCGCCAACCCAACCGGCCGCGACCTCGTCGGCGACGAGCTGATCGAGCAGGTCGGCAGCGGGCCTCTCGGTGCGCAGCCGGAGATGGCCTTCCTTGCGCAGGAAGTGGAAACGCCAGCCGGACAGCGCGGCCGCGAGTGCGGTCGCAGCCTTCGGGGTCGCTCCGGCATCGCCGGGAAAGCGGATGGTGGCGTGCCACCACTTCGGTTCGTCGGGCAGCGGTAGGTTCTCGTCGTTCCAGTCCATGTCCTCGGTTCGCTCCTGCTCGGTTGTGACAGCGGGTCAGTTGATCAACAGGGCGCGGGTCCAGCCGGTCACGTTGGAGCCCTTCAGCGCCATGACGGCTCCGGCTCGGCCTTCCATGAACCCGGGCTTGGACAGTGCGGGGATCCCCGCTTCCAACCTCTGGCGGGTCTGCCGGATGGGCTCGGCGAACCGGTCGGGGGTACGGCTGTCGGCGGCGAGGGCGGTCGTGACGGTCAGCAGCCCGGCCCAGCCGTGACAGAGGGACGCATCGGTGACCCGGCTCAGCCGGGCCGGATCGGTGAGGGCGGCGATGGCGAGTTCTTCGGCCTTCTGCCTGCGGGCGTCGTCGCCGAGCGCACAGGCTGCCAGTTGCAGCGTGCGGGCGATACCAAGGTCCCCGTAGCACCAGGAAGGGCGCAGGGACGGCGCCTGCAACGCCTCAGCGGCGAGCGGGTCCAGGGTGATCCAGTAGAAGGAGCCGAACTTCTCCAGCCAGGCCGTGAACGTCTTGATGGCGCCTATCTGGCCTTCCACCAGGACGCCGCGGCGGGCGGCGAGAGATAGCAGCGCCAACGGGCCGGCGATGCCGTGGGCTACCCCGTTGTTCGCGTGTCCACCGGTGATCTCCTCATGTGTGGGGCTGTCCGGCGACCACCACCCGGGCAGGACCTGGGCATCGGCTTCGGCCGGGACTGCCAGCGTCACCAGGTAGGCCAGCACCTCCTGCAGCAGCGGCGGCGGCGAGCCTGCTCGGGCAAGCAGCACCACCCCCAGCCCGGTGAGCCCCCGGATGAGATCGAACTCTGCCAGTGCCGGGAGCCGGGTCGCCTTTCGTCGGCAGCTGGCCGCGGCGAGCCGGGCGGCCACGACCCGGTCGACGGCCGTCTGAACGGTCTGGTCGGCGCGCCCGGCACGGCCAAGCACGAACTCCAGGGCCGGGGCGCCGTGGAACAGAGAAGCGTTGGAGCCGGTACTGACGCCACCGGTGACCGCCTCGGTCAGCAGGGGCCGGGCTGCGGCAAGGTTGCCGCGCTCGATGTGCAGCAACGCTATCCCCAGCGCGCCCTCGGCCAGGGCCTGCGTCGTGGGCGGGCTCATCGGCCCGCCTTGACCGCGACGACGATGCTGTGGGCCCGCCCGCCGATCCATCCATTCATGTCCGGCGGCGGCGCCTCGTAGAGCACCGCAATGGGGGAGCCGCGCAGGTGCGTACGGAGCACGTCCAGGTCCATCTCCCCGGTGAGGTCCAGCAGCAGGCGTTGGTCGTCCATGGCCAGGAGCACACGCTCCGGCACACCCGCCCGGCCGCGCCAGGCGTGCAGCTGCGCGGCCCACTCCTCCAGGGATGCCGCACGGCCGGGCAGGGCGCGGGCCCGAAGCTGCCAGCGGGCGGCAACGATGATGCTGCGCCGATAGTGCAGCCCCGGCGTGAACGGCAGCGTCCACGCCGCACCCCAGTCGAACCAGGTCACCTGCGGAGTCGCGGCACGGCTGATCTCGGCCAGGAACCGGGCCAGCGGCGGGGTGAAGTTGTTCCACATGAAGTTGAGCGCGGTCGGCGCGAGCAGCTCCAGGCGCTCCCCGGTGGCGGCCACCGCGAGGTAGAGGTGGCTGCCGCGCAGACCCACGACCAGATCAGAGGGGACGAACACCGTGGCGTCGCTGTCCCGGTGCTCTCCGACGCTGACCAGCTTCGGCAGGACTCGCGGGGTGCGCGTGAGTAGGTCGGCCTCGACGCGGGAGGGATGGAACGACAACTGAGCCAGTTCCGCCACAGGGTCAACCGTGGGAAGGGCTACCTGCCCGGCGGCCTGCGGGAACAGGTGCCGGAATCGTCCCGTCATTGTGCCTGCCGCCCTGGAGACGGTGTGAACGCGGACGCGGAAGTCGCCTCGGTCGAGCGCTGGGAGGGAACGGGCTTGGACCTGTGCGCACACCTCGAAGTGCGGGGCAAGGGCGGTGGGTTCGCCTGCGGCCGCTTCCAACTCCTCGATGAGCGGCTCGGACAGGATCACCGTCCGGTGGCGTTCGACGGCGGCGGTGCCTGCGAGATCCAACAGCAGCCGGTCGCGCCGCGACATCGGTCGTGGCGGTTCGGACACCGAGCCGAACCCGTCAGGCAGGCCCAACCCGTTGTCTGGGTCAA
This sequence comes from Streptosporangium sp. NPDC049046, assembly GCF_040649155.1. Taxonomy (NCBI): domain Bacteria; kingdom Bacillati; phylum Actinomycetota; class Actinomycetes; order Streptosporangiales; family Streptosporangiaceae; genus Streptosporangium; species Streptosporangium sp. NPDC049046. Next base: position 240,824 of record NZ_JBEZEZ010000007.1, on the reverse strand, counting down.
CGAGCTGGTCCAGGCCGACCTCGGCGTCTTCGCCCCATCGGGCGGCGAACTGCTCGGTGTAGCGCCGCCACGCCCGGGTGCCGATTGGGTTGGCCGCGAGCCTGGCCAGCACGGTTGCCACGGTTTCCAACTCGACCGCGACTGTCTCCGGCAGCCGAACCTTGGCGTCCAGCCGTAGGTCCACGCACGCGTCCCGATCGCGGGCGTCCAAGGCGACGGCAGGCAGGACGGCTGCTGGGTCAACGACCGTGGCGGGGGCACGCAACGCCGACAGCAGTAGCCGAAGCCGCAGCAGCTCCGCGAGGAACGCCGCCTGGCGGTGTTCCTCCATCTGCGGGAACTCTGCGGCGAGTTTGCCCGCGAGCGCCGCATACCGGATGGGCGATGTGGCCGCTTGGAGAACGAGTGTCAGCGCGGGCGTCAGTGCGAGGGAGAACTCCGACGCGCCCTCGGACGGCACGAAGACGCGGCCGCCGCGCACGTACACCAGGTTGTTGACGCACACCTCGACGGCCGCCATCGACACGCCGTCGGCTTCCTGGGCGCTGATCATCTTGTCCAGCGCCCGGGGGGCGGCTCGGGTAACGATCTCGTGCTCATCCCCGACAAGCACGGCGGATGTCTCGCCGAAGTCGACCAGGCAGACGCCGGCGAACAGGCCGAACGGCGTGGACCGGTGCTCATACCTGATGGCGTACCGGGCGACCGCGAGCGCGGCGCGACGCGCCCGGCGAGCGTTCGACAACCGCCCGTCCAGGACTGCCTCCACCTGGCGGGCCAGGTCCAGGCTGGCACTGGAGACCGCGCGCCGGAACGTGTCATCGGCCCAGATCGGGCCGAGCCAGGAACGCCACTGCTCGGGGGACGCGGCGGGCCCCGGCCACTGCGGCAGGGCGGGGGCGGAAAGGTTCACCGCCGCGCGCAGCATCCCGGCGCCCGTGCACCGGTACAGGGTCCGCCGCGACCGCGTCATCACTCACGCTCCGTTCTGGGGAAAAGGGGGGGCGGGCCCGTATGAACTCGCGCCCCGCGGACTACGAGGTCGTGCAGGCGCTCGGGCAGGAGGTTCCGCAGTTGTCGCCGGTGCTGCACATCAGCACCGTGTCGGCCGCCGGGGTGTTCTCGATGAATTCGATGTTGAGGGCGAACGGGTCGAACGTCTCTCCCGTGTCGACCGTGACCGTCTCCTCCGGGGTCAGAGTGCTCATGTCTCTACTCCTTGTCCTGTTTCGGGTTCCTGACGTGGGGTGTCCACGCCAGCCGGGCAGGGGCATAGTCAGCCCGCTTCCGCCTGGTTCACGTACGGGTCGGCCTCGTACCATTCGCCGCGGCTGGTGTGGTCAAGGTGGTGCTTGCGCACCAGGCGGCGTACATCTGGATGACGTCGCGGTAGGCCCGGCCTCGGCTGGTTTGCTCGTGCCCGCGCCCGTCGGCGTCGTAGGCGGTGCGGGGCAGCATGGGTGCTGGGTAGGGGCACGGGCCCGCGCCGGAGTACGTGGACGGCCGCACGTTGTGAGCCTGCTGGGCTGTCCACGCCAAGACGAGGAGAAACAACACGGCCACCCGGCGGCGACCGCCAGGAACGCGTCACTAAACGCGAACACGATGCGCTCCCTCCTGGTGTGGTCTGGGGCCTCGAGGTCTTCCAGGCCGGCGGGGTGCTGCCGGGTCCGGTGATCGTCTCGGGGCCGCCTCTGGCAGATCCTCACGGCCACCCGGGACGGGTGTGGTGGGTGGCCGGTTCGCGGTCATGGCGCGCGGGGAGGCCCGCCAGAGATCAAGTTCAGCTTCCTGCATGCGCTGCCACAGCTCGGCGGCGCTGTGCCCCATGACGGTGCGACACAGCCGCGGGTCGGAGCACTCCCACGCCTGCAGGACCCGCCAGTACGGGCGCCACAGGACAACCCAGCGCGGCGCCCGCGCCTGTATCAGTTGGGCGACCTCGACGGCGCCGGGGTCATACCGGGGCTGCATCGAGCACTTCACGAAGGTGTACGGGGAGGCGACAGCCCGCGCGACAGCCGCTGCGTTCTTCTGGACGACCTCGGTTACCCCAGGAATCGCCCCCTTCAGCCTGCCGGCGGCTGCACGGTCGGCCTCGAAGCCGTCCTTGTCGGAGCCTGCGAGCGCGGCGTACGTGCGCTCTACCGCTGGCACGTTCGGGTTGAATTCGCTGCTAGGCGGTGGTGCCACGAAGGTGTCAATCATCATGGGGTCCTTGGCGAGTTGGTTCGAGCTGGCCATGGGGAACGGCGCGGGCCAGAGTCACGACTGGTCGGCTGGCGGAAGAGCCAGTGGTACGGAGGGCTCCCCGCACGACCAGCAGCCGCGCCCCAATCGCGTTCAGCTGTTCCCGCCGCCGAGTCGCGATGGACTTCTCGCCCAGGTGGTGCGTAGTGGGCAGAACCACCCCGTAGGCGCCGGACATGAGAAGGACGTCCAGCAGGCCGGCGAAGGCCGGGTCGTCCGACGATGCGGCCCCTCGATCGGTGAAGATGCCGCAGAGCTGCAGTTCGTGCTGCTCGCAGTATTGGGCGAGGGCTACCGTCAGGGCGGCGTGCCGCTCGGGCGTCGAACGATGCAGCCGCAGGTACCCGTAGACGATCGGGCCGTCCACATCGTGTTGTTCGGTGAGTGTCCACAAGGTAGCCGTCCTTACCGTGGTCGGGGCTGATGGCCCGCTCTTCGAGCATGGCCAGCCCCGACCCCGCTGGATACGACCCGCTGTCGCACTTGCGTTGCACTTCCGTAAGCCCTCGGTACCGCTACGTGCTTCCATGGCCGTGGAAGGGAGCAGCGACGTGACGACCGTGCATGAGTGGACCGGCCTCGAAGCGCGTGCACTTCGCCGAGCCTTGCGGATGAGCGTGCGGGTGTTCGCGCAGCACCTCGGCGTGGCTCCCCGCACCGTGGCGAAGTGGGACCAGCTCGGTACCACTACTCGGCCACGTCCGGATACCCAAGCCATCCTGGACACCGCGCTCGCTCGCGCGAATTCGGCGACTCACCTGCGTTTCGAGACGCTGCTCTTGGAACTCGGCCAGGATGTGGACCAAGGGCTGAGAGTCACCCAGATGGGACCACGGGCCTGGGACTACGAGACCTGGACGGATGACCTTGACCGGGCTGTGGTCGCGCTCAGCCGCCAGAGCTTCAGCTACGCCACCGACCTGCTGAACCGATGGCTCACCCGCTACGACCCGCACGCCTTGGACGACAAGGGTCTTTACCTGTTCGCACGATCGACGACGTTGTTCGGCGACCTCCAGCGCGACCAAGGAGCAGTCGCCGGCCCATTGTCCGCTCGTCGCTCCTACCTCAACGCCCGATCGATCTATGGACAGCTCGACATCCCCCGTCGTATCGCGCAACTCGACCTTTCGTTGGCGGTGGTCGCCGAGATGGGGGGCCGGTTGGACGAGGCCGCCAAGGAATATGAGGCGCTGGCGGTGGACGACAGGCTCTCACCACGCGATAGGGCGCGAGCCCGGCTGTGGGTGGGGACCGCCCTGAGCAAGAACGACAAGAATGACTACGCCGCCCGCCTGATGACGACCGCCATCCGCGAGTTCGAGAATCTCGGTGAACCCGAGGACTGGTCCGTCGCGCACCAGAAACTCGCTCTGGCCCACCGTGGCGCAGGGAACTTCTCGGAGGCGCTACGCCTGATCGATCTCGCTCGTGCTACCGCAGTCACCGATGCGCCCATGCAGCGGGTCCGGCTGGAGACGGCTTACGGGCACGTCCTGCTTTCGGATCGGGCCACCGTGGATGATGGGGTGGTGATCCTCGACCGTGCCGCGCGCGAGGCCGCGCAGCACGGGCTCGCGCACCAACTGCGCAGCATCGAGGGCATTCAGCGGACCATCCAGGGGGAGATCCGCCTTCCTCTGCCACGGCGACCAGGGAGCAATCGAGTGAGTGTCAAGCAGCAGGTCATCACCGACGAGCAGTGGCAGCACGCCTACACCATCTGGGACTACCACCAGATGCACCACGACCTGAGCCGGTGTGACGTGGCTATCGGCCTGGGTAGCCACGATCTGGGGGTGGCACGCGCGGCGGTCGACTTGCACCGCGCTGGTTGGTTCCCGCTGCTCGTCTTCTCCGGTGCCACCAGCTCCACCACCGCGGCGCGCTTCCCCCGAGGCGAGGCCGTCCACTACCGCGAGCACGCGCTCGACCTCGGCATGTCCGACGAGGCGATTCTGCTGGAGCCGAACGCCACCAACACCGGCCAGAACATCGCACTGTCCCGCCAGGTGCTGGCCGATGCGGGTATTCAGCCCGGTTCGGTGCTCCTGATCTCCAAGCCGTACATGGAGCGTCGGGCCTACGCCACGACACGAAAGGTATGGCCCGAGGTCGAGGTGGTGTGCGCCTCCGAGCCGCTTGAGCTGGATGACTACGTCAGCTCGATCGGTGATCCGAAGTTGGTCATCGACATGCTCGTCGGCGACCTCCAGCGCGTGATCGAGTACCCCAAGCTTGGCTACGCCATCAAGCAGCCCGTCCCAGGAGAGGTCCATGACGCCTACCAGGCTCTTCTCCGCGCCGGATTCGACAGCAGGCTCCTTACGCCCTGACCTGCCGTACGGCGAGGTGTGCGCCATCCACCAGCCCAACCTCTTCCCCCGACTGGTGACGCTGGCCAAGCTGTTCACCGCCGACTACTGGATCGTCCTGGACGACGTGCAGTTCGCACGCAGGGACTACCAGCACCGCGCGCGCCTCGCCTCGCTCGACGGCTCGCGGCAGCCGCAGTGGCTCTCCATTTCCACCCATCTGCCGCACGGCCGCTCCACCTCCATCCGCGGAGCGCGCCTGGCCGATCCCGCTCGCTGCCGGCGCCGTGTCGCCCAGCTCCTCGCCGACCACTACCGGCACAGTGCCTACTGGCCGTCGTTCAAGAGGCGGCTTGAACCCTTACTCGCCGCGTTCGAGAGCACGGATCGACTGGCGGACGTGACGGAGCTGTCCACGCGCCTGCTGCTGGAGGAGGTCGGGTGGCGGGGGCAGATCCTGCACAGCAGCGATCTGCTCGCACCCGGTGAACGCTCGCAACGCCTGGCCGACCTGGCCTGGCTGACAGGCGCCACGACCTACCTGTGCGGGACCGGGGGCATGCGATACCTGGACCCGGCCGCTTTCCGGGTCCACTCGATCGAGGTCCTCCCGTTCCAGGCCTGCGGATCGGGCATATGGGCATCCGCCCGGGAGGTGAGCGCGGTACACGCCCTGATGCTCGTCGGGTCGGGTGCTCTGGGGCGGGAACTGGAGGCTCTGCGCGAACGAGTTCTTGAGGACGATCCCCGATCTGGTGCCTAGCCCTGCTGGGCTTTGGAGATCGGTTCGCACTCCTCGCCATGCCGGCTCATGGCACTCTGGTTCCTCGGCAAGGATCCCGACAGCCCCGACGGTGACCCAGTGCTGCGATGCGGCTCACCGGGTAGGGCTCGCACGACCGGTGGTGATGAAGCGCCAGCCGTATCCGGCCATACGGTTGGCGCTCCGACATATAAAGGCCCCTCCTTTACACCTTTCGTTCTCTGCCGGTCCTGCTCTAACCGAACAAGATCGGGGAGAAGCCGCCCAAGGCAGCGGTCCCGACGGTCAGCCCTACCAACAGGGAAGCCGATGGCGACTTGCCTGAACGCAGCGCGAGCAGGGCGGCGCCCCCTCCCACAGCAACAGAGAGGGCGATAGCGATGATCGCCTTGATCACCACGCCGTACAGGATCATCAAACCTCCGGATTGAAAAAGCTTCCGGACCATTGATTGACCGGAAGCTCCCTTTTGCTTGCTTACCTGTCTATCGCCTTCTCAATGTGGACATATCTATACAGACCATCGCGGGAGGGGTCAGATCGATGCGAAACGAAGTGGAACGAACAAAGGTTCTGTTAAGCCATCTGTTTCGAAGCCTCGTTGCGCTACACCGGATCGTTCTGAGTCGTTCCAGCTGCTCAGGGCGATTCGGAACGATTTAGAATGATCACATTGAGATGTTGATCATTGGTCTTGTTCGTTCCGAGAGGGTTCGAGATGATCGAATCGGACGCGTAGATGCTCTTGATGCTTTGGATATGCGGGACAATTCGGAGATCGCATCAATGATGATGAACGGCGGTGTCCATGGTCGTGAATGGCCATCCCCCAAGCCGGGGGCGCGAACAGCTCGTCGCAGCGCTCAGGGAAGCACGGGATATAGCAGGAAACCCGTCGTACGGCGCACTGTCTCGCCACACGCCCAGACGTCATCCGCTGAGCAAAACTGCTGTCCACGACATACTGAACGGGATTCGGGTGACTCCCCTTCGGTGGGAGACAGTCTCCAGCCTCGTGCATGCCTGCCGTGAGGTCTTGGAACAGACCGGTATCGATCCTGATGAAGCACTGGGAACGATGGCGGACTGGCACCAGCGGTATTGCAGCTACCTTCACAACGGCGCCCCTCGGCAGGCCGACGAAGAAGCTGTTGTCGACCGTGCTGCCGGCAAGACGCTCTCTTCCGCCTCCGAGCCCAACGCCTCTGCTGGAAGCATCGATCAATCTGTGGGCAACACCACAGGTAGCACCGCCTCCGCTGGGACCGGCCTTGGCTCCTCAAAATCGGATTCACCCGAGCGGAAGCGAATGCTGACGTGGTTCGGACCGCGGGGTGTCGACCTCCTCGGCTGGGCTGACAAACAGCAAGCCCTGGCAGCCTTCGAACTGGGTGTCCTCCTGTTGAACGCCGGTTCTCTGGCCGAAGGCGGAGAATTCCTGCGCCAAGCGGCCCAGCGGGACCCTCGCCTGGCCTTGAAGGTGAGTCTCCGGCAGGGAGCGTATCTCTACGGCAAGATCCCGAAGGATATCTGTCGCAGGGTTGCCGTTGGCTACTCGTGGTGTGGACTTGATGAGATGTCACGTCAGTGGCAACGCTATGCCCAGAGCCTGGATGGTATCCCGGTGATCGGAGTTCTCTCCCCACTTGGGCGGCACGCTGTCATGGACGATGTCTTGGAGCTGAACCCGACCCGTCACGCCCCATTGGAGCCGAACCAAGTTCAACAGATCGACATCGCATACTGCGAGGTCTACACCTCACTGCCAGAGCCGGTTCTCACCAAGCATGAAGTCGATCTTCTCAAGAGCATACTTGCGCAGGAACAGCAGGACCCTTCTGTCGTCGAGCGCGAGCATCTAACGATTCCGCCACCTGTGGAGATCGCGGAGTTCTCCGCAGATTTCGTCTCTTGACAGAGACTCCGCGTTCCGATCACCCGGCGCCTAGACTCCAGTGACACTTCGGGATCATGGTTGGGATCTGCGCTGGTAGTGGCAGCGGCGAGCGGTGGCTTGATGACGTCGGTGTCATTGTGACCGGTGCAGAACCTGCGGTGCGGTGCGGGGTGCGAGTTCAGGACGAGGACGGTCAGCAACTGGCGGATCTCGGGCATGGTCAGCGCGATGTACTCCTCGTCGCAGGGGTGCTGGGTGGCGGCGATCGCGGACAAGAAGGCCAGGGCGAGCATGGCCAGAGTGATGTGCCGCGGCACCGGTTACACCGAGAGCGACCGGGGTCACGGCCGCAGCGAACGCCGCACCGTCCGTACCGCCCTCGCCGACGGCGTCGACTTCCCCGGCGCGGTTCAGGTCATGCGGATCGTGCGGCACGTCGCCGATCTGCGCGGCTCGGGCAGCAGTAAAAGGTGGCCTATGTCATCACGAACCTGCCCGTCGACCTGGCCGGACCCGCCCATCTGAGCACCTACGTCCGCTGGCACCGGAGTGGAGGCCCTGCACCACATCCGCGACGTCACCTTCCGTGAGGATTCCTGCCAGATCTGTACCGGCAGTCTGCCCCAGGTGATGGCGACCTGTAGAAACTTCGCGATCGGCGCGTTCCGCCACGTCGGGCACGTCAATATGACCCACGCCCGGCGACACTACCGAAACGACGCTCGTCGCCTGCGCGCCCTGTTCGACCTATGAACTCAAATCACCGTGAGCGGGCACATCTTCAACATGCCGGGATCGTGCAGCCACGGGGCATCGACGCTACTAAGGAGATGGGCGAACGGTTGAAGCTCTCTCGGTTGTCGTCGTCGGCTGGATCCGAGAGGAACAAGCCAAGAAGATCCGAACTGAAGCACAGCTGCGCCGTGAACCGAACCGCAGGCGGCAGCTCACCCGAGACGACCTTGCGAAGGTGATGAACACCATGGGTGACGCAGTACGAATTCTGGGAAAGGCTGAGCCGGTCAGGAGGGCCCGGCTGTACGCCGGGCTCGGCGTTCGGCGGACCTATCACCCCGGAAAAAGAAGAATCCTGGTCAGCTCTACGTCTGACCAGGACCTCATGGGCGAATCGAACGTGTCCGAGGGGGGACTTGAACCCCCATGCCCCGCAAAGGGCACTAGCACCTCAAGCTAGCGCGTCTGCCTATTCCGCCACCCGGACGTGGTGCCTGCACGTGGGACCGTCATCCCGCGTCGGCGGACTTAGGTTAGCAAACTCTTGAGCCGCCGTCATATCGGTAAGAGGGCGGCTGCGGGCGGGGTGCCGGGAAGGGGCGCCCGGCGGCAGGATGGGAGGTGGAAGCCGTACCGAAACCCCAAGGAGTCCACCATGACGGCGATCAACGCTGAGGACGAGGTCGTCGGGCTGTGCCGCGACCTGATCAGGATCGACTCGACCAACGCGGGCGACAACTCGGGGCCCGGTGAGCGGGCCGCCGCCGAGTACGTGGCCGAGAAGCTGGCGGAGGTCGGGCTGGAGCCGAAGATCCTGGAGTCGGACAGCCGCAGGGCGAACGTGGTCGCCCGCATCGCGGGAGAGGACCCCTCCCGGGACGCCCTGCTGCTCCACGGCCACCTGGACGTCGTCCCCTTCAACGCCGACGACTGGACCCAGCACCCGCTCAGCGGCGAGATCGCCGACGGGTGCGTCTGGGGGCGCGGGGCGGTCGACATGAAGGACATGGACGCGATGATCCTCGCCGTCGTGCGGCAGCGGCTCGCCGAGGGACGCAGGCCGCCGAGGGACGTGGTGCTGGCCTTCACCGCCGACGAGGAGGCGGGAGGCAAGTACGGCGCCCAGTGGCTCGCCGACGAGCACAAGGGCCTGTTCGACGGGTGCTCGGAGGCGATCGGCGAGGTGGGCGGGTTCAGCGTCTCCATCGACGAGGCGCGCAGGCTCTACCTGATCGAGGCCGCCGAGAAGGGCATCGCCTGGATGCGCCTGACCGCCACCGGCAGGGCCGGGCACGGCTCGATGCTCAACGCCGAGAACGCGGTCACCGAGCTGGCCGAGGCGGTGGGCCGCATCGGCCGGTACGAGTGGCCGGTCCGGATGACGCGGACGGTGCGGACGTTCCTTGAGGAGACCTCCAGGGTCCTGGAGCTGGAACTCGACCTGGACGACGCGGAGAAGACCGTCGCCAAGCTGGGGCCGCTCGCCCGGATGATCGGCGCCACGCTGCGCAACACCGCCAATCCCACGATGCTGGAGGCGGGGTACAAGGCCAACGTGATCCCGCAGACCGCGACCGCGCACGTGGACGGCCGCTTCCTGCCGGGATACGAGGACGAGTTCTTCGAGACGCTCGACGAGCTGCTCGGCCCCAACGTGACCAGGGAGTTCGTCTACCACGACATCGCCATCGAGACCGGCTTCGACGGGCCGCTGGTGCGCGCGATGGCCGACGCGCTCCTCGCCGAGGACCCGGGCGCGCTGGCCGTGCCCTACACGCTGTCGGGGGGCACGGACCTCAAGGCGTTCAGCAGGCTGGGCATCCGGGGATTCGGCTTCGCACCGCTGCGGCTCCCCGCCGACCTGGACTTCTCCGGGATGTTCCATGGCATCGACGAGCGGGTTCCGGTGGATTCGCTCCGGTTCGGGGTCCGGGTCCTTGACCGTTTCCTGGACGGCTGCTGAGCCTTTACCGGGAAAACCGTTGTGTTGACTCGATGTGGTGCTACCGTAACTCTCCGTTGAGGGATGGTCCGTGTCCAAGCGGGCCCGTCCAGGAGTTTGGGGAGGTCACGTGGCACGCGTGCCGCACGAGCAGTGGAGGGCGTCATCGCCCGCTGCTCGACGCGCGCCCGTGACGCTTCCCGTCGACGACACGATCCCCGGCCGGGCTGACCGGATGGCGCGGTTCGCGGCCGGCACTCGGTGGGGTTTCATGCGAGCCCTCGCCATCGGCGGTCTCCTGACCGTCGCATGGCTGCTCGCGGTCGTCTTCGGGCTCCTCGGCGCCGCTCCCGCGGTCGCGGACGCCACCGCGACGACAGGGGAGGCCCGCTCCCAGACCCCTCACACAGCTCACACCGCCGCCTCCGGACCGGCCCTCGGGGCCGGTGTCTTCCCCACGGTCGGCGGCGGGCCTTCGGCGACGGAAAACGCCGAGGCCATGGCGGGGCGAGGTGTGGACGGGCTCACCAGCCAGTCCCAGCCGGAGTTCCCGGCGCCCGCCCCCGTCGAGCACGGCTCTGGCGCGAATGGATTCGTGCCCCAGAGCGGTAGTGGATCCGGCACCCCAGGGCCGGGTCCGGGGGATGTCGCGTGGTTCGCCTACGACCCGCGGCCGACGACGCAGCATGTCCCGCCTGCGTTCGTGCTTCCCCCTGCCGTCCGCACAGCGGCGGACGACCCTTCTTTCTCTCCTGACTGATCTCGTCTCGCGGACCGGCCCATCCCCTTTCTGGTGATCCGCCGGTCGCGGAGCCTGCCTTCATCCTCCGTCCCCAGGAGAACCGCTCCGTTCGGTGAGCGATCAGCAGGCCGAAGAAAAGGCAATTGCCATTCCTCGTGACGGCCCTCGGGGCCTCCGCTGTGCGGGCCTTTCCGGCCCTCCCATGGCCTCGCACGCCCTCACGAGGGTCAGGTCCCCCCCGAAATGCTAGGAGCTTCAATCATGCGTACGTGGGTTACGGGTACGGCCCCCGCGGCACTGCTCGCACTGGGCGTCATGGCGATGGGCGGCGGTACGGCCTTCGCCGACACCGACGGTGACCATTCGATCGGCGGCGGCAACCAGGTCAACCTCCCGATCACCCTGCCGATCGACATCAGCGGCAACTCCGCCGCCGTGGCCGGGGAGTCGTCCGCCTCCTCGGAGGGCGGCGCCGCCGTCGAGAGCGACGGCGGCGGTGCGGGCGCCGGTGGCAACACCACATCCGGCCGGGGTTCGGTGCTGGGCGGCAACCAGGTCGTCGCCCCGATCACCGCACCCGTCAACGCCTGTGGCAACGCGGTGTCGGTCTTCGGCCGCTCCGAAGCGGGCTGCCGTGGCGGCTCTTCGGTGCGAAGCGAGGGCGGGAGCGGCGGCGGAGCCGGCGGCAACCGTACGAACGGTGACCACAGCATCGGCGGTGGCAACCAGGTGGTCGCGCCGATCACCGCGCCGATCAACGCCTGCGGCAACTCCTTCGCGATCTTCGGCGGGGCGACCGCCGGTTGCCGGGGCGGTGCGTCGGTGAGCGGCCAGGGCGGTGCCGGTGGAGCCGGTGGCAACCGCACGTCCGGCCGGGGTTCGGTGCTGGGCGGCAACCAGGTCGTCGCCCCGATCACCGCGCCGATCAACATCTGCGGCAACTCGGTCGCCGTCGTCGGAGAGGCCTTCTCCGGCTGCGAGGGCGGCGCCGAGGTCGGCGGCGGCACGCCCGACGGGCCGGGTGGCCCGAGGCACCCTGGCGGTCCTGGCCACCCGGGGGGGCCCGGTCACCCCGGTGGGCCTGGGCACCCGGGCGGTCCGGGGCACCCCGGCGGTCCGGGGTGGCCGGGTAAGCCTGACGGTCACGGCGGACCCGGCCACGGCGACCACGGGAAGGGGCCGCGTCCCGGTGGCGGCTGGGACCACGGCCCGCGTCCGGGCGGCCACGGCGACGACTGGGAGCGCGGTCCCCGTCCCGGCGGTCCCGGGGGCTACGGCCGGCCGGGGAACGACACCGACGGGCGCTTCGGCGCCGGTAGCGGCAACCAGGTGGTCGCGCCCATCACCGCCCCCGCCGAGGTCTGCGGCAACAGCGTCGGCAACGGCCCGGCGGGCTGCCCGGGAGGGGCGTCGGCCGGGACGGGCCGGGGTGGCGGTGCGGGTGGCGCCGGTGGCAACGTCACGTCCGGCCGGGGTTCGGTGCTGGGCGGTAACCAGGTGGTGGCGCCGATCACCGCGCCGATCAACGTCTGCGGCAACGCGGTGGCCGTCCTGGGCGGAGCGTTCGCCGGTTGCCAGGGTGGCGCGTCCGTCGTGGGCGGCGGCGGTGGCGCCGGCGCGGGCGGCAACGTCACGTCCGGCCGGGGTTCGGTGCTCGGTGGCAACCAGGTGGTGGCGCCGATCACCGCGCCGATCAACGTCTGCGGCAACGCCGTCGGCGTGCTCGGCCAGGCCGCGGCCGGGTGCAGGGGCGGCGCCTCGGTCTCGGGCGGTGCGGGCGCGGGTACGGGCGCGGGCGGCAATGTCACGTCCGGCCGGGGTTCGGTGCTGGGCGGTAACCAGGTGGTGGCGCCGATCACCGCGCCGATCAACATCTGCGGCAACGCCGTGGCGGTCCTGGGCGACGCCGCCGCCGGCTGCCTCGGAGGCTCCCGCGCCGGTGGCCCGTCCGGGCGTCCGGGCGGCGGCCAGTGGGGTGGCCCCGGCGGTGGTCACTGGGGCGGCCCCGGTGGCCCCGGTGGCCCTGGTGGCCCTGGTGGGCACGGTGGGCACGGCGGTTACGGCAAGGGTCACGGTGACTGGGACTCCAAGCCCGGCAAGCACAGGACGAGCGGTCTGCTGTCCGCCTTCCCGGCCGTCCCGGCTCTCGGCGGCGCCGCGGGACAGGCGTCCGCCTCCGGCATGTCGTCGACGACCGCGGACCGGTCGCGCTTCCCTGCCGCCGAGAGGCTGCCCGAGTTCCCCGCCGCCCCCGCCGTTCCCGCGGCGCCCGCGAGCGAGGTGGGCGACCGGGCCGCGAAGGCCGGAAAGGGCTCGCTGTCGGCTCCCGTCGCCGACCTGACCTCCTCGGCCCCGGCCGGAGCCCTGCCGGTCGGTGACCTGGGCCTGATGAGCGCGGCCCAGCCCGTCGGCGTGACCGGGATGAACGTCGGTTCTCTGGTCACCCTCCTGGTCGGTGCGCTGGCCGCGGGTGCCGCGACGGTCTTCGGCACCACCCGCCGGATCCGTTTCGGCAAGAAGTAGCGGAACGGGAAGCAAGGCGAGAAGTAAGACATTAGTAACCCATTGGACATGCTTTCCCAGAGCCGCTGAGGAAGGCGCCTAAACGCCTCGAAGGCGGCGAGACAGGACGACCGCGCCCTCGTGGCGCGGTGTCCGCTCGGCCTGCGAGGCACCGAAGCTTTGCCCGTTCCGGGGGCGCGGCCCGGAGCGGGCAAAGCCATGTCCGGAGTCACCCGGAGTCACATCGTCCTGGTCACACGTATTATCTTTCGGCGCAGTCGAACGTCTCGGCGGCCGTCGGGATACAGTCGCAGGCGGTCGAGCTCCCAGTCGCCGTATTCTGCATGTTCGGTCAGTATCCGCCGGGCTGCGTCCCGGGATGTGCCACGCGGAAGGTGGAGGACCAAGTAGGAGTAGTCGAGCACAGCGATTAGTCTCCGAGGGTGAGCTGGGGGACGTCGACACTCATAGGGCTTTATTCTGCGTCCTTGCGGCTTCCCTTGGGAGTGTTCCCGGTCGAGACCGGGTAACCCGAGGGGAAGAAAACGGGGAACGAATGCGAACAGCGAGGTAGGAAGCAGCGTGCCAGCCAAGAACGGCAACGCCGGTGGAACCCGCCTGGTGATCGTCGAGTCGCCTTCCAAGGCGAAGACCATCGCCGGGTACCTCGGCCGCGGCTACGTCGTGGAGTCCAGCATCGGACATATTCGCGATCTCCCTGAGAAGGCCGACGACATCCCCGAGAAGTACAAGGGGGAGTCCTGGGCACGCCTCGGTGTCAACGTGGATCACGAGTTCGAGCCGCTCTATGTCGTCAACCACGACAAGAAGGCGCAGGTGAGCAAGCTCAAGCAGCTGCTCAAGGACGCCGACGAACTCTATCTCGCCACCGACGAGGACCGCGAGGGCGAGGCGATCGCCTGGCACCTTCGTGAGGTGCTCAATCCCAAGGTGCCGGTCCACCGCATGGTGTTCCATGAGATCACTCCCCGGGCGATCCAGGAGGCGGTGGCCAACCCCCGCGCCCTGAACCTGAGGCTGGTCGACGCCCAGGAGACCCGGCGCATCCTCGACCGCCTCTACGGCTACGAGGTCAGCCCGGTCCTGTGGAAGAAGGTCAAGCCCCGCCTGTCCGCCGGGCGGGTGCAGTCCGTGGCGACCAGGCTCGTCGTGGAGCGCGAGCGCGAGCGCCTCGCGTTCACCAGCGCGAGTTACTGGGACCTGCAGGCGCTGCTCGACACCGGCCGCGACGAGATCCCGCACGAGTTCACCGCCATGCTGACCGGCGTGGACGGCAAGCGCGTCGCCCAGGGCCGTGACTTCGCGAGCAACGGCACCCTCAAGAACGCCGACGTGCTCCACCTGGACGAGCAGGCGGCCCGTGCCCTGGCCGGGCGCCTCGCCGGCGTCTCGTACAAGGTCAAGTCCGTCGAGCGCAAGCCGTACACCCGCAAGCCGTATGCGCCGTTCAGGACGACCACGCTGCAGCAGGAGGCGAGCCGCAAGCTGGGCTTCTCCGCGAAGTCGACCATGCAGGTCGCCCAGCGCCTGTACGAGAACGGCTTCATCACCTACATGCGAACCGACAGCATCACGCTGTCGGAGACCGCCGTCGCGGCGGCCCGCAGCCAGGCGATCAAGCTGTACGGCGCGGCGTACGTGCCCGACAAGCCGCGCGTGTACGCGAGCAAGGTCAAGAACGCGCAGGAGGCGCACGAGGCGATCCGTCCCTCGGGCGAGGAGTTCCGCACGCCGGGCGAGACCGGGCTGAGCGGTGACATGTTCCGCCTGTACGAGCTGATCTGGCAGCGGACCGTGGCCTCCCAGATGAAGGACGCGGTCGGCGAGTCGGTCACCGTCAAGGTGAACGGCACGTCGAGCTCGGGCGAGCTGGTCGAGTTCACCGCCTCCGGCCGGACGATCACCTTCCACGGCTTCCTGAAGGCCTACGTCGAGGGCGCCGACGACCCGTCCACCGACCGGGACGACTCCGAGAAGCGCCTGCCGAACCTCACCGAGAACGACCCGCTCACCGCGTCCGCGCTCAACGTGCTGGCGCACGCGACCAAGCCGCCCGCGCGATACACCGAGGCGTCGCTGATCAAGGAGCTGGAGGACCGGGAGATCGGCCGCCCGTCGACGTACGCGTCGATCATCGGGACGATCCTGGACCGCGGCTACGTCTTCAAGAAGGGCACGGCCCTGGTGCCGTCCTTCCTGGCGTTCGCGGTGGTGAACCTGCTGGAGCGGCACTTCGGAAACCTCGTCGACTACGACTTCACCGCCGACATGGAGAAGGTCCTCGACGACATCGCGAATGACCGGGCGGAGCGGGTGCCCGAGCTGCGCCGGTTCTACTTCGGCGCGGAGGGCGACGAGGGCCTGAAGGAGCTGGTCACCGACCTCGGCGAGATCGACGCCAAGGAGATCAGCTCGTTCCCCATCAGGGGCACCGACATCATGATCCGGGTGGGTCGCTACGGCCCGTACCTGGACCGCGACGGCGCCCGGGTGAACGTGCCGGAGGACCTCGCGCCCGACGAGCTCACCGCCGAGATGGCCGAGGAGCTGTTCTCCCGCCCGACGGGCGACAGGGAGCTGGGCAAGGACCCGGTGACCGGGCACGTGATCGTGGCCAAGGACGGTCGTTACGGCCCGTACGTCACCGAGATCCTTCCCGAGGAGGCGCCGCCGGCCGAGGGCGCCAAGAAGAAGACCAAGAAGGCCGACGCCGTCAAGCCGCGCACCGGCTCGCTGCTCAAGTCGATGTCCCTGGACACCGTCACCCTGGAAGACGCCCTGAAGCTCCTCTCGCTGCCCCGCGTGCTCGGGGTCATCGACGACCAGGAGGTCACCGCCCAGAACGGCAGATTCGGCCCGTACGTCAAGAAGGGCACCGACTCGCGCTCGCTGGCGTCCGAGGAGGAGATGTTCACGATCACCCTTGAGCGGGCCAAGGAGTTGTTCGCCCAGCCCAAGGCGAGGGGAAGGCAGGCCGCAGCGGCGCCCCCGCTGCGCGAGCTGGGCGAGGATCCGGTCTCCAAGAAGCCGATCGTGGTGAAGGAGGGGCGGTTCGGGCCGTACGTCACCGACGGTGAGACCAACGCCTCCCTGCGCAAGGGTGACGAGGTCGAGCAGATCACGACCGAGCGCGCCGCCGAGCTCCTCGCCGACCGTCGCGCCCGCGGCCCGGCGCCCAAGCGTCCCCGCACCACCAGGGCCAAGGCGAAGGCATGACGTCCCGTTTCCAGGGTTTCGGGAGCTTCCAGGCACCTGGAAGCTTCGGGTCGTTGGAGCCCTCAGGCACCTGAGCTTCCGGGTTCTCGGGAGCTTCGGGGCTCCTGAGCCTCGGGAGAATCCGGACTTCTGGATTCCCGGGCTTTTGGGAGCCTGCGGGCTCCCGGGTTTCGGGGGCTCGCGGGCTTTCAGGGGCTTCCTGGCTTTTGAGCTTCCGGGCACCGGAACCCTTCCGGGTTTCTGAACTTCCGGCTTCCGGGAACGCATTCGTCGGCCCGGGCGTTCTTCGGAGCGCACCGGGAACGTCCGGTGGGCGCGGGAGGGGCGAGTGACGGTTGTGGGTTTCGTGTCGCTGGTCATCTGCGCGATCACGCTGGTCCACTTCTACCTGTGGCGTCGCCTGATCGGCTCGACCACGAGGCCCGGCCGGACCCGCCGGGTGCTGACGTGGGCTCTCGTCGCCCTGGCCGTGCTCGCCCCGGTGACGTTGGTCGCCTCCCGCAGCGAGTGGGGCCATTTCCTGGCCTGGCCGGGGTTCTTCTGGATCGCGGTGATGTTCTACCTCTTCGTGTTCCTGGTGATCCTGGAGATTCCCAGGGGCGTGGCCCTGCTGGTCCTGAGATGGACGGAGCGGCGCGCGGAGGGCCGCCCGGTTTCGCCTGACGCGGCCGACGCTCGGGGGAAGCGGACCGCGTTCATGGCCGCCCAGCCGGTGCCCGCCGCCCGGTCGGTGCCCGCCGACCGGTCCGATGTCGACGGTCGGTCCGATGTCGACGGTCGGTCCGATGTCGACGGTCGGTCCGATGTCGACGGTCGGTCCGGGTTCGAGGCGGGGGCCGGGAGGAGGGCCGAGGCGAGTTCGAAGCCGGGGACCGAGATCGGTGGCGTGATCGTCGTCCCGGGTGCCGGGGACGCGCGGCGCGACGGAGGGTTCCCAGGAGGACCGTACGGCCCGGCAGGGATGAGCAGGAGGCTGTTCATCGCCCGTACGGCGGCGGTCGCCGCCGGGGCGGGGGCGCTGGGCACGGTCGGGTTCGGGGTGAGGACGGCTCTCGGCGACCCGGTGATTGAACCGGTCAAGGTCGTCCTGCCCAGACTGGATCCGCGCCTGAGCGGCCTGCGGTTCGCGGTGGTGAGCGACATCCACCTGGGCCCGCTCACCGGCACGGAACACGCCCGTCGCCTCGTCCGCATGATCAACTCACTGGAGGCCGACGTGGTCGCCGTCGTCGGTGACCTGGTCGACGGTACGGTGGCCGAACTCGGCTCGCTGGCCGTGCCGCTGAAGGACCTCGAATCCCGCTACGGCGCCTACTTCGTCACCGGCAACCACGAGTACTACACCGCCAACGGTCCGCAGGAGTGGATCGAGGAGTTGCGCGGGCTCGGCATCCGCCCTCTCGGCAACGAGCGCGTCGAGATCGCCCACCGGGGAGCCGTTCTCGACCTCGCCGGGGTCAACGATCTCGGCGGTGTCGTCTCGGGTGACGGCCCCGACTTCGAGCGGGCGCTGGGCGGTCGTGACCGTTCCCGGTCCACCGTCCTGCTCGCCCACCAGCCGGTCCAGGCCGTCCAGGCGGCGACGTACGGCGTGGACCTCCAGCTGTCCGGGCACACGCACGGAGGCCAGATGGTCCCGTTCAACCTGGTCATCCCGATGCAGCAACCGGTCGTCTCCGGCCTCGGCGAGGTGGACGGCACCCAGGTCTACGTGACGCGGGGCGCGGGCTTCTGGGGGCCGCCGGTCCGGGTGGGCGCACCGCCCGAGATCACTCTTCTGGAAGTCCGGAACGAGTGACCCCGGACACCCGGTCTTGGGCACACCTTCCCGGAGTCCGTGGCGAGCACCTCTGGAAATTCCACCGGAGGCACTTTTGGGGCCCCAACGGCAGCACCTCTGGAAACAGTCGTACCGAGCGCCTCTTTTCGCGGGTGTGACCTGCGGGGGGCGGTGCCGGCGTATTACCCTCGTGCGACGGGCAGCCGGGTATCTCCGCCTGGCTCGTGTTTTCCCAAGCCCAGCGAGCATCTGGATACGCTGACACTATGACCACCCCTGGCCGGAGCACCGCGCGACGCAAGACCCCCCACGTGCTGGCCAACGCCCCGTTCCGCAAGCTGTGGACGGCGATGTCGGTATGCAGCCTGGGAGACTGGCTCAACCTCCTCGCGCTGACCGCCCTGGCGGGCAATCTCACCGCGGCGTCGGGCTACCAGGTTCAGAGCCTGGCCATCGGCGGCGTCTTCGTGGCGAAGATGCTTCCGGCCATCCTGCTGGGGCCGCTCGCGGGGGCGTTCGCCGACCGGTTCGACCGGCGGCTGACGATGTTCTTCTGCGATCTCCTGCGCTTCGCGCTGGTGCTGTCGATCCCGCTGGTCGGCAGCTACCAGTGGGTGATCATCGCTACGTTCCTGGTCGAGTGCGTCAACCTCTTCTGGGTTCCGGCCAAGGACGCCACGGTGCCCAACCTGGTGCCCAAGGAGCGGCTGGAGGAGGCCAACCAGCTCAACCTCCTGGTCACGTACGGCACAGCGCCCGTCGCCGCGCTGCTGTTCGCGCTGCTTTCCGTCGCCGACGACGTCCTGGGCAGGCTGGTGCCGTTCCTCGCCCAGCGCGAGACCTACCTGGCGCTGTTCATCAACGCGCTCGCCTACCTGGTCTCCGCCGTCATCATCTTCTCGCTCAAGGACATCCCGAAGAGCGGAGCGCGGGCCACCTCCACGCCGTCGGTGCTGCGGCAGATCTTCGAGGGCTGGCGGTTCGTCGGCGGCAACCGGCTGATCCGCGGTCTGATCATCGGCATGCTGGGCGCGTTCGCCGCCGGTGGCGCGGTGGTCGGGGTGGCCAAGATCTACGTGGAGGCGCTGGGCGGCGGTGACGCGGCGTACGGTGTGGTCTTCGGCGCGGTCTTCGTCGGTATGGCCTCCGGTATGTTCTTCGGGCCCAGGCTGCTGAGGGAGCTGTCGCGGCGGAGGCTGTTCGGCCTGTCGATCGTGGTGGCGGGGCTCGTCCTCGTCGCGGTCGCCCTCGTCCACAACCTGGTGATCGTCGTCCTGCTGACCGTGCTGCTCGGCGCGTGCGCGGGAATCGCCTGGATCATCGGCTACACCATGATCGGGCTGGAGGTGGACGACAGCCTGCGGGGCCGCACGTTCTCTTTCCTGCAGTCGCTGGCCCGGGTGACCCTGCTGCTGGTCGTCGCGGTCGCGCCGACCCTGGCGGGCCTGTTCGGCGAGCGCCAGATCAGGGTCGGCCTGGAGCCGGTCTACCGGTTCGACGGCTCGAACCTGGTCCTGCTGGTCGGCGGGCTGCTCGCGGTGATCGTCGGGATCGTCGCGCTGCGGCAGATGGACGACCGCAGGGGCGTCTCGATCGTCGCCGACCTGTTCGCCGCGGTGCGCGGGGAGCGCTTCGCCCCCGAGAGCGCAGAGCAGGGGCGCGGGATGTTCATCGCGTTCGAGGGGGGTGAGGGGTCGGGGAAGACCACCCAGTCCAGGTTGCTCGCGATCTGGCTGCGCGACCAGGGCTTCGACGTCGTGCAGACCCGTGAGCCCGGCTCGACCAAGGTGGGGATGCGGCTGCGGGCGATCCTGCTCGACGCCGTGCACCAGGGACTGTCGGCGAGGTCCGAGGCGCTGCTGTACGCGGCGGACCGGGCCGAGCACGTGGAGAAGGTCATCCGCCCGGCGCTGTACCGGGGTTCGATGGTGATCTCCGATCGCTACGTCGACTCGTCGCTCGCCTACCAGGGCGCGGGCCGTGCCCTGGACACCGAGGACGTCACGATGATCAACAATTGGGCCACCGGGGGGCTTGTTCCCGATCTCACCGTGCTCATCGACACCCCGCCTTCGGTGGGACTGGCCCGGCTGGGCGGGGCCGCCGACCGCATCGAGTCGGAGCCTCTGGAGTTTCACGAGCGCGTCCGTCGTGAGTTCCGGGCACTGGCCGCCGCCGAGCCCGACCGCTACCTGGTCGTCGACGGGACCCTGCCACAGAACCAGATCTCCTCGATCGTCCACGACCGGATCCGCGAGATCCTGCCCGACCCGGTGCCGCAGGAGTCGGAGGACGTCACCGGGACGATGCCCGCGATCCGCGACTGAGCCCGCGTCCCCGGCGGTAGGTTGGGGGCGTGGGAGTCTTTGACGATCTTGTGGGGCAGGAGCGGGCCGCCGCGACGCTCCGCCGGGCGGCGGCGGCCGGGGCCGATCTGCTGGCCGGGGGGCGCGGCGCCGGGATGACCCACGCGTGGTTGTTCACCGGGCCGCCCGGATCCGGTCGTGAGGAGGCCGCGCGGGCGTTCACCGCCGCGCTGTTCTGCCCGGACCAGGGGTGCGGCCACTGCGACATGTGCCACCAGGTGGCGGTCGGCTCCCACCCCGACCTGGAGATCGTCCGCCCGCAGGGGCTCTCGTACGGCATCAAGGACACCCGGCGGCTCATCCTGCGCGCGGCCGGGGCGCCGACGCTGGGCCGCTGGCGGGTCGTGCTGTTCGAGGACGCCGACCGGGCGACCGAGGGGGCGTCCAACGCGCTGCTCAAGGCCATCGAGGAGCCGCCGCCGAGGACGGTGTGGTTGCTCTGCGCGCCCTCCCCGGACGACATGATGATCACCATCAGGTCCCGATGCCGGATCGTCACGCTCGTCACCCCGCCCGCCGCAGCGGTCGCCCACGTGCTGGCCACCCGAGAGAACGTGCCGCCGGCGATGGCGGAGTTCGCGGCCAGGGCCGCCCAGGGGCATATCGACCGTGCCCGCAGGCTCGCCCTGGACGGGGACGCGCGTGCGCGCCGCGAGGCGGTGCTGTCCATCCCCCGGTCGCTGACCGGTGTCGGGGAGTGCGTGATGGCCGCCGAGCGGCTGGTGAAGACCGCCGAGGACGAGGCCGCCGCGGTCACCGCGGTGCTGAACGAGTCGGAGATCACCGAGCTGCGCCAGGCCTACGGCGAGGGCTCCACGGGCAAGGGGCTCAACAGGGGCCTGATCCGCGGCGGCGCCGGGGCGCTCAAGGATCTTGAGGACCGCCAGAAGTCCCGGGCGACCCGCACCAAGCGCGACGTCATCGACGCCTCCCTGCTCGACCTGGTGGCGTTCTACCGCGATGTGCTGGCGGTGCAGTTCGGCGCGCACGTGGAGCTGGCGAGTGAGGACCGCCGCGCCGACCTGGACGAACTGGCCCGTGCCTCCACACCGGAAGACACCCTGCGCAGGATCGACGCGATCATGCGCTGCCGGAGGCGACTGGCGTCCAACGTCAGTCCGCAGATGGCGGTCGAGTCGATGACCATCTCGCTGCACAGGCCTGTGCTTTGAGCCGCGGCCGTCCCCGGATCGGACTGGGCGGGGTTCGCCGACCTTGAATGGGCTTAAACCGTCCTGAACCCGATTAAACCAGCCTGAACCAGCTGTGAACCGGCCCTGGCCGCCTTACCAGGCCGATTCCGGACCGGTCTTATCCGGTCGTACGGGGCCGCCGGACTCGGCTGTGAGATCACGCGGGGCTCGGGGTGCCGCTTTCAGGGAGTGCCGTCCAGGGGGCCGGTTCCACGCCGCGAGGGCCCGATTACCGCCCGCCGTCCCCGGGGCGCGGATCGACGGCGCGATGCCCGCTCGTTCGTCGCGACACCCGGGCCGGGGCCGTTCGGGGAAGGCTCTGGCCGACATCGGACATTTTCCAGTTTTCCTGGTCGGTGGCTGAATATCTGCTGGTGGGAGGGTAGTTGGTAACCCTCATCAAGTAGTCGCTATCCGTCTGTTTCCGATTAGGTGGAACCATTCATCGCTAAGTCACCTCAAAGTACGAGTACGGGTCGTTAAGATTAAACGGCAAAATAGGTTATTTCGTTATAAATCGGTGGACAGTGTCCTGCTCTATGGGGATGAGCAGCGAGGACCGGGGGACTCTTGGTGAGCATTGGGGCACGTTACGGAGGGATTCCGCCCGCGAAGGAGCGGGCCGTCACGAGCCGTGTGGGCGACGACGACACGCTGAGAATCGAGTGGCCGCAGCCGGTCCACGGGGGCGACGGGAACGATCCCGGGATCGTTCTGCGGCACGTGGAGACCGGCGAGGAGTGCGAGGCCGCGAACCTGAAGGCACTCTCCGCCGGCATCTGGACGGCGTCGCGAGGCGGTGAGCCCATCGCCACCGACGACCCGGGATTCTCGCTCGACGGCCTGTGGGCCTACGCGGAGACCCCCAGAAACCGAGAGATCAGGGCGTTTCGCACCTCTGTCGGGACGCTGGGCCTGCGGGTCCGCGAGGTCGAGCCGTACGTCGAGGTGATCCGGGTGACCGCGGAGGACGGGGTGATCGAGGTCGAGGGCGCCGTCGCGTACGGTGAACCGATCCGGGGGGCGGCGAAACTCGTGGCGGTGGCCCGCCGGGGACCCGAGCCCGTGAGCGGGCCCGCGAACTTCCAGGGGCGGTGGTTCGACGGCGGGATCGAGATCGCGCCGATGGCCGAGGCGCAGGTACGGCGCCGGGTCTTCTGGGATCTCTACGCGGAGTTCTCCGGAACCCGTCTGCCGCTCGCGACTCGCCTTGATGACATAACGGATAAGAAGACCAAAATTCGGTTCCCGGCCCAGCGCGTGGGACAGGTGAGGGTCCGGCCGTACTACACCGATACCGACAGCCTCGCCGTCGCGCTCAGCGTCGAGGAGGAGAGCACGTGAAGATCTCCTTTCTCATCCTCAACGCCTACGGCATGGGCGGAACCATCCGCGCCACCTTCGACCTGGCCACGGCGATGTCCGAGCGGCACGAGGTCGAGATCGTCAGCGTCTTCCAGCACGCCGACGTCCCCTTCCTGCCGTTGGGCTCCCAGGTTCGCCTGCGGTCACTGGTGGACCTGCGGGAGGGGGCCAGGGTCCGCTGGCCGTACACGAAGAAGGCCGAGCGGCTGAGCGCGCGGGAGAGCGCGCTGATCCACCCCGAGGAGCGCGCGTACGCCTCCTTCAGCGCCTGGAGCGACGAGGTTCTCGTTCGCGAGCTGCGCAGGCTCCGCAGCGACGTGCTGATCACCACCCGCGCGGGGCTCAACATCATGGCCGCGAGGTACGCGCGCAAACGGGTCATCACGATCGCCCAGGAGCACCTGCACTTCGAGGCACACCAGCCCGGGATCTTCGAGGAGATCCGGACGTGGTATCCGAAGCTCGACGCCGTGGTGACCCTCACCGAGGCCGACGAGCACGACTACCGGAAGATGCTCGACGGGGCGCCCACCCAGGTGTTCACCATCGGCAACGGGCTGCCCGGCGGCCCGCGTCCGCGCTCCCGGCAGGAGAACCGGATCGTGCTGGCCGCGGGCAGGCTGGTGCCGGTCAAGGGGTACGACCGCCTGCTGAAGGCGTTCGCCCGGGTGGCCAGGGAGCGCCCGGACTGGAAGCTGCGCATCTACGGCGAGGGCCGGGTCGGCGACAAGCTGATCAAGCAGTCCGTCAAGCTGCGCCTGCACAACAACGTCACGTTCATGGGGCCCACGGGAGACATCGAGGGCGAGCTCGCCAAGGCCTCGATCCACGTGGTCAGCTCTCGTTTCGAGGGCTTCGGCATGACCATCATCGAGGCGTTCGCCTCCGGGGTGCCGGTGGTCAGTTTCGACTGCCCCCGTGGACCTCGCGAGATCATCACGCCCGGGATCGACGGGCTGCTCGTTCCCGCGGACGACGTGGACGCCCTGGCCGCCGGACTGATCCAGATGATCGACGACGAGGAGGGGCGCCGCCGGATGGCCGAGAACGCCCTCCAGACGGCCAGGAGCTACGACATCTCCATGATCGCCGACCGCTGGGAGAAGTCCTTCGCCGAACTCGGCCGCTGAGCCGAGCCCGCGCGCCGGGCGGGACACGTGGGCCGGAAGGGGGCCGCAGGCGGGGAGAGCGCGGACGGGGCGGAACCCGTGGGCCGGGCGAAGCAGCAGAAGGCCCGGCATGGCGTCTCTGTGATGTGGAAGTCGAACTGCTCTCCCACGGAGAGCCCCTCGCCAGGGACCGCGTCGACATCGCGACGCTGTTCGCCGAACATCACCTCGGGCTGGTACGGCTGGCGCTGCTCATGGTGGGCGACCAGGCCACCGCCGAGGACGTCGTACAGGAGGCGTTCACCCGTACCCACGCGGGACGGCGCCGTCTGCGCGACCCGGACAGGGCGCTGACCTACATCCGTTCGGCGGTACTCAACGGGTCGCGGTCGGTGCTGCGCCGCCGTGCGGTCGTCTTCCGACGGGCCGTGCCGTACGAGCCGCCGGTCTGGTCCGCCGAGCACGCGGCGCTGCTCGGCGAGGAACGCCGCGAGGTGCTCGTGGCCCTGCGTGCGCTGCCCGGGCGGCAGCGGGAGGCGCTGACCCTCCGTTACTACCTGGACCTGTCCGACCAGGAGATCGCCGAGACCATGGGCATCGCCGCCGGCACTGCCCGTTCCACCCTCGCGCGCGGGCTCGCCGCCCTCGCCCGGATGCTCAAGGAGGAGTCATGACCGACATCGAGAACCGCCTCCGCGACGCCCTCTCCACCGCCGCCGCGACCGCCGAGAACGTCCGCCCGCTCACCGTCCCTGTCCGCCGCCGCTCCAGGACTCCCTTCAGGGTCGCCGCCGTGGCCCTCGCCGTCGCGGTGACGGCCTTCGGAGTCGTACGGCTTAAAGAGGTCTCCTCGCTGTCGAGGGAGAACATCGTCGCCATGGCGATGAGCGGCGTCGAGCAGCCCGGCGACGCCGATGTGGCGGTCTTCCTCTGCAAACAGGACGACGCCTTCCCCACGTGCGACCATGCGATAACCGAGGACGAGAAGGCGGAGATCCGACGGACACTGGAGGCCCGGCCCGAGGTGGAAAGGGTCCTTTTCGAGGATCGCCGGCAGGCGTTGGAGAAATTCCGGAGCTACAACGCGGACAACTCCACGTTGCTGAAGGCGATAGCCGTCGAGGACATGCCGGAGTCCTTCCGAGCCTGGCTCAGGCCGGAGGCGGACTCCAAGGCTGTCGCCCGCGCGATGGGCGAACTGCCGGGGGTGTCCAACGCGATCGATACGCCCTGCATGCTGAGAAACGCGTCGCTGTGGTCGCTCGTCGAGTACGTCCTTCCGTGGTCGGAGCCGGAGCAGTGCTCGTTCCCGGCGTTCGAGGTGCCGGAGCCGGGCTGAGCCGACGACGGGGGCACGGATGGGTCACGACCCACGACCGGGGCCGGACGAGCCTGGTGTGCGGCACCGTCAGGCTCGTCCGGCATTGTCGGATGGCTTGTCCATGATCGCCCTCGGATGGCACCCCACATCCGAGGGCATGACGCATAAGGTGAGCACGAGCCGTACCCCCAGGTTTGGAGCCATATGGGCATGATCATGGCGGTGAGTTTCACCCGCTACGGCAGGTTGTACTACCTCGATCCCGGTGAGCACACTCCCAAGGTCGGAGACAAGGTGCTGGTTCCCACCGACGCGGGCCCCGAGGTGGCCGAGTGCGTCTGGGCGCCACAGTGGACGAGCGAGGAGGTCGGCGGGCTGCCGGTGTGCGAGGGCATCGCGACCGAGGAGCACCTCACCCGTGACGAGGGCAACAAGCGACGCCGCGCCGAGGCCCGCAGCGTCTCCAAGCGTCTGATCAAGCGGCACACGCTGCCCATGAAGGTCGTCGGCGTCGACTACACCGACGCCGAGAACGTCTACACGGTCTATTTCTCCGCCCCACAGCGGGTCGACTTCCGCGCCCTCGTCCGCGACCTGGCCCGTAACCTGCGCGCCCGGGTGGAGCTGCGCCAGATCGGCCCCCGCGACGAGGCCCGCCTCCAGGGCGGCATCGGCCCCTGCGGCCGCGACCTGTGCTGCGCCACCTTCCTCAAGGACTTCGAGCCGGTCTCCGTCCGGATGGCCAAGGACCAGGACCTGCCGGTGAACCCGCTGCGCATCGCGGGGGCGTGTGGACGGCTGATGTGCTGCCTGAAGTACGAGCACCCCCTCTACCTCGACGCGCACAGCAGGATGCCCCGCCTCGGGCTGAAGGTCGACACCCCCGAAGGGGCGGGAACCGTCGTGGGTCGCAACGTACCCTCCGACTCCGTCGTGGTCCGCCTTGAGGAGGGCGGCCGCCGCTGCGCGTGCCCGTCCGCGTCGGTGTGCTCCCCGCGCAAGCAGCACGACGCGGCGTACGGGGACGCGGTGAAGGTCGCCGACGGCGGCCCTGAGGGGTGACCGGAGGCCGCGCGGGCGCCCGGGTTTCAGCGGCCGCCCGAGCCCGCGCGGTCGCCGACCGCTTGAGCCCGCGCGAGGGCTCGGTTTCAACGCCCGCTGAGCCTGTGTGGTCGACGGCTGCTTGAGCCCGCGCGAGGGTTCGCGTTTCGATGACCGCTGAGCTCGTGTGGCGCTCGGGTTCGACGGCCGACTGAGCCCGCGCGGGCGTAGGATGCGAGCGGTCAGCCTCTCCGCGCGCGTCGGCTCCCCCCGCCGGACCCGCGTGCGATCCCGACCCACGGACTACGGAGCGGACAAGGCGTGAGATCCCATGTGGCCGCCGTACTGGCGGCGGTGGCCCTGCTGGCGAGCGCGTGCACCGGAACCGGCGCCAACGCCGGCAGCGGCGATGGGGGCAGCGGTACGGGCGGTGGCGAGGTAGGGGGGTCGTCGCTCGCCTGGAAAGACTGCGGGGACGGATTCGAGTGCGCGAAACTCCCCGTTCCCCTCGACCACAGCAAGCCGGACGGCGAGAAGATCGAGATCAGCGTGATCCGGCTTCCCGCCTCCGGTGACCGGATCGGCTCGATCCTCATCAACCCCGGCGGCCCCGGCGCCTCCGGGGTCCAGTACGCCCGAAGTGCCCGCACGGCGGTGAGCAAGGCCGTACGAGACCGCTTCGACGTCGTGGGCTTCGACCCGCGCGGGGTCGGCGACTCCTCGCCCGTCCGGTGCCTGTCGTCGAGCGAGCTGGACACCTACGTCGGCCTCGACAGCTCGCCCGACTCGCCGGGCGAGGTCACCATGCTGGAGGAGGGCTCGCGGCGGTTCGCCTCCGGCTGCCAGGCCCGCTCGGGCAAACTCCTGCCGTACGTCGGCACGGCCAACGCCGCCAGGGACATGGACCTGCTCCGCGCCGCCGTCGGCGACGACCGCCTCACCTACCTCGGCAAGTCGTACGGCACCCAACTGGGTGCGGCCTACGCGGACCTCTTCCCCGACCGCGTCCGCGCCCTCGTCCTGGACGGCGCCGTGGACCCCTCGCTCGGCCCGCTGGAGATGAACACCGCGCAGGCACGCGGTTTCGAGGTCGCCCTCGACGCGTTCCTCGAAGACTGCCTCGCGGCCACCGACTGCCCCTTCCGCGGCTCCGTCGCCTCCGCCCGCGAGGAGATCGCCGCCCTGCTCCGCCGCGCGGACACGACCCCCCTGAGCAACGGGACGGGCGACGGCCGTACGGTGACCGAGGCCTGGACCACCCTCGGCCTGATCACCCCGCTCTACGACCGGCAGGCCTGGCCGGTGCTCAGGCAGGCGCTCGACCGGGCGCTGAAGGGCGACGGCACCACCCTGCTCCGCATGGCCGACCTGTTGATCGACCGCGAGGCGAGCGGCGAGTACACCAACCAGACCGAGTCCAACCTCGCCGTCAACTGCGTCGACGCCCCCTACCCCGCCGACTCGGCCGCCTACGCCGCGGCGGCCCGCGAGGCGGCCAAGGAGGCCCCTCTCTTCGGCGCGTACGTGATGTGGAGCTCGCTGCCCTGCGCGTACTGGCCGGTCAAGGGAGGCCCACGGGAGAAGATCGACGCCTCCGGAGCCCCGCCCATCATGGTCGTCGGCACCCTACGCGACCCGGCCACCCCCTATCAGTGGTCCGAGGCCCTCGCCTCCCAGCTCTCCTCCGGTGTCCTCGTCGGTTTCGACGGCGACGGGCACACCGCGTACCTGACCGGTTCGACGTGCGTGGACCGCCTGGTGGACGACTACCTGATCGATCTGGCCGTCCCCAAGAACGGGACCCGCTGCCCCAAGATCGGGTGATTCCAAGGCGCGAGAAGGCTCTGGGAGCCTGTAGACTGCCGTAGGCCGTGGTGAACACGGCACGCCGCCTTAGCTCAGTCGGCCAGAGCACTTCACTCGTAATGAAGGGGTCTGGGGTTCGATTCCCCAAGGCGGCTCCCAAGTCAGAGGCCCTTCCGGTTCGTCCGGGAGGGCCTCTGTCGTGTCGCGTCCCGATTGTGCGCGTGGGAAATATCGGCAACCTGCGCCGCCTCATGGCGCTCATTGATCGTTTGGGTCGAGAAACTCTAGGATGCCGTTCCATGCCCCCCGCGATCTTAGGCGGCCTCGCCGCCGCTCTTCTGCTGGCTTCCACCGCTCCCGCCATGGCCGCAGCCCCCGTCAAGCCTCTGACTTCGGCCCAGTTGCGCGCCGCCCTCATCACTCCTGAGGACCTGGGCGATGATTACACCCCCAACTCGAAGCGCAACCGCGAGGCGCTGGACTCCAAAACGGCCCGCACAAAAAAGTGCGTGAAGGTTATCAAGGCGCTGAAACCCCTCCTCGGAAGTAAGGCGGCGGTCTTCATCGACGAGGAGGGCAAGCCGTCGGGCGTCAAGCAGTTCGCCATAAGCGGCACTCCCGCCCAGATGGCTCGTTGGCAGACGGTGGGCAAGGTCATGGTTCGTGACTGCACCAGGGGCAACACGAGTGCCGATGGTGTCAGGGAGAGGATCACTAAGCTCTCCATCGGCAAACTCGGGGACTGGGTGTATGGGATCAGGTACAGCGAGACGGTCCCCGAGGCGAAAATCAGTCCGGTCCACGCGATGGACGTTGTGCTCATCAGAGTCAAGAACACCGTCACGCTGCTGGTGAGCGACGGTTTTTTTGCGACGTTCGATCCCGGCCTCAGCAAGCGGGCCGCGAGGGTGGCAGTACCAAAGCTGCGGGACGCCCAGTAAACGGTCTCGAAGTCAACGTTGAATCGACTTACGCAAACTTTCCAGGTGAAAGCCCGAGGCTAGGTTGGGGTCGTCGTGGGGAGAAGGAGGGTGGGGGAGGCTTCGGTGAATCGCAGGGGGACGGGGCCGTAGCGTTCGGGGAGTTCGGCGGTTGCCTTTTGGAGGTCGGTGGTGCCTATCTCTACGGCGGCGCCGTCGAAGCGGGCGGCCACCGTGGTGATGGGGACCCCCTTGCGGGTCCAGTAGTCGATGTCGTTGGTGATGCGCTGAGCCAGGGCCTCCAGGCGGCGAGCGGAGTGGGCAGCGTCACGAAGTTCGACGGGGGCGGCGGGGAACCTGCTACGCAGAGCGCTGTCCAGGGTGGAGGACGGGACGCGGTAGACGATCAGCTTGGAGCCGTCGACGGTTATCCCGGCGTACTGGTCGGGGTAGGTCTGGCGTAGGTACTCGCTGACGCGGTCGGCCAGGAAGGGCGCCTCGGCCTGGCCCGTGGGTGTGGAACTCGCGGCGGTGGGGTGGGGAACGGAGGGCGTGGGGCCTTCGGGGGGCGCGGCCGTGTCGCCGCCGGGAGCCGCGCATGCCGCCGTGGTGGTGGCCAGGCAGAGGGCCGCGCCCAGGACGGTGGCCGTGGTGCGGATGTGATTCCTCGCATTCATGAGGACGCCTCCGATCATATTGTCCGACAAACAGTTAGAACGAAAAGTGGACGGGATGCGTTCGAACCGGGATTGAAAAGATGACCCGCCGTTCCGGGGAACGGTCGGCTCATGGCGCGAAAAACGGGTCGGCGCTGAGCGCCGACCCCTTTCGGTCATCGCATGTCACACCCAATCTCGCCGATCATCCGGTGACGATGGTCATTCCAGGGAAGGCCGCGATCACGTTGCTCCACGGGGAGTGATACATGCGCCAGGCGCAGGTACGGCCGGCGTTCACATGACCGGTGCACGGTACGGAGGTGCCGTTGTCGTGGGCGGAGGCCACACCGGCGGCGTACACCTGGGTGTTGCCGCTGGGGTTCACGACCTCGACCGGACCGCCACTTTCGCCCTCGCTGATCGCGCTGGTGAACGCCCGCTGCTCGGCCCGGACCATGCCGAGGAGAAATCCTCCAGGGACGCTCGGAATATTGAGGGTCACACCCACCGTGATGACCCGGATGTTGCAGTTGGTCTCGGAATAGGCGCTGGAGGGGGCAGACGAGAAGGCCGACGTGGAAATTCTGAGTACCGGTCATCGGGTTGCTGTATTCGGTGAATATGTTGCGGCCGGATTGAGGTCCTCCCTGCGGGAGTCGATGAAACGAAAGCGTTCGGGGGAAACGACAAAGGGGACCGGAGCCTTGGCCCCGGTCCCGATCACTCGACTCAGAAAGGTGTCGGGTCGGTCATCCGGGGATGATGGCGATGCCGGGGAACGCCGTGGTCGCGTTGCTCCACGGGGAGTAGTAGATGCGCCAGGTGCAGACGCGGCCGGTGGGCCGGTAGCCGGTGCAGGGGACCTGGGTGCCGTAGTCGGTGGCGGCGATGGTGCCGGCGGCGTAAACCTGGTTGGTGTTGGCCGGGTTGGTGACCTCGACCGGGCCGCCGCTGTCACCGCCGCCGGCCGCGTTGGTGAACGCCTGCTGCTCGGCGCGGACGGTGCCCTGGATCAGCCAGCCCACGTTGATCGTGACGTTGACCGCAATGATCTTGATGGTGCAGTTGGTACCGGAGAAGCCGCCGGAGGTGCAGACGAACTGGCCGACGAGCGAACTGGTGGTGCCGACCACGCTGCTGCTGAACTCCGTGGCGACGCTGCCGACGGGGTTGTTGAAGACTCGACCCCCGGCGTTGGTGTCGACAAGGAGCACGTCACGGGAGGAGTTGCTGTGCGTGACGGTGCCGATGACCTGGCCGGTGGGGTCCACCGCGGTCTGGCCGACCGACGCGCAGTGCGCCGAGGTCAGCATCTTGGGGACGCCCTGGTAGGTCACCGCGAAACCGGTCGTGCAGGCGGGTGACGGAGTGCCCCACACCGAACCACCCCACCAAGGCGGGCTGTCGTTCCAGCGGCTGGCGACCTTGGGTTGCACACCGTGCTCAAGGGTGACCGGCACCGCCGCGTCGGAGATCGCCGTGCGGGTCGCGCCGACCGAGGCAGTGGTGGCCTTCAGGCCCGAGCCGTCCTGAAGGGGCTCGATGGAGGTGATCAGATCGCGGTTTGCCCGGATGAGGCGATTCGCCTCGCCCTCCAGCTCACGTGCCGAGTACCGCGCCGGCAGGACGCTGATCGCCACGTCGCGCCGCAACCGGCCCACGAGGTCGTTGATCGCCTTGGCAGGTTTGCCCTTCCAGTACACGCGCAGTTCGCGGTTCTCCGGCGCCGCGATGACGCCCGCGTAGCCGTCGCCGTCGTCCGCCAGCGCGGCGGTGATCTGGTCGGCGGCCTTGACCATCTTCTGCTGATCGAGCAGCAGGTCCTTCCACGAGGCGTAGCCACCCGGCACCGGTCCGGTGTGCTCCACGGATCCCGTGGTCCGGGGCTTGGCCGGGTCCGGTGCGCCGGCGGCCTGGGCGGTGCCCATCCCGGCGGCGGCGATCATGACGACGACCGCCGTGGCCAGGTAACGGAATCGAGTTGACCTGCGGGTTCTCAGGGGGGTGCGCACTTTGGATTCTCCTAAGCGACGACCTCGGCACTTCCGGCAAGCGACGGCCGATCAGTACTTCGTCCACGTCGGCCGGGGTCTGGCCGGCCGCGTGCGGGCGACGATCAGGGACCGGCGCCCGCGCGCCGGTCCCTGATCGCTCGAATCAGATCTCGTCGATCATCCGAGGGTGATGGCGATGCCGGGGAACGCGGCGGTCGCGTTGCTCCACGGCGAGTAGTACATCCGCCAGGCGCAGATGCGGCCGGTGGTCACGTAGCCGGTGCAGGGCACCGCGGTGCCGCCGTCGATCGCGGTGTTGACGCCCGCCGCGTACACCTGGCTGGTGTTGGCCGAATTGACGACCTCCACCGGGCCGCCGCTGTCGCCCTGGCCGACCGCGTTGAGGCGCGCCGACTGCTCGGCCCGCACCGTGCCCGTGATCAGGTAGCCCACATTGATCGTGACACCGACCTGCTGCACCTGAATGGTGCAGTTGGTGCCCGAGTACGCGCCGGAGGTGCACACCCACAGACCCACGTAGGAACTGGTGGTGCCGATGACCGAGGTGCTGAATTCCGGCGAGGTGGAGCCGACATTGTTGTTGAAGACCCGGCCCGCGGAGGTGCCGTTGATCAGCAGCACGTCAAGGCCGTTGTTGTCCGGTGAGATCGAGCCGATCACCTGGCCGGTCGGGTCGGTGGCCGTCTGACCGGCATCGCCGCAGTGGCCCGCGGACAGCATCCTGCTCGTCCCGCCGTAGGTGACGGCGAAGCCCGTCGAGCAGCCACCGCCGGTACTGGCGTTACGCCAGGCCGCGCCGCCCCACCAGGGCGGGGAGTCGTCCCAGCGGGTGGCCAGCGTCGGCTTGACACCGGCTTCCACGGTGACCGGAACCGCCGAGTCGGCGACCTTCGAGCGGGTGAGGCCGAAGTCGGCGCCCGATACCGTGAGGCCCGAGCCGTCGACGTTCGGCGCGATCGCCGTGATCACGTCGCCGGACGTGCGGATCAGGCGGTTCATTTCCCGCTCCAGCTCGCGGGCCGAGTAGGCGGCGGACAGGACGCTGACGGGCACCTCTTGGCGCACCTGGCCCAACAGGTCGCGGACGGACCTGGGAGTGTTCCCCTTCCAGTAAACGCGCAGCTCATGGTTCTCCGGCGCGGCCACGATGCCGGCGAACCCGGCGCCGCCCTGAGCCTTGACCGCGGCGGTGACGCGGTCGGCGGCCTTGACCAGTTTCTCCTGGGTGGCCAGCAGGTCCTTCCAGGAGGCGAAACCGCCCGGGACCGCGCCGGCCGGCTCGATGGGCCGGGTGGTGGTGTCCTTGACGGGGGCGGGGGCGGGGGCCGCGACGGCCTGCCCGACGCTCATCCCGACAAGGACGAGGGTGGTGCCAAGCGCCACTGCCAGACGACGGAAGGATCGTGGGGGTCTTGCGGCAGTTGGGGGGATTTCCACCGGAATACTCCTCTATGGGAGGCTTGATCGGATGCATCCGGTATTCCATGAATTAAGTAGTTAATCAATGACTTGACTCTTGTTATTTGGACTGGTAAAGCGTCGCCCGCATGCCGGTTTTCCGGCTTTGTGTCCACGGGGAAGTGATAACGCTAACAGTGACTTGACCTGCGGATATATATTTACAGGCTGTCATAATTCCAGCCAATAGCACATGTCATTAGTTGTCCGCTTTTGGACATGGCGGAAAAGTGGCGATCATCGGTTGAGGGCGCCCCTGGGAAGCCCGGCGCATAAGAAAGTTGTTACCGGCAGGTAGACCCGGCACACTGGCCTCGAT
The DNA here is from genome assembly GCF_040649155.1 of Streptosporangium sp. NPDC049046. Lineage (NCBI taxonomy): Bacteria > Bacillati > Actinomycetota > Actinomycetes > Streptosporangiales > Streptosporangiaceae > Streptosporangium > Streptosporangium sp. NPDC049046. The sequence goes on along the minus strand of NZ_JBEZEZ010000007.1, from coordinate 207,089 downwards.
GTTTCGTAGGGGTTTTGGGTCGCGTGCCGAGCGCTTTTCAGCCTGCATCATGGATCTGCGGGACGTGAATTACTTGATCGGCCGGCCTGCTCTTTGGGGCGGCAGCGTGACTTCCGTAGTATCCGCCGGCTCTTCAGCCGCGCATTGAACGATTTTCATCCCCCTGCGACGATCTGCTGATCGCGGAGTGGCCGCGGACTCGGTGTTCGCCTGACGAATGTGGAAAGCTCCTGGTAGACGGGTTGATCACCACAACCAGGCCGTCGGAACCAGGAGCTTCGAGTGCTTTTCCAGCGCGCCGCCGTGGGTTGTCGCGTTCAACGCTGAATTACGTGGGCTGGGCTGATACGCCGGCGGCGCAAAGCGATCGGGTCGCCCTGGCGCCGGCTCAACACCGGACAGCGGGCCATGCCGGTCCTGGTCCACTCGCGCAAAGGGGAGACGTTCGCCGAGGTCGCAGCCGGATTCGGCGTCATGGCGGCCTGGTCAGCGAAGGTCATCGTCGCTGTCTCGATCGTCCCGTCTCGCCCTGCTCCACATTAAAAGGAGTTATATGTCCGCGTATCGCAGAAGTCTGACAGAGGGCTGGAATAAGGGGGAGGTCCAGCCACGGCAGTGGTCTATCGCCCACCAGATCGTCGAGCCCAGAAACTTGCAGGTCACGACAGCGAACTACGGCACCACCGCCAGCCACAAAAACCCACAACAGACCACCTTTGAGCCAGATGGGAGAAAAGCCGTAAATCACTGTCGCACCCACACCAGATGTCACTATGGGTACCGGCTTCCCCGGACGTTTCATTCCCTGTGCTTTCCGCTGCTCGCAGGAACAGCACAAAACACCCTACTTATCAGCCAAATGCTCTCAGAGAGAGGTCAGCCGAAGGCGGCGTGTGGTGTGCTGGTGCCCTGGGGTACGCGGAATGGGCCGGACGCGCCGGGACGGATGTCGAAGTCGAAGATCGCGGTTGGCAGGTAGACGGTGGCGCAGGAGTTGGGAATGTCCACCACCCCCGACAGCCGGCCCTCGATCGGCGCGGCGCCGAGCAACAGGTATGCCTGTTCGGGGCTGTAGCCGAACGCCGTCAGGTAGTCGATCGCGTGCAGGCAGGCCCGCTGGTAGGCCAGCTGCGAGTCGAGATAGCGCTGCTCGCCGTCCAGGGTGACGGACACCCCGGAGAAGGCGAGCCACTCGCTGTACTGGGGGGCGGTGCGGCCCGGCATGAAGATGGCGTTCTCGTCGACACGGTACGTCCGCATGCCCTCCTTGATGACGTCGACCCGCAGATCGATGAAGCCGCCCATCTCGATGGCACCGCAAAAGGTGATCTCGCCGTCGCCCTGCGAGAAGTGCAGGTCGCCGACCGACAGGTTCGCGCCGGATACGTACACCGGATAGAACACGCGGGAGCCCTGGGTGAGGTTTTTGATGTCCTGGTTGCCGCCGTTTTCTCGCGGTGGCGCGGTGCGGGCCGCCTCGGCTGCGATTCGGTCGAATTCGGAGGAGGAGACGGAGCCGAGGACGGCGTCCCGAGGCTCGGGAGGCAGGGCCAGCGGCGGCACTCTCTCCGGGTCTGTGGCTCTCAGCGCCGACTCTCGCGCGTTCCACTTCGACAGCAGCGCCGCTGACGGCGCGGTGCCCATGAGTCCGGGGTGGGTGATGCCGGTGAACGACACTGCTGGGATATGGCGTGATGTGGCGATCTGACCGGAGAAGTCCCAGATCGCCTTGTAGGCGTCGGGGAACTGCTCGGTGAGGAACCCGCCGCCGTTCTTGGTGGGGAAGATCCCGGTGTAACCCCAGCCTTGACCGGCCAGCGGGCCGCTGTCCTCCTGGGGGATGGGCCCCAGGTCGAGGATGTCCACGACCAGCAGGTCGCCCGGCTCGGCCCCCTCGACCGCGAACGGGCCACTGAGCGCATGCACCGTCGTCAACGGGGCGTCGCGGATGTCCTCGGCGGAGTCGTCGTTGTGGATCGCACCGTCGAACCACTCCCGACAGTGGACCCGGAAGCTGTCGCCGGGCTTTACCCATGCCACGGGCGGGATCTCGGGGTGCCAGCGGTTGTGACCGATCTTGGCCTGGTCGGTGAACCTTCTGGATGAGTCGAGCGGGAAAATCAGCTCCGGCACGGTTCGGATTCCTTTCGGCGCTGTGAGACAGAGACGGTCACGGCCGCGGCAGGCGGCTGGTAGCGGGATGGGCGGTCACCGCGCGTCCGGTGCGGCGCCGCGGCAGGGACGTGACGACTTCGGGCTCGTGGGCGCTGCGCTCCGCGTGCTGCAACAGGGTGGACACGGCGTCCGGGGAGCGCGCCAGCATCGGCGCCGAGAACATCCGAGCCGAGACCGCGCCGCAGTCTGGACACCGCACCGCGGCGGATGCGGTTCCGATCGGAAAAGCGACCTCGATTTCGGAGCAGTGAGGGCACCGATAGGCATATATCGTCATAACGCGCGCCCTTCGAGCGACTTCGAACCTGTCCTCTTCGGTCGTGCATCCCGCTCTGTCGCCGTCACCTGGGAAAACAGCCTCAGAGTCGGATGTATCCGCAACTTAACGCGTGAATGGAACGCAATCCATCTCGCTTCCGTCAACTTGCCCGCACAGTAAGGTAGATACCTTGGTTTCCGGGCAAAAGTGCGAGGATATGTTCCCTTACGATAAACGCATAAATATATTTCTGTTTGCCGGCCGCCCCTCCTGGAGCGGGTGCCTCGCCGACTACCTGCGAGGTTCCCCGGGTGGTCCGGCACCGGCGCTGACCCCGGCCGCCCGACACCCGCCGTGCCGACCTTGAGTCAAGCGACAGTCGGCCCGATGTGCTCCAAGCCGCGCGCCGAACCGCCCGATCGGCTCTCGCCACACGGAGAGAAGTCCCTGGTCCCGCCGGAACGACGGGACCAGGGGCTTCTTCAAGAGTCCGAGCCGTCCATTTCTTTGTCCGCTCAGCCGATCCACCGCTTTCCCGTTCGAACCCGAAGGTACGCGGTGGATCGCAGCTGGTTCGCGGCCCCGTTGCAAACCAGACTGTCTCTCCGATGCCGGCCCGGGTCCTGCGGGAGATCCGAGCCGGCACGACGGTGGCCGGTCCGGGTCCCGCAGTGGAACCGGACCGGCACCAGGACGCCGGTCCGAGTCCTGCGGGAGATCCGAGCCGACGCCGTGGTGCTGTGAAGGATTCTGCGGTGACCCGGTATAGCGGCGGTATAACAGCCGTGCATCGCGCGTCCCCGTCGTGGACCCGCAGGTCGGAGCCGTTCTCGCCGGACTGTTTCCGGCTCCGGGTTCCGGCTTCGAGGTCCCGGCCGGAAAACGGGACCGGGGCGCCGTCGGGAAAGCCGGGTTTGTCGGGAAAAACGGGTGTGGGGAGGTCGCGCCAAGGTTCCGCTACCCAGAAAACCCTCGCTGAGCAGGTGATATACCGCCGATATACACATGCTCCGTACTCTGGCGCAGCGTTTCGCTGGCGGGGCCTGGCGGCGCGTCGAGCAAGGAGACACTCATCATGTTGCGTAAGCGCTGGGCGACGCTCGCGATGCTGACCGTATTGACCACGTCGCTGTCCACCGCGGTTGTCGGTTTGTCCGCTCACAGCGCGGTCGCCGAGATTCCTCCCCTCGAGTATCCCGACCCGTACGACTGGTTCAGGCCCGTCATCGCCGAGAACCGGTCCGGTCCGGTCTTCGACGACTGCTACCTCTACGGCATCTGTCCCTGATCCGAACCAGTGGAGAGCCTGCCGTCCTCCGGGGAAGGGCGTCGGCTGCGCGGTTTCGCCGCGTTCGCCGACGTCGAGGACGCGCACTCTCCGCTCCAGGGTGCGGAAACGGCCCAGGGCACGGGAAAGGCCCAGGGTACGGAGACGGTCCGGAGTACGGGAAAAGCCCGAGGCGCGGGAACGCCGGGATCAGCCGGTCAGCTCCCGCGAGAAGGGGGCCCCGATCTCCGCGTACAACTCCGTGGCGAGGCGTTCCTGGGTTTCCGCGGTGGGCGTGTCGCCGTTGTCACGCGAGATCGCGGAGAGTACGACCCAGGTCTGGGCCTCGCCCATCCGGTGCCCGGTCGCCCGGTGGTTGTCGAGGGCGCGACGGCCGTACTTCTCGGCTTCCGTCAGGAGTCCTCGCCGGTGGCAGGCGTAGGCGAGTACGGTGAGCGCCCGTCCTTCGACGACGCGGAAATGGGGTTCGCCGACGAGTTCCAGCGCCTGTTCGGCGAGGTCGGCGGCGGCGGTGTGGTCGCCCGCGCGGTGGTGGGTGATGCCCAGCGCGAGAAGCGCCTCGCCCACGAGGTGGCGGGCGTTGATCTCCCTGGCGATGCCCAGCGCGGTCCGGTGGAGACGCAGGGCCTCCTCGGGGTTCCCGGAGTGGTCACGGATGGAGGCGAGCGTGTTCATCGCCTGGACCTCGGTGAATCGGTCGCCGATGTCCACCGCTATCCCCAGCGCGGCCTCGGCGGTGTCGTGGGCCTGCTCCAGCCGGCCGGAGTCGCGGCGTACCAGGGCGAGCCACGCCAGCGTGTCGGCCTCCAGATATCGGTCACCGAGTTCCCGGTGACGGACCAGGGCGGCGGTGAGGTGGTCGGCGGAGGCGGCGAGGTGGCCGAGCTGGTGGTGGAGTTCGCCGATGGTGGTCATCGCGACCGCTTCGGCTCTCGGTGCCGAGGTCTCGCGGATCAGCGTCAACGCCTGGACGGCGTGGTCGAGCCCTTCGCGGAGCCGGCCGGACTCTCTGCAGGCGTTCGCGAGATTGTTCAGGATCTTGGCGCGTATCTGCTCGGAGCCGAGACGGCCGTGGAGTTCGAGCGCCCTGGACAGGGGGCGGGTGGCCTCGTCGGGGAGCCCGACGAACATGAAGGTGGTGCTCAGATTGCTCAGGGCGCTCGCCTCGCCCTGCGTCCATCCCGTCTCGTGGCTGAGGGCGATCGCCCTGTTCAGGTAGGTGATCGAACGGTTGTAGCGGGCGAGGCAGTGGTAGGCGTGGGCGAGGTTCAGGAACGCGGACGCCATCGCCCGCCGGTCCCGTTCCGCGTGGGCCGCGGCGAGTGCGGCGCGACCGGTGGCGAGCCAGTCGACCATGCGTCTGGAGAAGTTGTGATAGCCGCGGAGCCGGTCGGCCAGGAGCCAGGCCATGGGTCTGGGACCGTACCGGACCGCGTGACCGATCGCCGCGACCACGTTGTGGTGTTCGGCGCTCAACCACGCCATGGCGGCGGCGGTGTTGTCGATGACCGGCGTTCGCGCGGCGGCGGTGGTGTCGACGGTCGCCGTTCGTGGGGCGGCCGGGTCGTCGATGGCCGCCTGTGCCGCGGCCGGGTCGTCGACGGTCACGGTTCGCGTGGTGGCGGGGGTGCCGATGGTCGCGGTCCGTGCCACGATCTCGTCGGGCGCGGGCAGTTGGAGCATGTCCGGGTAGAGCACCTTCGCGGCGTCGCCGGCCATTGACAGGTACCACTCGAACAGCCTGCCCGTCGCCTTCGCCCGTTCCTCCGCGCCGTCCTCGGCGGACGAGAGGTCGTCGGCGTACCGGCGGAGCAGGTCGTGCACGGTGAAGCGGTCGGGGCCGTGCTGGTCGACCAGGTGGACGCCGGTGAGCCGCTCCAGTGCCGCCGCCGCCTCCTGCTCGGAGACGTCCGCGAGGGCCGCCGCCGCGGCCGGGGTGAAGTCGGGGACCGCGACCGGCCCGAGCCGCCGGAAGATCCGCCGTACGTGCTCGGGCAGGAGCCGGTACGACAGGTCGAAGGTGGCGCGGACGGCGGTCTCCTCGTCGCCCTCGATCGTGAGCGCGTTCACCGGGCTGCCGGTGCTCAGCTCGGTGACGTAGTCCCCGATCGGGAAGTTCGGGCGGTCCAGCAGGCGCGCCGCCGCTATGCGCAGCGCGAGGGGCAGGTGGGCGCACACCTCTCCCAGCCTGGCGACGGCCTCGGGCTCGGCCCGTACGCGGTCCGCGCCGAGAAGGTGGCCGAACAGGGCTTCGGTCTCGGCGGGCACGAGTGTGTCGAGGGTGATGCGCTGGGCGCCCTCGCGGACGACCAGCCCGGTGAGCCGGTCGCGGCTGGTGACGAGCACCGCGCAGCCGGCGTTGCCCGGCACCAGGGGCCGGACCTGTTCCGCCGAGCTCGCGTTGTCCAGCAGAATGAGGATCCGCCGTCCCGCCATGAGCGAGCGGTAGCGCGCGGCGGCCTCCGTCGCCTCGACGGGCACCTGTCCCGGCGAGACGCCCAGCGCCCGGAGGAAACCGGCGAGCGCGTCCGCGGGGTGTACCGGCGCTCCGGGCGAATACCCCCGCAGGTTGAGGTAGAGCTGCCCGTCGGGGAACCTGTCGGCCACCCGGTGTGCCCACCGCACCGCGAGTGCGGTCTTGCCGACGCCTCCCATCCCGGTGATGGCGGAGATGGTGATCGGGTCGGTGGCTCCGCCGGGCAGCATCCTGTCCAGGGCCTCGAACGCGTCCTGACGCCCGATGAAGCCGGGAATGTTCGTGGGCAGCTCTCTGGGCACCGGCGGTGTCGTACGGGCGGCGTCCGACGCCGTGACCGTCGTCGCGGGCGCGGCGCGCTCGGGTGCGGGGGGCCGGTCGTCGCCGCGGAGGATGTCCTGGTGCAGCCGCTGGAGCGCGGGGCCCGGTTCCACCCCGAGCTGCTCGTGGAGCAGGGCGCGCGTCTGCTGGAAGACCTCCAGTGCCTCGGCCTGGCGACCGCTGCGGTTCAGCGCGACCATGAGGTGGGCGCGCAACCCTTCGTGGTACGGGTGCGCGAGCGCGAGCCTGGTCAGTTCGCCGATCAGTTCGCCGTGCCTGCCCAGGGCGAGCTCCGCCTCCGCCCACCGTTCGTGGGTGACGAGCCGGAGTTGTTCCAGCTGCGCCGCCTCCTCGGCGATCGGCTCGCAGTCGCCGAACTCGGCGAACGCCGGACCTCGCCACAGGTCGATGGCGTCGCGCAGGATGCGGCCGGCCCGCGCGGGGTCGCCGTCGAGCGTCCGGCTCCCCTCCGCGGCGAGTTCACGGAAGCGGGTGGAGTCCAGTCCGTCGCCGGTGACGATCGTGTATCCGCCCGGCTGCCGGACGATGCGGTCGTTGCCGAGCACGCTCCGCAGCCGGTGCACGTACAGCTGGATGTTGCGTCGCGCGGAGGCCGGGGGGTCGTCGTTCCAGACGGTGGTGACGAGCTGGTCGACCGAGACCGTCCGCCCGGCTCCGCGGGCGAGGAGGACGGCGAGCACGAGCCGGGGCTTGTACGCGGCACCGACGAAGACCTCCTGACCGTCGCGGGTCACCTGAAGCGGTCCCAGCACCTGGAACTCCATCAACGGCCACCCCGCTTCCTGGCTTCACCTGGTGGCCGGTCTTCAGGTTCGACAGCCCCGCTCGTCTCTCGGAGGGCGTCGGTGTCCATGAGGCGTGATCATGGCATTTACCACCATCCGTGTACAGCTCATCCTGATGTGCGAAACAGCACCTCGCGCACCTCGGCACTGCGGTCGTGGTGCGAACCCGGCGGAAAACCGTGCCGTGGCGGGCGGGTATATCCCGCCACGGTGACCGGGAATCACTCCCGCGAGAGTGGTCGGATATCGCGGATCACGGCGAGGAGCACCTGGAAAATCCCATAATCTATGGCTTATGTCTGAACGGGGTGAAGGACAGTCAGGGGTCGCGTCCAGTGTCGGGCGTCTCGCCGCCATCGCGGCGGCGGCGGGTCTGCTGGTCGCGGGGATCGCACTACCGGCGGTGGGAGGCGCGGGCCTCGGCATCGTCTCGGCGACCAACGAGCTGAACCTCAGGCCCGAGGATCTCAAGGAACCTCCGCCGGCGGAGGTCTCGATCGTGCAGGACGCCAAGGGCAACGAGATCGCACGGTTCTACGAGGAGTATCGCGAGGTCGTCAAGCTCGACCAGGTCGCCGAGATCATGAAGACCGCGATCATCTCGATCGAGGACTACCGCTTCTACCAGCACGGGGCGATCGACCTTGAGGGCACGATCCGCGCGTTCGCCAAGAACCTGCACGCGGGCGGGGTGAGCCAGGGCGGCTCCAGCATCACCCAGCAGTACGTCAAGCAGGTCCTGCTCAACTCCGCGGCCACCGACGAGGAGAAGAACAAGGCGCTGGAGGCCAGCTACGCGCGCAAGCTCAACGAGCTGCGCTACGCGATGGCGGTGGAGGAGAAGTACTCCAAGGACGAGATCCTGGAGAAGTATCTGAACATCGCCTACTTCGGCGCGAGCGCCTACGGCGTGGAGGCGGCGGCGAAGCGGTTCTTCGGCGTCAAGGCCGAGAAGCTCACCCTGCCGCAGGCGGCGACGCTGGCCGGCGCCGTGCAGGATCCCAACGCCACCGACCCCAACCGGGGCAAGCAGTATCGCGAGCGGTTGCTGCACCGGCGCAACGTCGTGCTCGACCGGATGGCCGAGCTGGGCAAGATCACCCCGGAAGAGGCGCAGAAGGCGAAGAAGGCGAAGCTCGGCTACAAGGGGACGAAGCTTCCCGGCGGCTGCGAGTCCAGCGACTACCCGTACTTCTGCATCTACGCGCGCAACGAGGTCCTGAACAATCCCGACTTCGGCAAGACGGCCAAGGCCAGGGGGCAGTTCCTCAACCGCGGCGGCCTGACGATCAGGACCACGCTCGACCCGTCCATGCAGGCGGCGGCGGACAAGGCGATCAGGAAGTTGGTCTTCCCCTCCGACAACCCGGTGGCGGCCGAGGCGCTGGTCCAGCCGGGCACCGGGGCGATCAAGGCCATGGCGGCCAGCAGGAAGTACGGCCGGAGCAAGGCCAAGAACGAGATGTCCTACAACCTCGTCGCGGACGCCGCGCACGGCGGCGGCGTCGGCTTCCAGGCTGGCTCGACCTTCAAGACGTTCACGCTGCTCACCGCGCTGAAGCAGGGCATGAAGGTGAACGACGGCTTCAGCGCGGGTGCAGGTTTCCGCGCCTCCGGCTACTCGGCGTTCAAGAACTGCAAGGGCGAGAACATCGGCGACCCGAGCCACACCGTCACCAACGACGAGGGCGCCCCCGGCTGGAAGACCCTGCAGACCGGCACCTGGGGCTCGGTGAACACGTTCTTCATGGAGTTGGAGCAGCGCGTCGGGCTCTGCGAGACGATCAAGACCGCGAAGTCGCTGGGCATCCACCGCTCCGACGGCCTCAAGCTCCTTGAGTACTCGACGTTCACGCTCGGCACCAACGAGATGGACCCGGTGACCGTGGCCAACGCGTACGCCGCGATCGGCGCGCGCGGCAAGTACTGCGCGCCGATGGCGATCACCCGGATCACCGACAGGAACGGCAAGGTCACCGACTACAAGCCCAAGTGCCGCCAGGCCCTCGACCCCGAGGTCGCCGACGCGGCGGCCCACGTGCTGTCCGGCGTGTTCACCAAGGGCACGATGCGGGGCGTCGGCGGCATCGGCCGCGATGCGGCGGGCAAGACCGGCACCACCGACAGTTACGCCACCGCGTGGTTCGCCGGGTTCACCCCCGACCTGGCCGGCGCGGTCAGCATCGGTGACCCGCGCGGCTCGCAGAAGTACAAGCTGAACGGCGTCACGATCGGTGGCCGCTACTACGGCTCGGTCGTCGGCGCCAGCATCTCGGGCCCGATCTGGAAGGAGACGATGCTGGCGGCGCTGAAGAACGTCGAGCCGACGTCCTTCACCCCGCTCAACACGGAGCGGTTCGGCGGATGTGGCCAGAGCTGCCAGCCCGCGCCGCCCCCGTCGAACAACGACGGCCCCGACAACAACGCCGACGGTCCCGACGGTGGCGGCGGCGATGAGGCGCAGGTTCCCATCGGCCAGGGCGAGTAACGGCCGACGGCCGAGCGGGGTCGGGGCGGCCGTCCCGACCCCGCTCGGAGCGCGTCGATCAGACGGTGCCGGGCTCCTCGTCCCGGCCCCGCTCGAGCGTAGTGCCGGGCCCTTCGTCCCAGACCCGCCCGGGAGCGCGTCGATCAGGCGGTGCCGGACCCTTCACGGCGCCACAGACGCAGTTGCAGGTCGAGCACCACCCTGTCGTCGGGGTCGTCGAGGCGGTAGCCGCCCACCTGCTCCAGTCGTGCCACGCGATAGCGAACGGTGTTGGGGTGCACGAGCAGTGAACGCGCCGTGGCGCCCACGTCGCCGAGCGCGCCGAGGTAGGCGGCGACGGTGTCGATGAGACTGCTGCCGTGGCTCCGGTCGTATTTGACCAGGCGAAGGAACCGGTCGTCGGCCAGCAGATCCGTCTCCCCCAGTGTCGTGAGCGCCTCCGACAGCAACACCGCCGTGCGCTGGCCGTCGAGACTGATCACCGGCCGGTCGGGTGTGTGGGCGACGGTCTCGCACACGCGGTCGGCCTCCGCGCGGGCCGCGGCCACGGTCGGCACCGACAGGGACGAGGCGATCGCCGCACGGAAGGTGGCTCCCCGGTGCCGCTCGAACGCCACCAGAGTGCGGCGGGCCCACTTCAGGTAGCGGTCCACCTCGACCTGGCCGGGGAGGACGGCGTACAGGCGGAGTCCGACCGGGGCGACCATCGACTCGTCACGGACGGAGTGGGCGTGCACCGTCAGCATCGTCACCGCCTCGGTGGAGGACAGCCACTGGCGCGCGTCGGCGTCACCGACCGCCTCGAAGGCGACCACGGCGAACTCCCGGGGGGCGTCGAGGCTCAACTGCCGCACGAATCCGGTCTCGTCGCGTTGGGAGCCGGGGGCGAGCATGCGCTGGACGAACTCGGTGCCCATGGTGTGGATGAGACGGCTCTGGCCGACGAGTCGCGCGGCGAAGATCGAGGCCGCGACGAGGTGCTCCTCGGTCTGTTGGGAGAAGGGCCGGTTCGTCTCCTGCATCCAGATGGTGCCGAGGTACTCGCCGGACCGCGGATCGTGCATGCCGACCCCGAGCCTGCGCCGGAACCCGTCCTTCTCGTCCAGCGCCACCGTGGCACGAGGACGCCGTAGCCGGTCGTAGACCCGCATGGCCTGCAGTTCCGCCATGTGTTCCGCCGGGGGTTCGCGCCCGAGGATGGTGAGACGCCGGATGTCGTCGGCCTGGTCGCTGTAGGGGGAGAAGGCGAGCACCCGTCCCTGCACGTCCTCGATGGAGATCAGCGTGCCGGTCATCATGCCGAGCGCCTTGGCCAGTCCGAAGAGGTCGTTGTGCTCGCCGAGCGCGGGACCGGTCCTCCGCGCCAGTCGCTCGTATCCATCGGATTCCCGGACGAAGCGTTCGACCACGGTGACCAGGCGCCACCACGGCGTCCGGTCGGTGATCCCGATGATCGAGACCGGGAGTTCGCGCAGCGACCGCGGGTCGGCGTCCTTGAGCTTCACGACGAGCGCGGCGGGCCGGTGGCGGGCGAGATCGACGGCGGCCTCGACCGCGTCACGGCCGCGGACGCCGAGGAGCAGGACGACGGCACCGTCCATCTCGTGGTCGTCGGGCGGGGTCGTGCCGTCGGACACGTCGAGGGTGACGCAGCCGCCGATGGGGACGTCCAGGCCGCCGGGGGCGTGGACCACCGACACGAAGGGGTCGCGTACGACGTCGAGGAGCTCGGCCAGGGTGGATGACCAGCGCGGATACGCAGATTTCACAGGACCCCGCACTCTGTGACATGGGTGTTATCTACTTGGCCAACTATCTATCAAACAGGACAAAAATATATACATCCCCACAAAGCTTGTGAACAGTTCGGCGTTTTAGGGTGACAGCACCCCCAACGGTCGACCAACCGAAACCCCCAGAAACCAGGAGGACCAACATGGCGTTGGTTCGCATCCGACGCGCCCTCGGCGTTGTCGCCGTAGGCGTGCTCGGCACCACCGTCCTCTCGGCGTGCGGCGGTTCCTCGACGGAATCCGTGTCCGCCTCCGCCCCTGCCTCCGGTGCCGCCGAGTCGCAGGTCTACGTCATCCCTCAGCAGGTCGGTGTCCCGCCGTACAGCTTCCTCGACGACGGCGGCAAACTCGCCGGGCTGCTGCCCGACCTGTCCACCGCGCTCGGCGAGGAGATGGGGGTGACCGTCAAGAACGAGCAGGCGTCGTTCGAGAACTCGCTCCTGGGCCTGCAGCGCGGCGCCTACGCCTGGGTGCCCGGCGCCGACGTCACGGCCGAGCGGCTGAAGAAGTTCGACTTCGCCACCACCCTCGTCGAGAGCTACGGCTTCCGTGTCAAGGCCGACGGCATCACCATCGGCGACTCACTCGACGACCTGTGCGGCGTCTCCGTCGCGGTGACCGCGGGTTCGAGCCCGGTGTCGACACTCGAAGACCAGTCCAAGAAGTGCGAGGCCGCCGGGAAGAAGCCCGTCGACGTGCAGACCTTCGCCGACCAGGCGACCGCCGACCTCGCCGTGAAGAGCGGCAGGACCGACGCCTCCACGGCGACCTCCAGCGGCCTGGGCTACCAGACCCGCACCGAGCCCGGCGTGTGGAAGATCACCGGACCGATCTACCAGGCGATCGACATCGGGTTCGCCTCGATGAAGGGCGACGGCATGGCGGCCAAGCTGCAGCAGGCCACCGAAGCGCTGATCAAGAACGGTACCTACGCCAAGATCCTCGCCAAGTACGGTACCGAGAACATGTCGATCAAGGCTTCCGTGATCAACCCAGAGCCGCACGCATGAGTGAGGTCAGCACGGCCGGGTCCCCCTCGGAACAGGCGGGAAAGGACGGGACGCCGGAGGACTGGCGCCGGCGGATGGAATCGATCTCACGGCTTCCCCACGGACGTCCGCTCCACCTCGGTCGGCTGACCTTCGCGGTACTGATGGTGGCCGCCGTCGCCGGCCTCGCGATCAGCGTCGCCCGTAACCCCGCCTTCGAGTGGGGCACGGTGGCCGACTACTTCTTCTCCGAGCAGGTCATGAACGGCCTGGTCAACACCATCACGCTGACCGCCCTGTCGATGGGGCTCGCCCTCGTGGTGTCGGTGGTCATCGCGAACATGCGGCTCTCGGCGAACCCCGTCCTGCGCGCCGTCAGCGGGACGTACGTCTGGTTCTTCCGGTCCATCCCGCTGCTGGTCCTGCTCATCCTGTGGTTCAACGTCTCGTTGATCTATCCGACGTTCAGCCTCCCCAACCCCTTCGGCGGCGACCTGTTCGCGCTGGACACGCGCAACCTCATGACCGCCTACTGGTCGGCCGTGCTGGCCTTCGGCCTTCAGCAGGCCGCCTACACCTCGGAGATCATCCGATCGTCACTGCTCGCGGTTCCCCAGGGGCAGCGCGAGGCGGCGCTCGCCCTGGGCATGACGCCGCTGGACACGTTCCGTCGCATCGTCTTCCCCCAGGCGATGAAGATCGCGGTGCCGCCGGTGAGCAACGACCTCATCAACCTGCTGAAGGCCACCTCCCTCGTCGCCTTCATCTCGGTCTCGGACCTGCTCTACAGCGTCCAGCAGATCTACAACCGTACGTTCGAGGTCGTCCCGCTGCTCATGGTGGCGACCATCTGGTACATGATCCTCGTCAGCCTGCTGTCGGTCGCCCAGTACCACCTGGAGCGCACGCTCGGCCGCAGCACCGCCACGACGCGCCGCACCGGGTGAACCGGGATGAGTGAGAGCCAGGTCATGACGACACCGCTGATCAGCGCACTGAACGTCCGCAAGTCCTTCGGCCGGCACACGGTCCTGCACGACGTGTCGCTGGACGTCCACCAGGGGGAGACGGTCTGCCTGCTCGGCCGCTCCGGCAGCGGCAAGAGCACCTTTCTGCGCTGTCTCAACCTGCTCGAACGCACCGACTCGGGGGTGATCATGCTCGACGGTGAGCTGCTCGGCTACGAGGAACGCGGCGGCAAGATCCACCGGCTGTCGGCGCGACGGGAGGCGAGGCAGCGCCGACGCCTCGGCATGGTGTTCCAGCAGTTCAACCTGTTCTCGCACAAGACCGTGTTGGAGAACGTCATCGAAGCGCCCACCCGGGTGCTACGACGCCCGGGTGCGGACGCGCGCCGCCAGGCGCGCGAACTGCTCGCCAGGGTCGGCCTGGCCGAGAAGGCCGACGCCTATCCGGCCCAGCTCTCCGGTGGCCAGCAGCAACGCGTCGCGATCGCCCGTGCCCTCGCGATGAAGCCGCAGGTGCTGCTCTTCGACGAGCCGACCTCGGCGCTCGATCCAGAGATGGTCAACGAGGTGCTGCAGGTCATCCGCGAACTCGTGCTCGACGGGATGACCACCATCATCGTCACCCACGAGATCGGGTTCGCCCGCGAGGTCTGCGACCGGTTCGTGTTCATGGAGGACGGCCGCATCGTCGAGGAAGGCCCGTCCAGCCGGCTGTCCGGCGAGGCCGAGCATCCGAGCACCCGCGACTTCCTCAGCAAGGTCCTCTAGCCCCGGCGCCCGTGGGCGCCGCACATCGTCGTGCGCAGGCACGAGCTCGACAGCATCATCGTGCCCCGGCACGAGCCCGACAGACATCATCGTGCCCAGGCACGAGCTCGACAGAGAGAGGCAGTCATGCCATCGACGGGCGGAGCCATGCCCTCTGTGGCCGTGATCGGTGGCGGGTTCGCCGGACTCGCGGCGGCCCACCAACTGAAGCGGAACGGGTACTCGTTCACCGTGTTCGAGACCGAGGACGGGCCGGGCGGCACCTGGCGCGTCAATCGTTTCCCCGGTGCCGAGGTCGACACTCCGGCCCCGATGTACTCGTTCTCGTTCGCCCCGTACGACTGGTCACGCTCCTACCCCGGCCAGACGGAACTGCAGTCCTACCTTGAGCACGTGGCCGACCGGTTCGGGCTCAGGGCCCACTTCCGGTTCGGCACCACCGTCCGGCGGCTGGTCTGGGAGGAGGACGGCCAGCGGTGGGCCGTGCACCTCGACACCGGTGAGGTGCTGCGTTTCACGGCCGTGGTGACCGCCGTCGGGCTCCTGAACGTCCCGAACGAGCCCGCCTGGCCGGGCCGCGAGCTGTTCACCGGCGACATCTTCCACACGGCGCGGTGGCGCTCCGACGTGACGCTCGACGGACGCCGGGTGGGAGTCGTCGGCACCGGTTCGACGTCCGCCCAGATCGTCGCGGAGCTCGGCGGCCGAGCCAAGCATCTGACGGTGTTCCAGCGTCAGCCCGCATGGGTGGACCCGAAGGTCTCGCTCCCGTTCACCGAGAAGGAACGCGCTCGACGGCGTCACCCGGTGACGCGGCGACTCATCCGGTGGCGGTTGTTCCTGCAGCTGGAACGCAAGTGGCTCGGCGGCAGGATCATCCGGCCCGGCGGGACCGTCGACACCCGGGCGGTCAAGATCTGCCAGGACTATCTCGCAGAGGTCTTCGCCGACCACCCCGACCTCAGGGCGGCTCTGACACCGACCTCGGCCTACCTGGGCAAACGGGCGATCCACAGCTCCACCTTCTATCCGACCCTGCTGCGTGACGACGTCACCCTCGTTCCGCACGCCGTGGAACGAGTGACCGAGACCGGCGTGGTCGACGCCACCGGCCGGGAGCACGAACTCGACGTCGTGATCACCGCGACGGGATTCCGCGCGGCCGAGTTCCTCTGCGGCCTGGAGGTCCACGGGCGCGCGGGCCGCGACCTGAAGGAGAAGTGGGGCGACGACCCCATGGCGTTCCTCGGCATCATGGTGGACGAGATGCCGAACCTCTTCATGATGTACGGCCCCAACACCAACTACTACGCCCCGGTGTTCAACTTCGAGCAGCAGGCGAAGTTCGTGGTGCGCTCCCTGCGGGAGATGCGCCGCCGCGGTGCCAGCGCGGTCGAGGTCAGGCCGGAGGCGGTCAGACGGCTGAACCGCTGGCTGAAGCGTCGTCTGGACGCCAGCTCGTTCGCCCAGGCACCGAACTACTTCCGCTCGGCGAGCGGCCGGGTGGTCACCCAGTGGCCGGACGGCGCCTCGGTCTACTGGCTGCTCACCCGGACCCTGCACGCCCGCTCCGCGCGGTTCTTCCGCGCCCCCAGCGCGTCGGCGTCACCGGACAACCGGCACCTCTCCGTGCCGTGAGGGCCTGTCCCGGATCCTGGGAGGGCGACGTCCCGGCCGTGAGAAGAACCGAACGGCCCCCGCGGCCCATCGGGCCGTCGCGATACGCACACACGGCCCGGACGACGTTCCCCGCACACTCGTCGGGGACACTGTCCGAGCCCGTTGACCGGTTCCCCGCCCGGTTACGTCGCGAGGAACGTTTCGCCAGGTGAAGTGCTGTTTTCTGACGGGAGGGCCGCTGTGCGCGGGTCACGGATCGCCCACGCGCCCAAAAGTCTCGGATGTGGGAGAGGCGCGTGCCCGGGGCGTGGAGAGCGCCCGATGAAGGTTTCAGGCCCGGCGCGGTAAGTACAGGTGACCGCATACGCCAGGAAAGGCCAATATGTATGACAACCTTCCGCGAAGACGTCGAGGTCGATGACGCGGCCCTCATCGAGAGGTCGCTGAACGAGCCCGACGTCTTCGCCATCCTGTTCGACCGGCACGCACCACTCCTGCACCGCTATGTGACCAGGCGGCTGGGCCCCAGCGAGGCGGAAGACGTCGTGGCGGACACCTTTCTCGCCGCCTTCCAGCGCCGGAGCGATTACGACAGGGGCCGCTCCGACGCCCGCCCGTGGCTGTACGGCATCGCCTCCAATGTGATCGGCAAACGGCGACGCACCGAGAAGAACCTCTACCGCGCCTACATCCGCAGCGGCGTACATCCGGCGGAGATCCCCGGTGTCCAGGTAGAGGACGGGATCAACACCCTGGCCGTCAACCGGCCGTTGGCACAGGCCCTGCTGAAACTCAAACGGGCCGATCGCGACGTGCTGCTGCTCGTCGCCTGGGCCGAACTGAACTACCGGGAGGTCGCCGACGCGCTCGCCATCCCGGTGGGAACCGTGGCCTCGCGACTCAACCGAGCCCGCCTGCAGATCCGTCAGGCCCTGAACCAGGAAGAACGAGGAGAATGACGATGGACGCACTGAAGACCATGTGGGAGACCGTTCCCGCGGCCACCGAGAGCGAACTCGCCGGAGCGCGGCGGCGACTGCTCAGCGGTATTCACTCCCGGCGGCGCCTTGTCACCACCCCCCGGCTGCTGGTCACGGCCGGTGCCGCGGCGACGGCCGTCGCGACGGCACTGGTCCTCGGGAGCGGCGCCCCCGCCTACGCGGTGGCCGAGAGCCCGGACGGCACGTTGACGGTGACCGTCAACGAACTCCACGACCCCGACGGGCTGGAGGCGAAGCTGGCCGCTGCCGGCGTCAAGGCGGATGTGACGTTCCTGACGCCTGGCATGCTGTGCGCGCCTCCCCGGTTCACCGGTGTGGACACGACCTACGGCGGACCGCCCGCCGACGGACCGGGGGAACTGCGTTCGGCCACGAAGGCGGCGCGTTCGCCCCAGGCCGCCACGGTGACCTCCGTACGGACGATCCGGATCGCCCCTGAGCACATCAGACCGGGCGAGACGCTCGTCATGGAGTTCCGCGACAACCTGAACGCACAGGTGCCCTGGCACCTCGGCATGTGGCTCGCCAAGGCGGGCAGCCCCGTGAAACCGTGCGCGCCCATCAAGGAGATTCGCTGACCTCCTGCCGACGACCGGAGTCGACGACGGCGGTGACGCGGATCTCGACGCGCATCCCCGGGGCGCCGAGAGCCGGAACCCCGATCTCGGTCCAGATGGGGGCGCGATCCCCCATGCGCTCGCGGAACTGCTCCACCATGACGCGGTTGTGGGTCTCCCCGATGAAGCCGGGGGATTCGGGGACGTGGTACGAGTTCACGGCGATGACATCACGCCAGGTGGCGCCCGCCTGGGCGAGGGTTCGCTCGACGTTCTCGAAGGCCAGCACGATTTCGTCCTCGAGGGCCTCGGGGAAGTTCCAGTCGTCGTCCAGCCCTCCCTGACCCGAGGTCTCGACGCGGTCGCCGATGCGTACCGCCTGGTTGTAGTGCATGTTGGCCAGTTGCTTCGTGCCGTACCCCGGAGGGGCGAAAAACTCCGGCGTGCTCATGGCGATCCTCTCGATTGACTTCACGCGTGAAGTCAACGTATCAGAATTTTACTTCACGCGTGAAGTCATGGCCGCCCGGTAGGGTGTCTCCATGGCCACCACCACGACCCCGGACCCCGGCGAGGACACCGCTGACGAGCGGCTGTGGCTCACCGCGGACGAGAAGGACGGCTGGACCGGGCTGGTCTCGCTGGTGCTGCTGCTCCCGGGACGGCTGGAGTCACCGCTGCAGCGCGAGGCCGGTCTGACCCTCTTCGAATACCTGACTCTCAGCCACATCTCGGAGGCCCCGGAGCGCCGCCTGCGGATGAGCGAGCTGGCCTACCTGGCCAACGGCTCCCTCTCACGCCTGTCCAACGTCATCAAGCGGTTCGAGCAGCGGGGCTGGGTGGAGCGTTCGCCCGATCCCGATGACGGCAGATACACCCTCGCCGCTCTCACCGACGTCGGCTACGAAGTGGTCGTCGCCGCCGCGCCCATCCACGTTCGTTCGGTGCGGAAGTACGTGCTCGACCCGCTCACCGCCGCCGACCAGCGGGCGCTCGCCCGCATCGCCGCAAAGCTACGGGTACGGCCCGTCGACCTGGCCTGAGCCCGCCCTGCGGATCTCACGGTTCGGTGGCGTCGTCTTCACCGGACTCGTCAGACGTTCTGCCCTGCTGGACGGAAAGCGTCCAGGAGTGTGACTTAAAAATCGCTCGCCAACTCGACTTTCCGCTTGAGGCCGTTTCCCTGCCTGGCAGGCCAGATGCCGTCATGTTGTAGACGGCCGACAGCAATTCCCGGGGACACGCCTATGTCACCGGCGAATGCGCGAACCGAACCCAGGGACTTCAAAGAGCGAAGCTTTGTAAGATGCTTCTTTGGAATCAGTAGGTCACAGGAAAACTGATCGGCCTCCTCTTCCTTATCTCGTGCTCCATGCGCAGGCGTTGTTGGGCGGACTGGTAGTCGGCCTCCAGACGATTCCAGAGCTTCGCGGGCATGCCGGTGACCAGTTCCAGGCGTTGCGCGATCTCGTGACTTAACGGCACAAGCCCTTGAACCAACCTATTAACATGCTTCGCGCTGAGGCCCAGTCTGGTGGCGAGTTCACGCTGAGTCATCCCAAGCTCGTCGAGATACTCACGGATGGTCTCCCCGGGCGGCACGGCGTAGTCAGGGACGCCGAAAGGATGGAATTCAGGTGTCGGCATCGGCTTCTACGCTTCTTTCGTGCTTCATGGTCATCCGTGATAGCCGACGATCTCTATGACCAGTGCGGCCCTCGAAGAGGTCGCCGTCAAGGTAGTCGGCCACTACGGCGGCGCGGTCCTTCAGGTTTACGACCTGTAGGGGAAACTGCCCCAAACACGTCCAACCAAATCCATGAAAGTGCGGACTGCCGCACAGCCGGGTGGCTTTTGGCTGGTTTCGGCCGTACGGCGTTCCTGGACAGGTCAGATGTCTCCGCCGCGGATGCCCGCCAGGAAGTCGTTCCAGGCTGTCGGGGAGAAGGTGAGCATCGGACCGGACGGGTCCTTGCTGTCGCGTACGGCGACGAGGCCCGGCAGGTTGGTGGCTACCTCTACACAGTCGTCTCCATTGGGGCCGCTGTAGCTACTCTTGATCCAGGTGAGGTTGGGGCGGGTGGATTCCATGATGCTCGCCTCTACTTGAGTTGATCAATAAGTTTGGTCAGGTGTGCGGCGGAAACTTCCGCGCTGAGTGCTGACGCGCGCGCATGGTCGAATATGAGCGTATAACTATGCAACTCTTCTGTGGTCTCCAAGTACAGGTCACTTATGGCGGTCTCCACGTAGACGATCGAGCCGTCCCCCTTTTTGAAGTCGAGGATCATGAATGAGCCCTCCATGGCTGCATGTGCACCAGCAGCATCAGGGAGAACCTGGACAGTAATGCGATCTCGCGCTGACAGCTCGATCACATGCTCCAACTGCCGCACCATGATCTCTGGGCTGCCGACCACCTTGCGCAACGCCGCCTCATCGATGATGACCCACAGGTTGGGCGGATTGTCCTGGCGAAGGATCTCTTGTCGGGCAAGGCGTGCCTCGACGCGCCGGGTAATGAGCGTCTCGTCCACGACCCGGCCTCCCCGGAAGATGGCGGTCATGTAGTCGGGCACCTGCAAGAGTCCGGGGATGAACAGGGCCTGGTAGGCGCGAATGTCGGTGGCAGCCGCCTCGAATCCCGCGAGTGAACCCCTGAACACATCGCTGTACTTCGACCACCAGCCCTTTTCTCGGGCCTGGCGGGCAAGGGTGAGCACAGCATCGCGCATGGCTTTGTCAGCAACGCCATAAAGATCCAGCAAAGCACGAATGTTCGCCAGATCAGGCCTTACCCATCTATTTCCCTCCATGTAGGTCAATTTGCCTGGTGACCAGGCCAAGTGCCGAACGACCTCTTCGGCGGTGAGGCCAGCCGCTTTGCGTAGTTTGATGAGTTCGGCGCTGAGTTGTCGTCGGCGCACCGTAGGACTGCCCTTCACGCCACCCTCCCTCAATCAGGACCCCAGAGAGAAAATAGTTTGAGGTAATAAACTTTGTGGCTTGAAAGTTGGGCGGGTCAAGGTTCAATATGGACCCACCGCAACGTGACTCAGAGTGAGGACACCATGACAGGTAGAGGTCGACTCTCGCAACGGCTACGCCTGTTCGATGTGGTCGTGGTGGGCTCAGTCCTTCTTGTCAGCGGGCGTCCTTGCCGGGCTGACGAACGAGCCGATCTGCGGGACGGTGTAGACCACTCCTTGTTCGCGGAGGTAGGCGACCACTTTCCTGGCCGTGCCCCGGGCGATGCCGAACTCCTGCACCATCTGTACCTCGGAAGGGATCAGGTGGCGCGGCGGGTACTGGCCGCTCTCGATTCTCTCGGTGAGGGTCTCCGCGACCTGGATCCATATCGGCCGATCGCGTTCGAACTCGATCATGAGGAGACGATAGACGGGCATGGTCGTGGCCACTCATGTGTGTACGAGCATGAACGAGCACGATTGGAGAAAAGCCGTAGAAGTTCAGCATCCATACCAAGGCCGATAAAGCGGACTCGCCCGGAGTCGGAACACCATGACGGGTCCTCGAACAGGAAGGGACTCCCAACCCGTGAGCACCCCTAATGCCACGGTTCTCGACCGAACCACAGTGAACGACTGTGGCTGTTTCGCCGAGGTGCCGCCGATGCCGATGGGGGTGTGCCACCTGCGGGCACGCTCCCTACGCGCACGGTTGTCCAGGTCAGGTCGCCGAGCACGAGTACGCCCAGCCGTCCGCCGCGCTGATGGATGTTCGCCTGTGGGTCCGCCGCACCGGAGACCGTTCCCCGTCCTGCTTCGAGTCGCCTGTGCGCGTGGTTCCTGTCGAGGCGGTCACGGTCGTGCCCGCCCAGAGGTCTGGCGAGCGGTCCCAGGTCTCGGCGATTACGCCGGTGCCTGCTCGGCCGTCAGATGCGCGAGCCTTGGTCGAGGGGGCGGCGCCGCTCCCTGGCGAGCGGTCCCCGGTCGAAGTGGCTCCGCCGATACCGGATCGGCGTCGCCCTGAGCAAGATCCGGCCGCCCTGCCTTTCTTGCCGGCATCGTCACCGTGTCGTCTTCGCCCGGAGCTCCCGTCCAGGTTCATCCATCTTGGACCGCCCCGGTCCGCCGCCGTACGTCGCCTCGCGGCTCGTTCCCGGAGATCAGCCGCCTGTGCCCCACGCCGGGTAGCGGTCATCCCGTCTCCGTACCGGCCACCCGGCCCGTACGGCACACCCCTCCGCGTCTTCGCCCACCGTACGAAGCGGGCCCGTCCACCGCTACCAACGAACAGACGGGCCCTTGACCGGATCGAGGTCCAATCAATGAACGATGATAAATCCACCACTCCCGAGCCGAGGCGGGAATCGACCATTCCCGGTTGGCGGCTCATCCTCAGTGACGCCGGACGGTTGTGGGCCAGCCGCGAGCAGCCCTTCTCCCCGGCCGCGTTCCACGCCGGAGCCGAGCGCACCGTCGACGCCGACAGTCTGGAGGCCCTGCGGGCCGAGACCGACCGGCAGGAGATCATCGCCCAGGAGGCCGACACCCAGACCGACCCCGGCACGGAGACCCCGGTCGCGGAGAGCGCCGTCGGGCAGGTGATCTCATGATCCGGCGACGGCCCATCCGCTCTCGCGGACGCCACCGCGACGGCCAGGCCGCCCTGCCCGTGGCCCACCACACCTGGGACCACGAGGCGCGTGCCGAGGCCGCGATGCTGGAGATCACCCGGCCCGGCTGGTCCGTCCTGTACGGCACGGGCAGCCGCCTCTTCCACGCCATCGCCACCTGGCCCACCCCCGAACCGCTGATCATCTGTGACCGTACGGTCGAAGGACTGAAGGCGCAGATGCGCGAGGCCGAGACGACCGTGTTGCATCGCTGGGCGCTGACCTCCACCTCGGTCACCATCGGTCACTTCTGACGAACGACCTCGTCTTCCCCGTCCCTTCCCAGGGCCGGGGAAGACGGGGTCGTCGTGCCGGTGAAGACGTACCGCGTGCGGTGAAGCGCGGTGCGTGGCGGGGTGGGGTCGTGTCCGGTTCGGGCTACGCGTCGAAGCGGCGGCGGGAGTCCTCGATGTGGCCGAGATATCGGCTGGTCCAGTCGCACATGCCGTCAACCGTCTTGCGTAGCGCCTGGCCCGACTCCATGAGGGTGTACTCGACCCGTGGCGGCACGGTGGGGTGCACCTCCCGCTCGACCAGGCCGTTGCGCTCCAGCATGCGCAGGTTCTGGGTGAGCATCTTGTGGCTGATGCCGTCGATCTCGTTCCGCAACTCGCCGAAGCGCAGGGTGCGGTCCCCCAGGGTCTCGATGATCAGGAGTGCCCACTTGTTGGCGATGTCCGAGAAGATCTCCCGCGCCAGGGAGTCCGCGCGGGTCAGGTCCGCGTCCTGGGCCGAGCCGCTGAACTGCTTGGTCACCATAAGGTTCCCCAGTCACTGAAAAGTGCGTTCTTCCATGTCAGTGCACACTCTCCTATGGTTCCCAAGTAACCACAAGAGACCGAGAGTGTTCGGGGTCGCCGGAAGCGGGCCCGAGGACTCTCCTGAGGAGGGAGTGGGCAGCATGGCCATCACCCTGGTGAACCCCGCCGGACTGCCGGAGATCGATGTCTACCGGCAGGTGTCGATCGCGACCGGGACGAAGCTGGTCTTCGTCGCCGGACAGGTCGCCTGGGACGCCGGTGGGGTCACGGTCGGCGAAGACGACCTCGCGGCTCAGGTCGAGCGGTGTTATCTCAACATCGGCACGGCCCTGGCCGAGGTCGGCGCCTCCTTCGAGGACGTGGCGAAACTGACCGCCTACGTCGTCGACTGGACCCCCGACAAGATGCCGCTGTTCCTGGAGGGGGTCGCTCGGGCGGCCGCGAAGCTGGGGGTCACCCCGGTCGCTCCGGCCACGCTGCTGGGTGTCGCGGCGCTGGCCGTACCCGACCTTCTGGTCGAGGTCGAGGCCACCGCGATCATCGACTGAGTCCGGCGCGACAGGGTCCGGATCGCCGTGTCATCGCCCGCGGACCACATCCCCTCCCCCGCTCGGCGGGCGATCCGGGTGGGGTGAGGGTCAGGTGCGGCGTGCGGCCCAGACGGTGCGTTCGGTACGTACCGAGAGGTCGTCGCGGCGCAGGATGCTGTCGGGACCGCTCGTGTCGAGCAGCCGGTCGAGTGCGGCGAGGTCTTCGGCGGAGAGCGTGTCCGCGACGGCGCCGCGGACGCGCCGAAGGGTGCTCAGCGCGTAACGGCCGACGGCTTCGTTGTGGGTGCCGTCGATGTTCACGATGACGGTGCGCTCGCCGTCGAGGGTGAACCCGGCGGCGGTGAGCATCGGTCCCCAGTCGGCGCCCCGATGAGGCATGTGTTCGGCGTGGAAGCGGTCGGTCGCGGCGTGGCAGCGGTCCTCCAGGCCGGGCCGCTCTTCGGGGGCGTCTTCCGGCAGGAACCGGGGAAAGCCGGCCAGCTCGACGACGGCGAACAGACCGCCGGACGGGAGCATGTCGTGGACGTTGCGCAGGGCATGGCCGGGGTCGGCCATGTGATGCATCGAGGCCGAGGCCCAGACCAGGTCCGGCGTACCGAGGTCGGGCCAGTCGGCGGCGTCGAGGTCGGCCTGCACGGTGCGTACGCGGTCGTCCATGTCCCGGGCACATGCCTTCTTGCGCAGGCGCTGCAGGTGTTCGGGTGAGGCGTCGACGGCGATGACGTGCGCTTCGGGGAAACGGTCGAGGAGGGCGAAGGTGCCCGTTCCCGTGCCGCAGCCCAGGTCCACGATGTGGCGCGGGC
Organism: Streptosporangium sp. NPDC049046; assembly: GCF_040649155.1. NCBI lineage: Bacteria > Bacillati > Actinomycetota > Actinomycetes > Streptosporangiales > Streptosporangiaceae > Streptosporangium > Streptosporangium sp. NPDC049046. The sequence goes on along the minus strand of NZ_JBEZEZ010000007.1, from coordinate 182,826 downwards.
CGGTCTTCAGCGGCAGCCATGCGGTGATGGACGCGATGTGCTCGGCGAGGACTTCCGCGTCCAGGTCGAGGATCTCCGCCTGGTCGGCGTCGTCCTGCCGGTGACGGTCGTCTTGCGTGTGGTGGTCGTGTCGGTGGTGGTCGTGCTGCGCACCGTGGGAGGCGTGCGAGTGTGCTTGGGTCATGCCGTCACCGTAAGACGGATTTGCTGCAAAAGCATGATGGCTCCCGGAACGCGCAAGTTATCGATGCGAGACGGTGCCCCATGCGCAAGGCGCATCCCCGTACACGGAGGGGGCGCGTCGCCGTCATCGGCGGAGTTCGGGGGAGTCGCCGTCGTTGTCGCGCTGGTGTCCTCGGCGGGCGTCGCGGTCGAAGATGCCCAGAAGTTCACACGGCCCGCCTTCAGCACCGATGGCGTGCGGCAACATCGTCGGGAACTCGGCGGCCTGGTTGGTCTCAAGGCGGAAGCGCCGGTGGCCCAGCATGAGGATCGCGGTGCCGGAGAGGACGACCAGCCATTCCCGGCCGGGGTGGGCGCGCATGCGCGAGGGGTTGTCGGGCGGTGGCTCGGTCATGCGCTGGCGTATGACGCTCATGTCGGGGTCGCTCTTCACCGGCCAGCGCAGCCGGCCGTGGGCGCCGTCGACGATCGGGCTGATCACGACGTCGTCGGTCGCGTTCTCGACGAGCTGGTCGAGGGTGGTGTCCAAGGCGCGGGCGAGGGTGACGAGCTGGTCCAGGGCGAGGCGTCGCTGCCCGTTCTCGATGCGGCTCAGTGAGGACTGGCTGAGGTTGGCACGGCCGGCCAGCTCTTCCAGGGACCAGCCCTGTGCGACGCGCAGGGCGCGGATGCGTTTGCGGACAAGGCTGTCCAGATCTCCGATTTCTTGCATCACGGGCAAAATGGTATGCCCATGATGCAAGGCAGGGTTAACGTCGTGCGCGGAAGACCGGCGCCGAGTTCGTCGAGAGCCGGGCAGGCAGCCACTTCATCTGCTTCGCCGACGACTACCCCGCCGTCGCCGACCGGATCCGCGACTTCCTGACCTCGAAACCGCCGCGTCACGGCTGAACCGGTCAACGCCGCCACGGCGGTCTCGCCGGGCCCGTCGCTGAGACCAACTGAGAAGCCGGGCCCGTCACTGAGACCAACTGAGAAGTGGTGTCCGGAGCACGTTTCTCAGTCGGCGCTCAATGACGGTGTTCTCTCCAGGGGGTCACGTCCTGCCGGGGGTGATCCCGTACCTCCGGAGCCGTTCGGCCTCGCCGACGCGGCCCAGCCGTCTCAGCAGGTCGATCGCCGCGCGCAGGGCGCCGGGCAGGCCCAGTTCGGCGGCGCGCAGGTGGGCGAGGACCGCTCTCTCCGGCCGGCCGGTCTCGCGCAGCAGGACGGCGATCCAGGTCAGCGCACCGGCGTCACCCGCCTCGACGCGGGCGTTCAGCCAGGTGAGCGCCTCCTCGGCCCGGCCCGACTCGTACATCAGGTCGACCGCGTGGTCCAGAGCGCGAGGGTCGCCGTCCTCGGCGCGGGTCCTGAGCCAGGCGATCGCCTCCTTGGAACGGTTCATCTGGTACAGCAGGGCGGTGAACCGACCGAGGGCGTCGGTGTCGCCGTGCTCGGCGCGGGATCGCAGCCAGGTGATCGCCTCCTCGGCCCGGCCCGCCTCCTGGAGCAGTTCGACCGCCTTCCACAGGGCGTCGGTGTCGCCGTGCTCGGCGCGGGTCCGCAGCCAGGTGATCGCCTCCTCGGTACGGCCATTCTCCTGGAGCAACTCGACCAGCCGCCAGACGGCGTCGGGGTTCCCCGCCTCGGCGGCGTTCCGGTACGCGGCCAGTGCCTCCTCGGTACGGCCTGTCTCCTCAAGGAGTTCGACCATTCCCCAGCCGTCGCCGGGGTGCCCGGTCTCGGTGGCGCGCCGGTACGCGGCCAGCGCCTCCTCCAGGCGGCCCTCCCGGTGCAGCAGGACGGCCATCGGCCAGTGTGAACCGTCGTTTCCCGCCTCGACGGCGCGCCGATAGGCGGCGATCGCCTCCTCGGTCCTGCCCACCTTCTCCAGCAGGCGGGAGAGCGGGTCGAGCGCGAAACGGTCACCGGCCTGCGCGCGGGCGTTCAGCCAGGCGATCGCCTCCCCGGCCTGGTCGGACTCCCGCAGCAGGTCGACGGCCTCTTCGAGGGCGAGGGGGTCGCCGTGCTCGGCTTGGGTCCGCAGCCAGGCGATCGCCTCCTCGATCCGTCCCGTCCGCCGCAGGAGGCCGATCGATCGCCGGTAGGAGTAGGTGTCGCCGTTCTCGGCGCGGGCGTTCAGCCAGGTGAGGGCCTCCTCGACTCGGCCCGCCTCCTGGAGCAGATCGACCGTCTTGGAGATCGCGCGACGGTCGCCCGACTCCGCGCGGGCGTACAGCCAGGCGATCGCCTCCTCGGTCCGTCCCGACTCCCGCAGCAGTTCGACCGCCTCCCAGAGGGCGTCGGCGTCGCCGTCCTCTGCGCGGGTCCGCAACCAGGTGATCGCCTCCTCGGTCCGTCCCATCTCCCGCAGCAGGGCGACGGCCTGCCTGAGGGCGTGGCCGTCACCGGTTCGCACGGCGCGGCGGCAGGCGACGAGCGCCTGCTGTCCGTGGCCCGTCCTGTACAGCAGGGACGCCAGCCACTCCGGGGCGTCGGCGTTCCCCAGCTTCGCGGCGTACCGGTAGGCGATGAGAGCCTCCTCGTAATATCCCGCCCTGTCGAGGAGGGCAGCCGTCCAGACGGGGAGGCCGACGTCGCCGAACCAGCCGTGGGCTCGCGGCCAGGCGATCGCCTCCCCGGTCCTTCCCTCGTCCACGAGCAGGGTGATCGCCCTCCTCGGGGCATCGGGGTCTCCCGCTTCCGCGGCGCGCAGGTAGGCGGTGATCGCCCTCTCGCGGTGACCGGCCCCGTCGAGGACGGCGGCGCTCCGGCCGAGTGCCCACGCGTCGTCCTGCTCGCCGTGGAACCTCAGCCAGGTGAGCGCCTCCTCGGTGCGTCCCGTCTCTCCGAGCAGGGCGATCGCCTGTCGTGGGGCGTCGAGGTCCCCGGCCGCGGCGGCGGCACCGTACAGCAGGAGGGCGTGATGGTAGAGGCCGCGAGTCCGAGCCTGGGCCGCGAGGTGGGGCAGGTCCTCGGGGGCGGCGTGGAAGGCGAGCGCGTCCCACAGGGCGGCGGGGACGGGACGCGTACGGCGCTCGGCGCGACCGAGTTGTTCCAGGTGGTTCGCGAGCCGGTAGCGGCGGGAGGCGGACGGCTCGTCGTGGTGGGGGCCGACGCGGGTGAGGGGGCCGTGGACACCGCAGGCGTAGGCGAGGGCCCGTTCGAACCAGTCCCGGGGCAGGGCGCCGTACTCGTAGCCGGTCAGGCAGTCGAACGCGGCGGTCTTCAGGAGGGCGTGGGAGAGGGCGGGGCCGGCTCCCACCCGCCTGGCGTCCATCGCGGTCTCGATCACGGCTCTGGCCGGGGCGGGCGCGTTGCGGTAGCGCTCGACCATGCCGGGCACGCCCGTCAGGTACTGGGTGATCCGGCCGTCGCGGGCCCCGACGTACGCGCGCTCCAGACGCGGATCGCCGTGCGCCGCGCCGTGCACCGCCTCCAGGTGGGAGCCGGTGAAACGGTCGGGGACGTGGATGGCGGCGCCGGTCACCAGCGCCCGTGCCTGGGCACGGGGATCGGCGCCACCCGTGGTGGGGACCTCGGTGAGGGCGGCCCAGTATTCGGGCCACAGGGTGCCCAGGACCAGCACCGGGCCGCGCTCCGGGTCGTCCACCAGGGCACGCAGCGCGGCGGCGACGCGCTCGCCCAGGTCACCCGCCGGGGTGAGCAGGTAGGACTGCGACTCGTCGAGCCATACGACGGTCCGCGGCGGGAGGGAGGCCAGGGCCACGGCGATCGCCTCCGGATGGACGGGATCGGCCGGGTGCCACAGCCGCCACCCACCGGGCAGGAGCCGCACCGCCTCCAGGCAGGCCCGGGTTTTGCCGGTCGACGAGTCGCCGACCAGCATCGCGACCGCACTGCGCCCGGCCACCGCCTGTCGTACGACGGCGGCGAGGTGGTCGTCGTGGGGGCGCGGCACGTAGACGGGCAGGACGCCCATTCCCACGGCCTCCGCGCCCGCGTCGATCGCCCGGTGCACCCCCAGCGAGAACGGGTCGGCCGACGATCTTCGGTGACCCGGCGACCCGGCCGCCGAGGCCAGGCGGGCGCTCCTCCACAGCTCGCGGCCCCGATCGGCGGCGACGGCGGGGTCCCGCCCGGCCAGACGGGCCAGCACGGTGATGACGGCCGTCAGGCCTGCCTGGTCGGAGGGGATCTCCGCCGAGGCCAGTATCCGGCGGACGGTGTCGCGTTCGGGAGCACCCGGGCCGGGGAGTTCGTGGGAGATCTCCCCGGCGATGTCGTCGAGTGCGGGGGCCCCCGCTTCCATGTACAGCTCGTACAGCAGGTCTCTGAGATCACGCAGCGGTCCGGGAGGGACCTGTGAGCGGGTGATCGGGAGCGGTCGTCGTCGTACCCGGCCGTTGTTTCCATCGCCGTTCATCATCTTTCACCGCCACTCATCGCAACTTCATCGCTCGTCATACAGGTTGAGAAAGGCGGCAGTCATCACTAATAAGGTGACAAATATACTTCTGTCGTAAGAAGTAGCTCGATTTCGTGATGTGTGAATCCGCAGCGTGAGCGCGCATCGGCGGGGCTGGCGATCGGGAAAGGCTCCTTTCTGCTGTCTGAGCCAATAAAGAGTATTTAGTCGTTTTTAATGCAAGATCAGGTGATATTTATGGGTTTGGTGTGCTACTCCCGGTCTTTCCCGCGGTGAGGGCAGACGTCCGTCACCGGATTCCTCCCCGATGAGTGCGGGCGTCCGTGACCGGATCCGTCCCCGATGAGGGCGGACGTCCGTGACCGGATCCGTCCCCGATGAGTGCGGGCGTCCGCCGCCGGATCGGTCTCCGGCGAAAGGGATGTTCGTCGCCGGGCTGATCCTCGACGATGGGGACGTCCGTCGGCGAGTCCGAATCCAGATGTTCTTCGGTGACCCCCGGTCCAGGCCAGGGCGGACGTTCCGCGGTGAGCCGAGCACCCGATCCAGCGGTGCTACCGGCGATATCTGTCGAGCAGCTCGCTCCCGACGTCGACATAGCCGGAGAACAGCCCGATCACATCCCTGAGCCGATCCTGCGCGGGACCGGGACTCACCAGGGCCTCGCCGTCGCGCAGCGCGGCGATCAGGGTCCTGGCCCGCGAATGGCTCGCCTCCAGCAGCGACTCGATCCCTCCCGTGGCCTCGACCAGGAGCCTGCGGCTGCCGGGCTGCGGGATCACCTTCGCGAGCCCCCAGGAGTCCAGCTGCCGTACCGCGGTGCTCACCGCTCCCTTGCTCAGTTCGAGCTCGGCGGCGATCGCGTCGAGGGAGATCGCCTCCTCGGTCACCAGCAGTAGTCCGTAGACGCGGCCGGTCGCGTGCGAGAGGTTCCACGAGGCCAGCAGGTCACCCACCGAGGTGATGAACGCGCGACGCCTGGTCGCGCTCACCGCCGTGCCCGCCTCATACCGAGATCCTACGCAAGAACGCCTCGATCGCCACGTTCACCGCACGAGGGGCGTCCTGGTTGGCGATATGGCCCGCGCCGGGGATGACGACCTCCTCGACGCCCTCGGCCCTGGCCCACCTGGGCATCGCCGAGGCGATGTTGCCGGTACGGTCTCGTTCGCCGCGGATCAGGCACAGAGGTACGGGCGTGCGATAGCCGGGATCCGGGTCGAGGAGTTCGACGGTCGCCCGCCACACCTGGACGAACTCCTGCTTCGACAGCTGGGAGAACGCCCGCCGCGCGTCCGCCCGCGCCTCCTCCGTCGCCGCCGAGGCGTCGGCCATCATGCCGGGAAGGCGTTTGGCGGAGATCATCGAGAGACTCGGCGCGGCCACCTTCAGCAGCAGACGCTCATTCCACGACAGTGGCGCGGTGTTCCACGTCGAGCCGATGACGATCAACGCTCGGGCGAGGCCCGGATGCCGCCTGACGACGGCCTGGCCGAGGTTGCCGCCGAGGGACTGTCCCACGAGCACGGGACGGTCGAGCGCGAGGTGCTCGACGAGCGCGCACAGGTCCGCGATCGCCCGCTCGGCGGTGAACGGAGCCCCGGCCGGGCGAGAGCGGCCGTGGCCGCGCATGTCCCAGGTGATCACCCGGTATCCCCGGGCACGCAGGTGTTCGCGCTGGGCTTCGAACATCACATGATCGGCCCCCGCGCCGTGCGAGAACACCAGCGGCACACCGTCACCACCGCTGTCGGCATAGCGGAGAGCGCAACCGTGCAGTGAGAGCACCGAGGTTAGATTCACCATTTGCTAAATATAGTGAACATTCCTGGCGGGCGCGCACCGGCCCTCGCGCCCGCGAAGGTCACGGTGACGCCGGAGCGCCCGCGAAGGTCACGGTGACGCCGGAGCACTCGCCGACGGCTCCAACTGGACCTGGGTCTCGGAGTCGGTGAAGCCCACCGAGCGGTACACGCGGATCGCGACGTAGGCCGGGTCGGCCACCATGACGAGCGTGTGCGCGTTCAGATGTTCCAGGGCGTGTCGGCCCGCCGTGTACACGAGGGTTCCGGAAAGGCCGCGGTTCCGATGCGCGGGGTGGGTGTCGACGGCCTGGTAACGCGCGAGGCCCGAGCCGTCGGTGAACAGGCCGAGCCCGGAGACCATGCGGTCGTCCACGAAGGCTCCGAACCACGCGCCGCATCCGCGTTCCTGCAGTCGGCGCATCGCCGCCAGATTGCGCCGTGCGAACACCCGGTATCCCTCGACGTCGGTGCCCGGATTGGTGGCCTCCTGCAGTGCCAGCGCGGCGGCCCAGTCCTCGTCGCCGTCCAGGACGCGGAAGTGAGCCTCACGGTTCGGTCGCGGCGGCGGGTGCACCGCACCGGCCGTCATCACGGTGCTTCGCTCGGCATCGAGGTTCGCCGCGGCGAGCTCCTCCGGCTCGCCCGCGTCGCCGGTGACGCCGTCGACGCCGATGGCGACGTGGCCGGTGTCGGGAAACTCGCGGCGGAAGGTTTCCACCCACGAGAACACCGTTCCAGGGGCCGGCGGGGCGTCCAGCAGGATGAAGTTTCCCCAGTGATAGGTCGGATTGGCGGGCGTCCTGACAACCAGGTAACCCTCGCGCCGGTCGACGGTGCCGCCCTGCAGCCTGAGCAACATCAGATCGCTCCGAAACCCCAACGACCGCACCGTCATGAGTCAGAACATACTGGCACCCCCGCGCCCTCACCAGGCCGCCGGCCCGCGGTGGCCACTCTGGCGAGATGTGATCGAGGCCGCTCGAACCGGGATCCCGATCCGAGCGGCCTCGATCACGCGGAACCGGTGACGGAGACGAAGCCGGAACCCGGCCGGTAGTCGGGGGACTGGTGCCTGAAGTAGGTGTTGTAGACCTGGCAGTAGTGGCCGCCGCGGGCCAGCAGCGTGGTGTGGTCGCCCTCCTCGACGATCCGGCCGTGATCCAGCACGATGATGCGGTCGACGTGCTCGATCGTGGAGAGCCGGTGGGCGATGACGATGGAGGTGCGCTCGGCCAGCACCCGGTCCAGGCCCTCCTGGATCTGGGCCTCGGTCAGCGGGTCGACGCTGGCGGTGGCCTCGTCCAGAACCACGATCGCCGGATCCTGGATGAGCAGGCGAGCCAGCGCGACGAGCTGGCGCTGGCCCATGGACAGGGCGCGGCCGTGCTCGCCCACATCGGTCCGCAGGCCGTCCGGCAGGGCGTCGATCCAGTCGCCCCCGCCGACCGCCGTGGCGGCGGCGAGCACCTCCTCGTCGCTCGCCTCCGGCCTCGGATAGCGGATGTTGTCGGCGACGGTGCCGCTGAACAGGAACGGAACCTGTGGCACCGCGCCGATCTGCCGCCGGTATCCGGCCAGGTCGAGCGTGCGGACGTCGCGATCGTCGATCGTCAACAGGCCGTCCTGGAACTCGTAGAACCGGGTGATGAGCTTGCTGAGCGTCGACTTGCCCGCCCCGGTGTGGCCGACCAGCGCGACGCTCTCGCCCGCCTCGATCGTGAGGTTGAAGTCCCGAAGGACGGTGCTTTCCGCTTCGTAGCCGAACCTGACGTCTCGGAACTCGATGCGGCCCGCGAGCCTGCCGACCGGCTGGGGATCGGTCTGCACCACCCGGGGTGGCGCGTCGATCAGGGCGAACACCCGCTCCGAGGCGGACAGGCCCTGCTGGAACTGCGACCAGAACGCGGCGATGGAGGTGAGCGGGAACCAGAAGAGCGCGACGCCCTGGAGGAAGAGGAACCAGTCGCCGCCGGACAGAGCGCCGCCGAGGACGGCGGTGCCGCCCAGCTGGACGAGCGCGACCGTGGCGAGCCCGGCGACGACGAAGAGAACGGGGAAGATGCCGGAGAAGACGAAACCCTGTTTGAGCGTGACCTGGTAACTCTGCCGGTTGATGGGGCGGAACTCGTCGTAGACCCGCTGCTCCTGGCGGAAGTTCTTGGCGACGGTGATCCCGCCCATGGTCTCCTGCAGGGTGGCGTTCACCCGGCTCAGCGAGCGTTGCGCCTGGCGGGTGCTGCTACGGGCGACCCGCCGGAACAGCAGGGCGATGCCCATCACGATCGGCGCCACGAGAAGGGTCAGCAGGGCGAGCTCGACGCTGCGCAGGAAGAGCATGACCGTGACGAAGCCGACCATCAGCACCTGGCTGATCAGGTCCATCGTCAGGGTGGAGACGGTGGCGAAGTCGTCGGTGTCGGAGGTGACCCGACTGACGATCTTGCCTGACGGGGTCTCGTCGTAGAACGACAGGTCACGCTTGAGCACGGCGTCGAACGCGTCCTCGCGCAGGCGCAGGACGACGTCGCCGGTGACCTTCGCGCTGTGCCACTGGCGAACGAAGTTGAACAGCCAGCCGAGCACGCCGGCGATCAGCAGACCCGCGGTGAGCTGTGGGCCCACGTCGGCGATCGTGCCGTCCTCGATCCCGTCCACACCCCAGCTGACCAGCAACGGCATCGCCGCCTGGCTCAGCGAGAACAGTACGATCATGACCGCGACCAGGATCATCGATCCGAGCTTCGGCCGGAAATAGGACAGGATCCGGCGAAGGAGCTCACGATCGCTGTAGCTGCGGTCGTAGTCCTCGGCGTCGAGGCCGTCCATGAGGAAGCCCATCAGCCCTGCCCTCCCTGCTCGCCCGCGAGGACCACGGCCGGATCGATGGTGTCGCCGGTCACGTCGGCCTCGTCGTAGTGGGAGAAGATCCGCCGGTAGAGGCGGCTCCTGGAGAGCAGCTCGTCGTGCGTGCCGTAGTCGACCAGCTCGCCTCGGCGGAGCAGCAGGACCTTGTCCGCCCACCGGATCTGGGAGAGCCTGTGGGTGATCAGCAGGGTGGTGCGCCCGTCGAGAAGGCGGCCGATGGCCCGCTGGATCCTGTCTTCCGTGGCGGAGTCGATCGCACTGGTCGAGTCGTCGAGCACGAGGATCGCCGGATCCGTCAGCAGCGCCCGTGCGATGGCGAGGCGCTGGCGCTGGCCGCCGGAGAGGGTGATGCCGCGCTCACCGATGACGGTGTCGTAGCCGTCGTCGAGCTCGCCGATGAACTCGGCGGCCTGAGCCTCCTCCGCCGCCCGGACGACGGCGTCCCGCTCCACTCGCTGGCCCAGCCCGAAGGCGATGTTCTCGGCGACCGACCGGGAGAAGAGCACGATGTCCTGCTCGATGGTGGAGATCTGGGAGCGCAGCGAGTCGAGGTCCCACTCGCGTACGTCCACGCCGTCCACCAGGATCCGGCCCGCGGTGACGTCGTAGATCCGGGGGACCAGCTTGGTCAGGGTGCTCTTGCCGGAGCCGGTCTCGCCGACGATCGCCACGGTCTCGCCCGGCCTCACGGTGAACGTCACGTCGCGCAGCACGGGATCGTCGTCCCCGTAGCCGAACGTCACGTTCTCGAAGACGATCGATCCGCTGATCGGCGCGGTGTGGCCGTCGTCGGGTTGCCGGAGCTCGGTCTCGGTGTTCATGATGCTCAGGATCCGGCGGGAGGACACGATGCCGATCTGGACCAGCGAGAAGGTGAAGATCGACATATTGGTCGGGAAGCCCAGCATGGCCACCAGACCCATGAAGGCGACCAGGTCGCCGATCGTGATGGCGCCCGCCGTGTGCAGGTGGAGGCCGTGCCAGAGCGAGCCGGCCATCGCGAAGGCGAAGAGCAGGGTCGGCAGGTAGCGGGCCTGGACCAGGCCGTTGTGGACGAAGGAGTCGCGGTAACGCCGCGCGCGTGTCTGGAACCGCCGCCGCTCCTGGCCCTCCTGCGCGGTCACCTTGATGACCTCGATGCCTCTGACCGCCTCGTTCAGCCCGGCGTTGAGATCGCCGAACTGCTCTCGCATGCGGGTCGCCACGGGGTTGAGCCGTCTCATGTAGTGCCGGAGCGCGAAGACGAAGACGACCGCGAAGACGCCGGGCACCAGCAGCAGGCGAGGATCGATCGCGGCGATGAAGACCAGGGGCACGAGGCCGGTCAGACCGGAGTCGACGATCAGGTCGATGCCAGGACTGATCATGGTGGAGAGCTGCCGGATGTCGTTGGCCGCCCGTGCCATCAGGTCGCCGACCCGCTGCCTGTTGTGGAAGGTCTGGCTCTTGCCGAGCAGGCTGACGTAGAGCTCGTCCCTCGCGTCCCGCTCCAGTCGCTTGGCGAGGACCTCGCTGGCCAGGCGCGCGACGACGTCGAAGAGGCCGCGGGCGAGCACGATCGCCAGCAGCGCCAGCGAGATCATGCCCAGTGCCCGCGCCCCGCCGCCGTCCTCGCTCAGGACGGCGTCGAAGGCCTCGCCGGTGAACCCGGGGACCATGGCGTTGAGCACGACCATGATCAGTGATGCGCCGAGGAATCCGACCAGCTGGAGCGGGTGACGGCGAACATGGGACCAGAGCCAGCGCACCGGCCCCCGCCTGTCATGCGGGCGGCCGGAGACGGAGAACTCCGAACTACTGGTGGTCACAGCTCGCCCCCGAGCACGTTGAGGATGAAAGTCGAACTTGCTTTCTATCACCGGGCGCCGACACTTTCCCACGCATTTTCTCGCCCCCGCATGTCGCGGGTGGCGGCCCGCCGACCGGGTCCCGGCCGGGTCCTCTGGGGCCAGGTCAGGCGGGGCCTGAAGGTCGGTCGCGGGTCTCGCCGGGCTTGGTCAGGTTGGCCGACATCCGCGTCAGGACGTCGATCGTGGCCAGATACTCCTCGGCGCTGATTCCCTCGGTGAGGCGGGCGCGGTCGGTGTCCACCCGCCGTCGCAACTCCTCGTGCGCCCGGATCCCGGCGGCGGTGAGGGAGAGCCGCTCCGCTCCTTCCAGCCAGCCCCGCTCGCACAGATCGTCCACGAACGGGCGCAGGGAGGGGAACCGGTCGTCGAGGAAGGGGGCGAGGGCGGTGTCGAGACCGGCGAGGGTGGGGGAGTCGACGGCGACGACGTTCAGCACCTGCCAGTGGCGGCGGGTCAGCCCCTGGTCGGCGAGGAGGTCGTCGAGAGAACTCTCGACGAGGCCGTGGAGGTGCTTGATCCAGTAGCCGATGGGACGCCTCTGGCCGGTGATCCGGGAGGTGTTCACGGTGCCGCCTTCCCTGCTTATCGATCTTCGGTAAATACATGTTCTTTGACAATAATATGTATTAATGCATGTATCATCGAGAGATGGAAGACCCTCAGGTGGTCGCCGTCGAACGGGCGATGGTGGCGATCCGGCGCAGCCAGACCCGCCGAGCCCTCCAGCGCCTCGCGGGTGACGTCGAGCTCGACCCCGCGCTCTTCGGGGTGATCGACGTCGTGGAGGAGGAAACGGAGGCCGCGACGGTGACCTCCGTCGCGGGCCGGATGGGCGTCGACCAGCCCCGTGCCAGCCGCCTGGTGGCCAGGGCCGTCGAGGCGGGGCTGGTTCGCAGGGTGGCCGACCCGGCCGACGGCCGCCGCAGCACGTTGGAACTCACCGAACTGGGTGTCGGGCACGCCGAGCGGGTCCATCGCTTCCGCCGCGAGATCTTCGACGCGGCGATGCGTGACTGGTCCGAGTGGGAAAGGAAGGAGTTCGCCCGCCTGCTCACGGCCTTCGTCGCGGAACTGGGCCGACGCCACAGGGAAGGCTGACCGCGCTGACCGCGCTGACCGCGCTGACCGCGCTGACCGCGCTGACCGCGCGACGGCGCGGGAAGGGGCCGAGTGTCTTCTCGAATGTCGGTTGCGGATCCGCGGTGTGCCGGTTTTTCTTCCCGTCGAATGTCGGTGATCGACTCGCGAACTGTCGGTTTTTGTTCTCGTCACATGTCGGTTGGGCCCCCACGCCATGCTGCGGGGAGAGGCGCACATCCACCTCACTTCACTGAGAAGGGGACCAATCCGCCGTCCCGAGGCAACCTGATCGACGGGATACGCATGGAGCAGGCATGCAGTCTGAGATCAGGAGTGTCGTGGAGAAACCGCCGCCGGAGCCTCACGCGGCGACCGCTCCGGCCGACGCCGTCGTCACCGATTTGTTCATGACCCACCGTCTCGGCCTCGTCCGCTTCGCCTTTCTGCTGGTGGGGGACCGGGAGACGGCCGAGGATGTCGTGCAGGACGCCTTCGCGGCGATTCACCGCCGGTGGAGCCGGTTGACCGACCACGACCAGATGCTCCCCTATCTGCGGACGGCGGTGCTCAACGGGTGCCGCATGGTCCACCGGCGCCGAGTGATCACTCGGCGTTTTGGTGGTGACCGGAAAGCGCCGTTCTGGTCCGCGGAGGCCGAGGTGTTGCTCGGGGAGACCAGGCGAGAGGTGTTCCTCGCCGTTCGAGCACTGCCGCGCCGTCAGCGTGAGGCGGTGGTGCTGCGCTACTACCTCGACCTGTCGGAGGGGGAGATCGCCGAGGTGATGGGGGTCAGCCGCGGAACGGTGAAGTCGTCCACGTCCCGAGCCCTCAGGACGCTCGCCGCGAAACTGGAGGAGGACCGATGACCCCGCAGACCGAAGACCGGCTCCGTGACGCCTTCGCCGCCGGTGCCGAACTGGTGGGCGCCGAGACTCTGCGACCCGCCGACCAGGTGCTACGACCGAGGGCCGCTCGTCGCCTTCGTGGTTCCCTCCGTATGGCTCCGCTGCTGGCCGCACTGGCGGTCGTGGTGGTGAGCGTCGCCGTCGGGGCCGGGTTGCGCGGTTCGGGGGCGGTACAACCCGTGACGGAAGCTCCGCCCGGCCCCGCCTTCCTCCTGGTCGCGGGGAACGACGGGTTGACGGTCCGCGACGCCCACAGCGGTAAGGTCACCGACCGGGTTGTGATGCCCCGGTCCCCGGAAGGGAGCACCCGGGGTGTGCGCGGCGGATATCTGCTCGCCGGAACCGGAGAGGGCAGAACGTTCTACGTCGCCCAGAGTGTGCTGTCCCGTCAGACGGCGGTGGGCACCACGTGGTTCCACCGGATACGGATCGACGAGCGGGGAAAGGTCACGGAGTTGGCACGCGACGTGATCTCCCCGGTGACCGGTACGGCCGCGTCCTCTCTCGCTGTCACCGACGACGGCACCCGACTGGCCTACAGCGTCGACGGTGAGGTGTGCGGCAAGGACGCGACGCTGCGCTTCTGCCCCGGAGCACGGCTCACGGTCGTCGATCTGCCCACCGGGAAGACACGTACCTGGACGACGAACGCCACCGGCGACCTTTGGAGCCTGTCGTGGGCGGCCGACCGCCGCACGCTGGGCTTCGTGACCATGTCGCAGGCCCGGGTCCTTGACACGGCCGCCGCCGGTGACACGCTCAAAGCCGGTCGGACGGTGTTTCAGGGGGTGGACGCCCCGGATGCCGCGACGATCAGCCCGGACGGTCACAGGATGCTGGTCGGCCGCAGGCATCTGTCCGACGGCCGGGGACCGCACCGCTACACGATCGAGGAGTACTCCGTCGTGGACGGCCGGAAGATCCGCACGCTGTTCGGCGCGGAACACGCCGGCAGGAGCATTCCCCGGTGGAAGCTGTTCCAGTACGACGCCACCGGACGCCACCTGCTCTTCACGGGAAACTTCTACCCGCTGAGCAGGCTGGACGAGAACGGACAGGTGACCGTCCTCGTTCGTCAGGAGCCCCTGGACTCCCTCGGGGCCCCGCAGGAGATGTCGGCGGCCTGGTAGCGACGGCCCGTCCCAACCCATGATCGCGAACCACGCGGACCCACCTGGAGGGGGCGGCTGAGAACCGGGTGACGGAGAAATTTCGTTGGCCGCGACAAGGGGCGACCCAGCGCCTCCCGGCGGGCTCCGGTGTACCGGGTCACCGCCGGGAGGCGCTGGGTCGATTCGTCACCTGGAGGTCACTGCCAGCTGTCCAGGCGGCAGCCGTCGGTGGTCTTGCCGTTGTTGCAGTGGTTGAGCTGGAGGGCGTCGAGCTGGTAGGCGAAGGTCTGGCCGGCGGGGCTGACCACCGAGATCTGGACGCTGGCCGCTCCGGTCGGGGCGGTCGCCCTGTGCCGGTATTCCGTCCAGGTGCTGGTCAGCGCGGTGCTCGGACCGTCACTGCTGGAGATCAGGGTGTTGGACGAGTTGTACCACGACAGGCGCAGTTTCACGTTGCCGGAGGTGGCGGTGGTCATCTTGGCGAAGAACTTGTAGGTCTGGCCGGCGGTCACCGCGGGTTTGCGGGTGACCGATACGACGCCGTCGGCGTGCGACTGCACGTTCATGGTGAGCGACCGGCGGCCGTCGTAGTGCTTGGCCGAGATCTGTGACGTCGGGCCGGGCGGGGTCACCTGGATCCAGCCGCCGCCCGAGACACTGAACCCGGTCGGGGTGGAGTACGGCGCGTCGGCTTCGACGGTGCGTTCCTGCGCGGTCAGCAGGTCGTTGCTGTAGCCGATGTCGCAGCAGGTGGGGGTGGTGAAGTAGGGCCAGGCCGCGACGTTCACCTTGCGGGTGTCACCGGCCTCGTTGCCGGTGTAGAAGGTCGCCGTGGTCTCGCTCGGGTCGTAGTAGTTGTTGAAGTCATGGTCCAGCTGCCAGTC
Organism: Streptosporangium sp. NPDC049046; assembly: GCF_040649155.1. Taxonomy (NCBI): domain Bacteria; kingdom Bacillati; phylum Actinomycetota; class Actinomycetes; order Streptosporangiales; family Streptosporangiaceae; genus Streptosporangium; species Streptosporangium sp. NPDC049046. Next base: position 167,770 of record NZ_JBEZEZ010000007.1, on the reverse strand, counting down.
GTAGACCTGGCTGGACATGATGTCGGGATAGCTGAGGTAGTCGATGGTCTCGGTGACCTTGGGATGGTCCACGTAGAAACTGTCCGCGCCGAGGTGGATCAGTTCGTGCAGCATGGTGGCGCTGGACCATTCGTCGGCGGTCGCCGCGCACGTCGTCGTGCACCAGGCGGTCGCGGTCCCGTTGAAGTCCTCGAACACCACGTACTTGCGGTTGGCGTTGTCGTATCCCGCCGCGCCGAGATCATCGGTGATCTTGTCCACCGAGGTCTCGCCGCCGATCACGCCGGCCTCGATCTTCTCCGGTATCACCAGCGCGCGGGCGTAACCGGAGTAGGTGCTGGTGTCGTAGCCGGTGCGGCAGCTCAGTTTCAGGTGCTGGTCGTAGTCGGTGGACTCGTCCAGTTCCAGGTCCATCCGGTCGACCAGCTTGGCGATCTGCTCGACGTGGGTCTCGTAGTTGTTCCCTCCGCCGTCGTGCCAGGCGTAGATCACCTGGATGGCCGGGGTGCTCCCGCTCGCGTCCTTGGGGTCGGACAGCGTTGTGGTGCAGCCACGCTTGGGCACGTTGGCGTCCACCGGCAGTGTGTACGGACCGGTGGGTTCGTTGATGTACGGCGGCGCGAATGCGGCCACCGGACTCGCCATTGTCAGAACGACGAGTCCCCCCGCGGCGATCGCCGACATGATGCGACGCAGTTTCAGTGACAAAGGTGCTCCTCCCGTTGAGAACCCATGATCGGGAGAGTAATCAGCGCCACGGACGAAACAAATACCTCATTGCAAACATTTTCAGACTTATGAATAAACGTGCAGTCTTGCCCTGGTATCGGAGGGGCCGTAACCGAAAGTGCAATACCGATAACGGTTTCGGTTGATCATCTTTTTCTGACAAAAATCCCGACAAAGCACCTTAAATGGATTTAATTACTCATGTCAAGAAAAAGGATGATTTGTGAATTTTGTACCATATGACGGAGTCGACGGACCGGCAACCGGCCGGCATCGCGTCGATCCGGTCGCGTCCTTGCATCCATCTCACGATGTTCTCCGGTTCCGAATCAGGGGGTGGAGGGGCTTGCTCCGCAGGGACGTCACGAACGGATCGCCCTGGTCGGCGTTCCACGACGCCGGGGAGATCCGGCTGATGTTCACCTCGCGGCCGAGGAGGTGTTCCGCCGCTCGTGCCGCGTCGTACAGTTCGTCCTCGTCCGGGGAGCCCACCTGTACGTTATGACCCCTGCTGGAAGACATAGAGCTGCCGGTAATCCTGTGTTCGGCCAGAACAGGGCCGTACACTGCGGTTATGAGCGCGATGCGTGAGGAACTCCACCTGCTGGTGGACGAGTTGCCGGAGAACCGGGTGTTGCCGGTGCTCGCGCTCGTCAGGGAGAACGTGTCGTCCTCCCGTCGGAGGGAGAAGGCCGCGGTGGCTCTGGAAGCCATCCGTGACCGGATGCGCGGGGTGACCGGGGTGGACGAGGAGTTGGACCGGCTCCGGGACGAGCCGCGTGGCTGATGCCTACATCGTCGACACCGGTGTCTTCCTTCGCTGGTTCGTCGATCAGCCAGGATTCGAGCACGCCCGCGAAGTCCAGGAGGCATTCCTGGACGATCTCGTCGGACTGGAGACAGCGGACTTCGCCCGGATCGAGGTGGCCGGAGTGCTGCGGAAGAAGGGACTTCTGGCGGGTCGCCTGACGGCGGAGGAGTTCGCAGCGGCCGTGCGTGTCATCGACGATCTCGGTGTGATGGTGCACCCGATCGGTGCCGACCACCTGGAACGGGCTGCCGGCCTAGCCGTACGGCTGACACTGCGCATGTACGACGCCGTCTTCGCTCAGCTGGCGCTTGATCGTGGAGTCCCTCTGCTCACGACGGACGCCAAGCTCTGTCACGCGGTCGAGGGCGTGGTGAAGACCGAACTGCTCAAAGGTATGAGAGAGGTCTGACCTCGTCCGTGGTCATCGAGGCCGATCATGGCCGCCAGGAGCCGAAGCGAGAGAACCGTCGGGAGTTTCCCGCACCTCATCGTCTGTGAGGCTCGGTACGAACGGGCGATGCCGGTCCGGTGGAAATCGGAATGTCCACCGGACCGGTTCGCGGGTACCCTGCGCGAGGACCTTTTGAAAGGAAATCGTCGTGGGGCACGTTGAGGTCGGGCATCTGACATACGTTCTGCCGGATGGGCGGCCGTTGCTGGACGACGTGTCCTTCCGGGTCGGCGAGGGGGTCAAGGCGGCGCTCGTCGGACCCAACGGGGCGGGCAAGACGACGCTGATGCGGCTGATCGCGGGCGACCTGCAGCCGGTCGACGGGAGCGTCGCCAGTTCCGGTGGCCTGGGCATCATGCGGCAGTTCATCGGCAGCATCCGCGACGGCAGGTCCGTGCACGACCTGCTGGTCAGCGTCGCCCCGCAGCGGGTGCGGCAGGCGGCCGAGCAGCTTGAGGCCGCCGAGCTCGTGATGATGGAGCGCGAGGACGAGAAGGCGCAGATGCGCTACGCGCAGGCCATCACCGACTACACCGACGCGGGCGGCTACGACATCGAGGTGCTCTGGGACACCTGCACGATGGCCGCCCTCGGCATGCCGTACGACGACTGCAAGTATCGCGAGGTCAACACGCTGTCGGGCGGTGAGCAGAAGCGGCTGGTGCTGGAGGCGCTGCTGCGAGGACCCGACCAGACGCTGCTGCTCGACGAGCCGGACAACTACCTGGACGTGCCGGGCAAGCTCTGGCTGGAGCGGGCGCTGCGCGAGACGGCCAAGACGGTGTTGCTGGTCAGCCACGACAGGGAGCTCCTGGCCAACGCGGCCGACCGGATCATCACCGTCGAGTCCGGCAACATCTGGGTGCACGGCGGAGGGTTTCGCACGTACGCCCAGGCGCGCAGGGAGCGCAACGAGCGCCTCGACGAGCTGAAGAAGCGCTGGGACGAGGAGCACGCCAAGATCAAGCGTCTGGTCCTCATGCTGAAGCAGAAGGCCAAGTACATGGACACCATGGCCGCCGCGTACCACTCGGCCCAGACGAGGCTGCGCAGGTTCGAGGAGGCCGGGCCGCCGGAGGCGGCGCCCAAGGAGCAGTTCATCAGCATGCGGCTCAAGGGCGGCCGGACCGCGAAGCGGGCGGTGATCTGCGAGAAGCTGGAGCTCACCGGCCTGATGAAGCCGTTCGACCTGGAGATCTGGTACGGCGAGCGGGTCGCGGTGCTGGGTTCCAACGGCTCGGGCAAGTCGCACTTCCTGCGTCTGATCGCCGGGGAGGAGGTCAGGCACACCGGTGTGGCCAGGCTCGGCGCACGGGTCGTCCCCGGCCATTTCGCCCAGACGCACGCACGCCCCGAGCTCATCGGCCGGACGCCCTGCGAGATCGTCATGACCGAGCACGCCCGGCTCAAGAACGAGGCGATGAAGGTGCTGTCCCGTTACGAGCTGGCCGGGACCATCGCCGAGCAGCGCTTCGAGACGCTCTCCGGCGGCCAGCAGGCAAGGCTGCAGATCCTGCTGCTCGAACTGTCGGGCACCACCCTGCTGCTGCTGGACGAGCCGACCGACAACCTCGATCTGGCCAGCGCCGAGGCTCTTCAGGAAGGGCTGGACGCCTTCGACGGGACCGTGGTCGCCGTCACCCACGACCGCTGGTTCGCCGATGACTTCGACCGGTACCTGGTCTTCGGCGCCGACGGAAAGGTCTACGAATCATCCGAACCGGTATGGGACGAGGCCAGAGTGGTCCGGCAGAGGTAAAGACTCCGGCCGTTTCCGGCGTGTCCAGGTGGGCCGGGGACCGCGGGCCGGTTATCACGGCTAGGTGACGCACAGCACCCGAATCGTCGGCGCCCTCGCCCTCCTCCTCATCGGATGCGCCGGATGCACCGAAGACGAGCAGACGAAGCAGGCCGCCGCGCTCCAACCGCTCGCGGTCAGGGAGCAGGCCTCCTCCATCGTCAAGGGTGACGATGGGTATGTGGTGAATTGGGCAGGAGTGCTGGCCAACACCAACCCGTGGCACTTCGGCGAGCACGTCGTGGCCACCGTGGTGGCCAAGAACTCCCAGGGCAAGGAGGTCGTCCGGCTCGAACAGCCGCTGGACGCCGTACCCCCCGCGGGGACGCTCCCCTTCACCGGCCAGGCGGTGACCCAGGACAAACCGGCCACCGTGAGCATCACGTACCGTCCGGCGCACTGGCACCAGGCGGGCCGGATCGTCTCGGCGTTCCAGCCCTTCCCGATCCGCGAGGTGCTGACCGACCGCACCGCCGACGGCGACTACCTCGTCACCGGCTACGTCGGCACCCCGTACGTGATACCGGCCCGCAGCCTGGCCGTCACCGCGCTCCTGCGCGACAAGCGGGGCAAGCTGCTCGGCGGCGGGAGCACGTTCGTGGACAACGTCCAGGCGGGGCAGAAGCGCCGGTTCATCATGCAGATCAAGAGTGTCCAGAACACCCGCGACATCGCCTCCGCCGAGGTGAGCGCACGCACCTGGGGATCGAGCAGCCGTCCCTTCGAGCAGCTCGCCCTCGGCGGTTCCCTGCCGCTGAACACGGTCAAGCCGAAGATGCCCCCGTTCGCCAAGGACCGGGGCAGGCAGGCGCCCCTCGCGGGTGCCGGCCACCCGTGAGTGATCGCCGAACGCCCTGACGGCCCGTGGTCGCTCGTCCGTGATCAGCCGGGTGTTCGGCACCGTCCGCCCGTGGTCGTCCGTCCGTGGTCGCGGGAGATTGGTCATCGTTCGCCCGTGATCGTTGGACGTTCCGGCCGTCCGCCCGTGGTCGTCCGTCCTTGGCCGCGGGGCCGGACGCCCGCGGTCGGGAGACCTTCCACAGTGCTCCGATATGCACGCTCAATTCGGGCTATATGGTCATTCTCTGGTATTTATAATTGTCATTCACGTCAGATTCTTACTTGATTCGATGACATTTCAAAGACAATCGAAGTTGCCGTCCGTGAAGTGCTGCACTCGTGGTTACTCAGCGCTTACCTTCGATTACATGACTGACGGTGCCCTGGTCGCAGCGCTGTGCGCGAGGAGTCCCGGAGCCCTCGCCGATCTCTACGACTCATACGCGGAAAGCATCTACCGATACTGCCGTTCGATGCTCGCCACCTCCGGCGCCGCCGAGTCGGCGCTCCTCGACACCCTCATCGCCGCCGAGGCCCATATTCACGCGCTCACCGACGCCCGTCGGCTGGAGGCGTGGCTGTACGCACTCGCTCGGGGGGAGTGCGTACGGCGTGATCCCGACGAGGGGAGCGGCCCGCAGGACCCCGCTCCGGCGGTCGCCGCCGGAGACGACGCGGACCTGCGGGTGATGGCCTGGAACGCCACGCGGAGCCTGTCGCCCGACGACCGGGAGATCCTCGACCTGAGCTGCCGCCACGGCTTCGGCCCCATCGACCTCGCCGCGGTGCTGGGCGTCACCCCCAAGGCCGCGGGCGCGCTGTACGAGTCGGCGAGGGAGCGCCTGCGCGACGTCGTCACCACGGAGGTCCTCGTCCGAAAGGGGCCCTACGACTGCGCGAGCCGGGCCCGCATGCTGACCGGCCTCGGCGGCGAGCTCACACCGGAGGCGCGTGAGCGGGTCATCCGCCACGTGAACCGCTGCGACACCTGCGCCCCGCACCGGGTCAGGCAGGTCTCCGCGGCGAAGGTCTACGACCTGCTCCCCCTCGCCGCGTTGCCGCCCACGCTGCGCGCGTGGGTGATGAGTCACTTCACCGACCCCGAGCGGGTCTCCTACCGGCGCGACGTCGCCGATCGAGCCGGTCCTCTCGACGGTGCCGGGTTCCCCGTCGGCAGGATTCGCGGGAGCCGTCGCAGGCCCTACGCGCTCGCCGGCGCGGCGGCCGCGGTCGCCGCGGTGACGGCGCTGGCCCTGGTCCTGGTCCAGGCGGGGATCGGGTCGCAGGGCACGGGTTCCGATGCCGCCTCGGACGCGTTCCCGGCGGTGGTGGAGCCTTCGGACTCCTGGAGACCAGGAGAATCCCGGCGAGAGGGCGCGCCCGTGACGTCGGAACCCGTCGGGGAGGGGGCGGCCGTCGAGCGGATCGGTTCGCTCGGGGTGACGGAGCCGGTCAGTGCCACCGGACCCGACCTGCGGAGCGACCGGCGGCCGGGAGTGCCGGGCCCGGTCGGTCACCGGGGGGAGAGCCGGTCTCGGCAGCCGGGTGACGAACCTCCGGGCGAAGGGCCACCCGGTCCGGTCGGTGACGGGTCGTCCGGCGAAGGGCCTGCCGACGAAGGGGCATCCGATGACGGGTCGCCGGGTGATGGAGCGGCCGACCGTCCGGCCGCTCCCGAGGAGAGCCTGGTGCCGCCCCCGTCGCCGGTGCCGCCGGGGGCCTCCGGGATCGGCGCGCCGGACAGGCACCACCCATCCCGTGATCACCATGGACACTCCTCCCGCCGCTGCCGGACTCCTCATCGGCCGGCGACCCCGGCGCCCCCGTGGACGGCACCAGGCTCTCCTCGGGAGGACTCGGCACCTCCGCGGGCGGATCCAAGGCCACCGGGCGACGTGACAGGCCCGAGGGGAGAGCACCGGCCTCCGCGCATGGCCCCGACACCTCGGCGGACCGACTTGAGGCCCCCGCGAGCCGACGCGAGACCTCCGCGTGCCGAGCCCGGACCTTCGCGAGCCACGTTCACCCACCCGCGACGTTCGCGTGCCAACCCCGACCACCTGACGTCCGGCCGGGGGCAGGCCTCTGACGATTTCCGGCCCGCGTCCACCGGTCCTGGACGGACCGGGGAGGGGGCGGGTCCGGAACGGATCTCGACCAGCGCGGATCGCGGGCAGACCCCTGTCGGCGAGGATAGTGTGGCGGGCGATGACTACGGTGAGTAAGTGACATGTGTGTGCAGAGTGACGAACGGGAATGCTGAGGTAGGCCGCCTGGCGCGCGGTGACGCGTCGCGTCGCGCCGCGTCGCGCGGACAAGACCGCGACACGTGGCCGGACCGCGAAGAGGCGGTGACAAGGGGGACTCCGGGGGGAGACGCATGCATTCAGTCAGACGGCGCCGTCATGCCGCCGCGGTGGCGGGCCTCGCCTGTTGCCTGATCGCCGGGCCGGGGCTCCCCGCCGGCGCTGTTCCCGGCCGGCCGGGACCGGCCGACGACGCCGTACGGGGCGGCGTACCGGCTCCGTCGGCGGGTGAGGTCGCCGAAGCGCGGGCCGTCGCCCGCGAGCGCGGTGAGAGGCTCGGCGCGACCACGGTCCAGGTAGCCGAGGCGCAGGCCAGGCTTGAGGAGCTGGTCGCCGAGGCGGAGCGCCTCGTCGAGTCGTACAACGGGGAGCTGGTCAAGACGGCTCGCGCCAAGGAGCTCGCGGAGCAGGCGGCGGAGCGGGCGAGGACGGCGGGCGTGGAGGTCGGGGAGGCCCGTGAGGCGGTGGCCGCGATCACCGCTCAGAGCTACGGCGGTCTGGACATCACCCAGCCGATGATGGCGATGATGACCGACAGCGGCGGCCCCATGGACGACGGCTATCTGCGCCGGGCCAGCATCCTGGCCCACATGGGCGGAGGGCAGGCGGAGACGCTCAAGCAGCTGCGGGACGCCCAGGAGGTCTTCGCGATCCTGAAGGCGCAGGCGGACGACGCCTACACCGAGCGACAGGAGGCGCAGGCGAGGGCGGAGGAGGCGAAGCTCGCCGCCGAGGAGGCCGTCGCCGAGCAGGTCGAGGAGACCCGGCGGATCAAGGAGGAGCAGGCTCGGCTGGAGAAGCTGGCCGACGAGGCGCGCGACGCCGCCGACCTGCTCGCCAGGAGGCGCGAGGCGGCCCTGGAGCAGGCCAGGATCGCGAGGGAGAGCGCCGAGCGCGCTCGACAACAGGCCGCCGCGGTGCGCCGGGAGGCGGCGCGGATGGCGGTGGCCTCTGGAGAGGCCGCTTCGCGCTGGGCGCTCAATGTGACGGCCGGTTCCGCCAGGGGCGACATCGCCGCCGACTGGGCGCTCACCCAGCTCGACAAGCCGTACGTGTGGGCGGCGGCCGGGCCGTCCGCCTACGACTGCTCGGGGCTGACCATGCGGGCCTGGGAGCGGGTGGGGGTCGCCCTGGACCACTGGACCGGCACCCAGTGGACCGCGGGCCCGCACGTGCGGCTCAGTGAGCTCCAGCGAGGTGATCTGCTCTTCTACGGGCAGATCACCGGCGATCCCGGAGACATCCACCATGTGGGGATCTACGTCGGCCGAGGGCTGATGGTGCACGCCCCGCAGACGGGGGACGTGGTGAGGGTCGCGCCGATGTGGCGTAGCGATCTTGTCGGCGCGACCCGTCCCACGTGACGACCGGCCAGAGGACGACCGGCTGAGCGGTGACCGGTCGGAGGGCGACCGGTCGGGGAGTGACTGTTCGGGGGGCGAACCGTCGGGGAGTGTGAGTCGGTCAGAGGATGATCGGTCAGGGGGCGAACGGTTGGGGAGCGGGCTGAGGACCGGGTAATAATCCGGTCAAGGATCAGTGCTTTCCGTGGGTGTCGTCCTTGGCGCGCTTGATGGAGCGGACGATCTCCTCTTCCGCCTCCACCCTGCCGACCCAGTTGGCGCCCTCGACCGACTTGCCGGGCTCCAGGTCCTTGTAGACCTCGAAGAAGTGCTGGATCTCCAGGCGGTCGAACTCGGGAACGTGGTGGATGTCGCGAATGTGTTCCATCCGGGGGTCGGTGGCGGGGACGCACAGGACCTTGTCGTCGCCGCCCTTCTCGTCGGTCATCCGGAACATGCCGACCGCCCGGCACTTGATCAGGCAGCCGGGAAAGGTCGGCTCCTGGAGCAGCACCAGGGCGTCGAGAGGATCACCGTCCTCGCCGAGGGTGTCTTCGATGAAGCCGTAGTCGGCGGGATACTGCGTGGAGGTGAAGAGCATGCGGTCGAGCCTGATGCGGCCTGACTCGTGGTCCACCTCGTACTTGTTCCGTTGCCCCTTGGGAATCTCAACGAGAACGTCGAACTCCACCGCGTTTCCTCCACTCAACCCCCCGGGCACCCCCGGTTGGGCGTTAATGTCTCGTAGGCGTTTTATGCCTTTTGGATACGGATGATGAGAGGACGGCGACGGTAATGCGGCGTGAGCGGTGGGTGGCCTTGGTCACTCTCGTCCTGCTGCAGGTTTTCGTCGTCGCGGCCGGGGCGCACCTGCTCGCCAGCGGTGTGCTGGTCGCGGGTGAGCCTGAGACGGTCGTCGTGTCGGCCGAGCCGCCTCCCATCCCGGTCATCACCGCGGGTCCGGTGCTGGCTGCGGGGGGGAGCGGCCCTCTCCCCGCCAAGGGTACTTTGGCGGGGCGGCTGACCGAGGCGCTGGGTGACCCCGCGCTGGGACGAAGTGTCGGCGCCGCGGTTCTCGACGCGGAGACGGGCGCCCTGCTCTTCGACAGCGGGGCCGCCACGGGCATCACCCCCGCCTCCACCACCAAGGTCGTCACCGCGGTCGCGTCGATGGCCTCACTGGGACCCGACGCCAGGCTGAGCACCCGCGTGGTGCGGGGGGCCTCGCCGGGCTCGATCATCCTCGTCGGGGGCGGCGACCCCACCCTGGCGAGTCCCAGAACGGCGGCGAGCCCGGTCTATCCCCGGCCCGCCTCGCTCGCCGTCCTCGCCGCACGCACCGCCAGGGCGCTCAAGCAGGCCGGGGTGTCCAAGGTGACGGTCGCCTACGACGACTTCCTCTACACGGGGCCGCGCACCGCCGCCACGTGGAAGCCCGGCTACGTGCCCGAGGGGAGCGTCGCCCCCGTCACGGCGCTCATGGTCGACGAGGGCAGGGCCGCGCGGGGAAGTGACCGGCGGGTCTCCGACCCCTCCCGTACGGCGCACGGCGCGTTCGTGTCGCTGCTGTCGAAGTACGGGATCACGGTCTCCAAGTCCGCCAGGCGGTCCAAGGCCCCGGCGGGCGCGCAGGAGATCGCGAGGGTCGACTCCGCGCCGGTCTACGCCCTGGTCGAGCGGGCACTCACGCTCAGCGACAACGACCTGTCGGAGGCGCTGGCCAGGCATGTGGCGATCAAGGAGGGGGAGCCGGCCTCGTTCGACGGCGGCGCCACGGCCGTCGGCAAGGTGCTGACCAGGCTCGGCGCGGCGAAGGGGGTGCTGGTGTTCGACGGCAGCGGGCTGTCGCCGAAGAACCGCATCGCCCCGGAGGCGCTCGCCCGGCTGGTCGCGGCGGCGGCCTCCCCGGCCAATCCCGGCCTGCACCCGATCATCAGCGGTATGCCGGTCGCCGGCTTCAGCGGCACCCTTGGGCGCCGGTTCGACAAGCTCCACTCCGCCTACGGGCTGATCCGCGCCAAGACGGGCACCCTCGACGGGGTCAACACGCTGGCGGGCATGACCACCACGCGGAGCGGACGTATGGTGACCTTCGCTTTCATGGCGGACAAGGTCCCGCCCGGCTGGGGCAAGGCGGAGGCAGCCCTCGACAGGCTCGCCGCCGCGGTCGCCGCCGGTTGATCACGGGTTCCGGGTGCGCGACTCGGGGGGAGAGCACGTACGGTGGACGGTATGCAGGTGATCGACTGGGATCTTGCCGTAGCGACCGGAACGCGCCTGGTGCGCCCCGGGCCGCAAGTGAGCCGAGAGGAGGCCCGGCAGGCCGTCGCCGACTTACGGCGGCTCTCGCGCGAGGCCGAGGGGCATGTCCGCGAGTTCACCCGAATCGACACCGAGACCGCGCCGCAGACCGCGACCGTCGTCGACAGGCCGGGTTGGATCAAGGCCAACATCGACGGGTTCCGGGTGGTGCTGGAGCCGCTCACCGAGCGGATGGCGGCGAGGGGGAGCCAGACGCCGGCGATCGTGGGCGCCGTGGGTTCACGCATCACCGGGGTCGAGGTGGGCGCGGTGCTGGCCTTCCTCGCCTCCCGCGTCCTGGGGCAGTACGAGCTGTTCCTGCCGCCCGACCCGACGGGCCAGGCGCCCACGGGACGTCTCACGCTGGTCGCGCCCAACATCGTCCACGCCGAGCAGGAACTCAACGTCAACCCGCGTGACTTCCGCCTCTGGGTCTGCCTGCACGAGGAGACCCATCGGGTGCAGTTCACCGGCGTCCCCTGGCTGCGTGAGTACGTCAGATCGCAGACGACCGACTTCCTGCTCGCCTCCGACATCGACCTGCCCGCGCTGCTCGAGCGGCTGCGTTCGGCCGCCGGCACGTTCACGGACGTCGTCAGGGGCGGTGAGGGCAACCTGATCGACGCGATCCAGACGCCCGAGCAGAAGGTGATCCTCGACCGGCTCACCGCGGTGATGACCCTGGTCGAGGGGCACGGCGACTACGTGATGGACGCGGTCGGCCCCTCGGTGGTGCCCTCGGTCGCCGACATCCGCGCCAAGTTCCACCACCGTCGCGAGGGCGGGTCCCGTCTCGACCGCACGGTCCGAAGGCTGCTCGGCCTCGACCTCAAGATGAAGCAGTACGCCGAGGGCTCCGCCTTCGTCCGCACGGTCGCGGGACAGGTGGGCATCGACGGCTTCAACAAGGTCTGGACCTCGCCGGAGACGCTCCCCACCCAGGACGAGATCTCCAATCCCGCGCGCTGGATCGCGAGGGTGAACGGCACTCCGGCCATCCCCGCCGGGGGTGCGGTCGGCTGACCGGCAGGGCGGACAATGGCGGGCATGGGTCCGCATCCCGCCGTCGCCGACGTCCGACGCGCCGTACGGCTCGCACTGGACGATCTGGAGCCCGGTGCTCTCGTACTGGCCGCGTGCAGCGGCGGCGCCGACTCCCTCGCCCTGGCCGCCGCGCTGGGCTTCGTCGCGCCCCGCGCGGGGCTCCGTGCCGGTCTGCTCAGCGTCGACCACGGCCTGCAGGAGGGCTCGGGCGAGCGTGCGGGCGACGTCGTGCGGCTCGCGCCAGGGCTGGGACTCGATCTCGCCGAGGCGCTTCCCGTCTCCGTCGGCACCTCGGGCGGACCCGAGGCGGCGGCGAGGCAGGCGAGGTACGCGGCCCTTTCCGAGGCCGCGGAACGCCTCGGGGCGGCGGCCGTGCTGCTCGGGCACACCAGGGACGACCAGGCGGAGACCGTACTGCTCGGGCTGGCCAGGGGGAGCGGCACCCGGTCGCTGGCCGGGATGCCCGCGCGGACAGGGATCTATCGGCGTCCGCTGCTGGAACTCGGCCGCGCGACCACCGTCGCGGCCTGCGCGGCGCTCGGCCTGTCCCCGTGGGGAGACCCGCACAACCTCGACCCGCGCTACACCCGGGTCCGGGTCCGGGAGCGGTTGCTGCCCGCCCTGGAGGACGAGCTCGGCCCCGGTGTCGCCGAGGCGCTCGCCAGGACCGCGTCCCTGTGCCGCGACGACGCCGACGCGCTCGACGCCTGGGCCGGGGAGTCCTACGCCCGCGTCGCCGTGAAAGATTGCGCTCTTAGCGATATCGCGACGGTGACGGTGGCCGTACGGGACCTGGAGGATCTTCCCGTCGCGGTGCGGCGGAGGGTGTTGCGCAGGGCGGCGATCGACGCGGGAGCGCCACCGGGCACGCTCGCCGCCTCGCACGTCCTCCAGGTCGACCGTCTGATCACCGCGTGGCGGGGGCAGCGGTGCGTGGAGGTGCCCGGGGGGGTGAGGGTGGTTCGCCGGTATGACACCCTGATACTCGCCAGACAGCCAGCCAGCCCCGTTTCGTAAGGAAAATCCCAGGTGGACGCAGCTGACATGGGCCGGGACCTCTCGAAGGTCCTCATTCCCGAGGATGAGCTCCAGGCCAAGATCAAGGAGCTCGCGAGCCGGATAGACGAGGACTACGCGGGGCAGGACCTGCTGATCGTGGGCGTGCTCAAGGGCGCGGTCATGGTGATGGCGGACCTGGCCAGGGCCTTGCGCCTGCCCGTGCAGATGGACTGGATGGCCGTCTCGTCCTACGGGGCGGGCACCAGGTCGTCGGGTGTCGTGCGGGTGCTCAAGGACCTCGACACCGACATCGCGGGACGCCACGTGCTGGTTGTCGAGGACATCATCGACTCCGGTCTCACCCTGTCGTGGCTGGTCCACAACCTGAAGTCGCGCAACCCCGCCTCGGTGGAGATCTGCGCCGCGCTGCGCAAGCCCGACGCGATCAAGGTGCCGATCGACGTGAAGTACATCGGTTTCGACATTCCCAACGAGTTCGTGATCGGTTACGGCCTCGACTACGCCGAGCGCTATCGCAACCTTCCCTTCATCGGAACTCTCGCCCCTCACGTATACGGAGCGGGCTGAAAAGTACGCCCTGCGCGAAGTGTGTCATTCACAAACGCGACATTGCCCATAGCGGCGGGGAACACGGACCTACCTGACGTACGTTGGTAGGGCAAAGCCGGTCTGTCCGCGCGGTGACCCCGCACGCCATGCCGGTGTACCTTCGGACAACCGAAGAGGTGGCCTCCCGCCGTCTCTGGGTAGTCAGTTGGAGCGGTTAGGGATACCGCGAGCCCCGGGTTCGCCCGGGGTTGCCAGGCTCTGGTCAGGAAGGGACGGGCCCGCCGGGGTTCCGCATCGGATGGATCTCAAGCGATTTACACGTGGGCCACTGCTGTGGATCCTGGGCATCGTCGTTCTGCTCCTTCTCGTCACCACGATGTGGGGCGGTGAGGGCGACTTCGAGAGGCGAGACACCTCACAGATCGTCAGCTGGATCGACGAGGGCAAGGTCTCCAACGCCAAGATCATCGACAAGGACCAGCGCATCGAGGTCACTCTGACCGACAAGAAGCGCTACTACTCCATGTGGGTGACCGGCCAGGGCATACAGCTCGCCGACAAGCTGCAGGCGGCGGAGTCGGCCAACAAGCTGCCCGGTGGATACAACGTCGAGGTGCCCAGGGAGAACTTCCTTCTCGGGCTCCTGGTGAGCTTCCTGCCGATCGTCATCATCGTGCTGATCTTCCTGTTCATCATGAACCAGATGCAGGGCGGCGGCTCGCGGGTGATGAACTTCGGCAAGTCGAAGGCGAAACTCATCACCAAGGACACCCCCAAGACCACCTTCGCCGACGTCGCGGGTGCCGACGAGGCGATCGAGGAGCTCCAGGAGATCAAGGAGTTCCTGCAGGCCCCGACGAAGTTCCAGGCGATCGGCGCCAAGATCCCCAAGGGCGTCCTGCTCTACGGCCCGCCGGGAACCGGTAAGACCCTGCTCGCCAGGGCCGTCGCCGGTGAGGCCGGGGTGCCGTTCTACTCCATCTCCGGTTCCGACTTCGTCGAGATGTTCGTCGGCGTCGGCGCCTCCCGGGTCCGCGACCTGTTCGAGCAGGCGAAGGCGAACGCTCCGGCGATCATCTTCATCGACGAGATCGACGCGGTGGGCCGCCACCGCGGTGCCGGTCTCGGCGGCGGCCACGACGAGCGCGAGCAGACGCTGAACCAGCTCCTCGTCGAGATGGACGGCTTCGACGTCAAGGGCGGCGTGATCCTGATCGCCGCGACGAACCGCCCCGACATCCTCGACCCGGCGCTGCTGCGCCCCGGTCGTTTCGACCGCCAGGTCACCGTCGACCGCCCCGACCTGGAGGGCCGTAAGGGCATCCTCAAGGTGCACGGCCGCGGCAAGCCCTTCGCCGAGGGCGTCGACCTCGACATCATCGCCCGCAGGACGCCCGGTTTCACCGGTGCCGACCTGGCCAACGTGATCAACGAGGCCGCGCTGCTCACCGCGCGGGCCGACCAGAAGCTGATCACGATGGAGCTGCTCGAGGAGTCCATCGATCGGGTGATGGCCGGTCCCGAGCGCAAGTCGCGCCTCATGTCGGACCAGGAAAAGAAGATCATCGCGTACCACGAGGGCGGACACGCCCTGGTCGCGCACGCGCTGCCCAACTCCGACCCGGTCCACAAGATCACGATCCTGTCCCGCGGACGCGCCCTCGGCTACACGATGACGCTGCCGATGGAGGACAAGTTCCTCGCGACCCGCTCGGAGATGCTGGACCAGCTCGCGATGCTCCTCGGTGGCCGTACGGCCGAAGAGCTCGTCTTCCACGAGCCCACCACCGGCGCCTCCAACGACATCGAGAAGGCCACCTCCATCGCCCGCCGCATGGTCACCGAGTACGGCATGAGCGAGCAGCTCGGCGCCCGTAAGTTCGGCAGCGGCAACGGCGAGGTCTTCCTCGGCCGCGAGATGGGTCACGAGCGCGACTACTCCGAGAAGATCGCCTCCACGATCGACGAGGAGGTCCGCCGCCTCATCGAGTCCGGCCACGACCAGGCATGGGAGATCCTCGTCGAATACCGCGACGTGCTCGACAACCTGGTGCTTGAGCTGATGGAGAAGGAGACCCTCTCCCGCGACCAGGTCCTGCAGATCTTCGCCCCGGTCGTCGTCAGGGAGAAGAGGCCCTCCTACTCCGGTTACGGCAAGCGGCTGCCCTCCAACCGTCCGCCGATCCTCTCCCGCAAGGAGCAGTCGGGCAACGGCACGCTCCCCCCGGGCGAGCAGGCCGACGGCAACGGCGCCCTTCCGGCGGGGACGGGCCACCCCGACACCGCGCCCAAGGACGTGAACTGAGCGTGGCGGGTGCCAGGCCGCTCCAGGTCGACACGGTCCGGCTGGAAAACGCCGTTCGTGAGATCCTCATCGCCATCGGTGAGGATCCCGACCGCGACGGGCTCCAGGCGACCCCCGCCAGGGTCGCCCGCGCCTACGCCGAGCAGTTCGCCGGGCTGGGGCAGACCCCGGAAGACGTCCTGACCACGGTCTTCGACGTCGACCACGACGAGATGGTGCTCGTCCGCGACATCGAGGTCTACTCGACCTGCGAGCACCACCTCGTGCCGTTCCACGGCGTCGCCCACGTCGGCTACATCCCCAACGAGAAAGGGCAGGTCACCGGCCTGTCCAAGCTCGCCCGCCTCGTCGACGTGTACGCCAGGCGTCCCCAGGTGCAGGAGAGGATGACCTCCCAGATCGCCGACGCGCTCATGAACGTGCTGGAGCCGCGGGGGGTGATCGTGGTGATCGAGTGTGAGCACCTCTGCATGACCATGCGGGGTGTGCGCAAGCCCGGTGCCAAGACGATCACCTCGGCCGTACGCGGAAGCTTCCGCGACAGTGACAAGACCCGCGCCGAGGCGATGGCCCTCATCATCCGCTGATCACCTTCACGCGTGCATTCGAGACACACCCCGTCAGGACCGCCGATCGGCGGCCCCGGCGGGGTTTCCGCGTTGTGGAGGGTTGTGGCCGGAAGCCCTGATTCTCCGCCACGGCCGACCGGTGCCTGGTACGTTGCTCGCGTCGGACGCCGCCGGGCGTACGCCGCCCGCGTCCACAGGAGCTGGAGGAGAACGCATGCCGGCCAGACGTCCCCGAGGACCGTCCGCCCTGTGACGGGTGTGCGGATTCGTTATGGCACAAGCCGGACCCACGAGACGGGCGTATGGTGCGCAACGCCTAGGCTGGTCGCCATGACGACGTGGAGTGTGCCCGGGCTGCCGGACGCGGGCCGGTGCCTCGTTATGGGCGTGGTCAACGTCACTCCCGACTCCTTCTCCGACGGCGGCAGGTGGTTCGACCCGGCGGTGGCCGTGCGTCACGGCCTGGAGCTGGTCGAGCAGGGCGCCGACATCGTCGACGTGGGCGGCGAGTCCACCAGGCCCGGCGCCGCGCGGGTGCCCCTGGAGGAGGAGCTGGCCAGGGTCGAGCCGGTGATCAGGGAGCTGAGCCGCGAGGGCGTCACCGTGAGCGTCGACACCATGCGGGCCGAGGTCGCCCAGATGGCCGTGGAGGCCGGGGCGAAACTGGTCAACGACGTGAGCGGAGGGCTCGCCGACCCGGCGATGCCGAGGGTCGTGGCCGCCTCGGGCGTGCCGTACGTGGTGATGCACTGGCGGGGGCACAGCCACGCCATGGACCGCAGGGCCGTGTACGGCGACGTGGTGACCGAGGTGCGCGAGGAGCTCGCCAAGCGGGTCGCCTCCGTGCTGGCCGAAGGCGTGGCCGAGGAGCAGATCGTGCTCGATCCGGGGCTGGGCTTCTCCAAGAACCCCGAACACAACTGGGCTCTGATCGCGGGCATCGACAGGCTCGGAGAGCTGGGATACCCGCTGATCATCGGAGCCTCGCGGAAACGCTTCCTGGGTCGCCTCCTGGCCGACCGGGACGGCGCGCCGCGCCCTTTCAGTCGTAGTGACGATGCCACGCTCGCCGTGACCGCGCTCGCCGCGCAGGCGGGGGCCTGGTGTGTACGCGTGCACGACGTCCGCCCGAACGCGGACGCCGTCCGTGTGGCTGCCGCAGTTCAGGGAGCGAGATCATGAGCGTCGACACCACCGCCGTCGAAACGGTCAACCAGGCGTTCTACACCGCCATCGAGGACGCCGACCTCGACAGGATGACCGAGATCTGGGCCGAGGACATCGAGGGTGAGCAGGTGAGCTGCGTCCACCCCGGCTGGCCGATCGTGAACGGCCGGCAGGAGGTGCTGCGCTCGTGGGCGCTCATCATGGCCAACACGCCCTACATCCAGTTCGTGCTGACCGACGTCCGGGTCATGGTCCTGGGCGACGTCGCCATCCTCACCTGCGAGGAGAACATCCTCACCGCCGGCGACGAAGGTGACGCCAGCTTCGCGGCGGGCAAGGTGGTCGCGAGCAACACCTTCGTGCGGACGTCGGCGGGGTGGCGGCTCTGGCTGCACCACGGCTCGCCCGTGCTGCAGGGGGACGACGAGGACGAGGACGAGGAGGCCGCGTGATCGACGCCGAGACCCCCTCGTCCCCCGAGACGCCCCTGCGGATCGACGACGCCGTCAGCGACCTGATCGGGGATCCGGCCGACGAGCCGGTCGGCGGCCCGGCCGGGGGTTCGCTTCGAGACCCGCTGGAAGGTCCGGCCCCCGGCGCGTACGGGGACTCGGCGCACGGCCTGCCGCCGGGCGCGGCCGACCGGATCAGCCTGAAGGGGCTGCGGGTGCGCGGCCGGCACGGCGTGCTGGCCGCGGAGCGGGAGCTCGGCCAGGAGTTCGTCGTCGATGTCACCCTCTTCCTCGACACGGCGCCGGCGGCGGCCGGGGACGATCTGACCAGGACCGTCCACTACGGCGAGCTCGCCGAGGACCTCGCGGAGGTCGTGCGGGGCGAGCCGGTCGACCTGATCGAGACCCTCGCCCAGCGCCTCGCCGACGTCTGTCTCGCCCGCGAGCTCGTCCAGGTGGCGGAGGTGAGCGTGCACAAACCCGCCGCGCCGATCCCGCTGCCGTTCGACGACGTGATCGTGACGATCACCCGGGGCCGGGCATGAGGGTGGTCCTGGCGCTCGGCGGCAACCTGGGCGACCGGTTCGAGACCCTGAGGGGCGCGCTCGACGCCCTCTTCGAGAAGCCGGATCTCACGTTCGTCGCGGTGTCACCGGTCTACGAGACCGACCCGGTCGGCGGTCCCGAGCAGGGCGCCTATCTCAACGCGGTGGTGATCGCCGAGAGCGCGCTGGAACCTCGGGCGCTCCTCGATCGTGCTCACAGTGTGGAGAACACCTTCGGCAGGGTCCGGGTGGAGCGCTGGGGAGCGCGCACGCTGGACATCGACCTGATCACCGTGGGGGACGTCGTGATGGACGATCCCGACCTCACCCTGCCGCACCCCAGAGCGCACGAGCGCGCGTTCGTGCTGGTCCCCTGGGTGCGGGCCGATCCCGGGGCGGTCCTGTCCGGGCGCCGGGTGGCCGACCTGCTCGCCGGTCTCGACCAGGGTTACGTACGGCCGCGTCCCGACCTGATCCTGCGGGGGCCCGCGTGAGGCCGACCCGCCCCGGCGTTCTCGTCGGGCTTCTCATCGTGTTCGCGATCCTCACCTGGGCGCTGCTCAGGCCGCTCTACTCGTCCCTGCCGACCGTGCCGTGGACGGCGATCCCGACGGTGCTGCTGCTCGCGATCGGCGAGTTCTACACCGGGTGGATGACGAAGGCCAGGATCGAGCGCAAGCCCGACACCGAGCCGGTCGAGCCCCTCGCCGTGGCCCGTCTGGCCGCCCTCGCCAAGGCCTCCGCGTTCGGTGGCGCGGTCTTCGGCGGGATCTTCGCCGGGTTCACCGTCTACACGGTGGAGATGCTGGAGCAGGAGGTCCCCCGCAGGGACTTCTTCATCACCGGCGGGTCGCTGCTGGCGTGCGTGCTGCTGGTCTGCGCGGCCCTGTACCTGGAGCACTGCTGCCGGGTTCCCAAGGACTCCGCGGGCGACGAGCGCTGAGACCCCGCGTGCTGAGACGCCGCTAGCGGCGCCTCGCCGTCCACTGGCGTCCGAAGAGCATGATGACCGGAAGCGTGCAGATCAGCGCTCCGGCGATGGCGAGGGGACGCTCCAGCCACCAGAACAGGTCCAGCCGTACCCTCTCGCCGGGTCCGCTGCCCACCAGCCACCAGGTGAGCGCCACCCAGATCGCCATGCCGGTCGTGTGGAACAGGAACAGCGGGAGCGCGAACCGGTTCACCGTCTCGTTCACGCGCTGCCACCTGGGCCGTACGAGCAGGCGTTCCATGGACGGCCTCAGCACCTCCACCAGGCCGATCTGGAAGATCAGCAGGGCCACGATGACGAAGGTGGGCGGCGCCATGTTGGACAGCTTGTCGCCGGGAACGCCCACCATCGACCCGGGGTAGATGCCCGAGTAGACCAGGCCGAAGAGGGCGAACAGCCCGGTCCACAGGATGGCGACGTCGAAGCGGCGGGGAAGCGCCACCACCCGGTCGTAGAAGAATCCGGCCTGGTGGGCGAGCCCCCAGACGATGATCATGTTGAGCCAGCCCACGGCCTCGTACCCGTAGCGCAGCCGCAGCACGTCGACGACGAGCGCCGCCCCCGCCAGCCAGATCAGGGCGAGCACGTCGTAGTGCCGGTGCAGCCAGAGCGAGATCGGCAGCAGGGCGATCAGCACGAGGTAGACGCCGATGAACCAGAGCGGGCTGATGACGAGCAGGACCACGCGGCCCATCCACTCGATCCCGAACGCCCACGTCACGATCACACCGAACACGATCCAGGTCCCGGCGAGCGCGAGCGCGGGGATCGCGAGACTCCGGATGCGCCGCCACACGAAGGTGCCGATGCCGACCCCGCGCTCGCAGGCCCGGTTCCACGACAGGAGGTGGACGTATCCGCCCACGTAGAAGAAGAGCGGCAGCACCTGCAGCAGCCAGGTGAGGATCCACAGCCCCGAGGTGAAGCCCAGCGGGCTCGTCGGCGAGGGGCCGTCGGGCCCCCACTGCAGGATCGTGAACGCCCAGTGCCAGACGACCACGACGATCAGGCTGAGCGCGCGCAGCCAGTCGACGTAGCGGTCCCGCCGCGGCCCGTCCGTGGCGGGAGGCACCTCGGCCGGTACGGAATCCGAGGTCGCGGTGCTTCCGGAGCGGCTCTCGGTGGTTTCCGAAGTCCCAGAGGTTCCTGGTGTCCCTGGTGTTCCGGGGGTTTCCCGGGATTTCGAGGCGGAGGGCGCGGGAAGAGGTGTGGAGGGTACAGGGGTCGCCCTCTCCTGGTCTCCGCCGGATTCGATCATGCGGTTGCAACCGTGCCTTACTTGTCGATGTCGCCGACGACGAAGAACATCGAGCCCAAAATGGCGACCATGTCCGAGACCAGGTGGCCGGGGAGCATCTCGCGCAGCACCTGGACGTTGTTGAAGGAGGCCGAGCGGAGCTTCATCCGCCACGGCGTCTTCTCCCCGCGCGAGACCAGGTAGTAGCCGTTGAGGCCCAGCGGGCTCTCCGTCCAGGCGTAGGTGTGGCCCTCGGGCACCTTCAACACCTTGGGCAGACGCTGGTTGACCGGCCCCGGGGGCAGGTCGAGGAGCCGCTCCACGCAGGCGTCGGCCAGGTCGAGGGAGACCTTCACCTGTTCGAGCAGCACCTCGAACCGGGCGTGGCAGTCTCCCGCCGACCGGGTGACGACCTTCACCGGCACCTCGCCGTAGGCGAGGTACGGCTCGTCCCTGCGCAGGTCGAGGTCGACGCCGGAGGCGCGGGCGATCGGGCCGCTCACGCCGTACTGCATGATCGTCTCGCGGTCGAGGACGCCCACCCCGCGCGTGCGGGCGAGGAAGATCTCGTTGCCGGCGATGAGGTTCTCGATGTCGGGCAGTCGCCGCCGCACGTCGGCCACGGCCTGGGCGACCCGGCCCGTCCACCCCGCGGGGATCTCCTCCTTGAGGCCGCCGACCCGGTTGAACATGTAGTGCATGCGCCCGCCGGAGATCTCCTCCATCACGGCCTGGAGGGTCTCGCGCTCCCGGAACGCGTAGAAGACCGGGGTGATCGCGCCGAGCTCCAGCGGGTAGGAGCCGAGGAACATCAGGTGGCTGAGCACCCGGTTGAGCTCGGCCATCAGCGTGCGCGTCCAGACCGCCCTCGCCGGCACCTCCATGCCGAGCATCCGCTCCACCGCGAGCACGACGCCCAGCTCGTTGGCGAACGCCGACAGCCAGTCGTGCCGGTTCGCCAGCACGATGATCTGCCGGTAGTCACGCACCTCGAAGAGCTTCTCGGCGCCCCGGTGCATGTAGCCCACGATCGGCTCGGCGGAGCTGATCCGCTCCCCGTCCAGCGTGAGCCGCAGCCGCAGCACACCGTGCGTGGACGGGTGCTGCGGCCCGATGTTGAGGACCATGTCCTCGGTCGCGAGGTCCTTGCCGTCCGCCCCCCGTACGGCCTCGGCTCCAGCCCCCATCCCCACGCTCAGCTCACGGCGCGCGCCTTCAGTCATAGGGCCATGCTGTCACGTCAGCCGCGCGAGGCAAGATCCCGCAGGGCGCCGATCAGTCGGTCGACGTGCTCGGAGGTGGTACCGATGCCGATGGAAGCGCGGACGGCGGAGGCGGTGACGTCGTCGCAGCCGCCGTCCTTGGCGCCCAGCAGGTGCCGTACGAAGGGGTGGGCGCAGAACTTGCCGTCGCGGACCCCGATGCCGTAGTCGCCGGACAGGGCCTCGGCGACCTCGCGGGCGGTGAAGCCGTCCACCACGAAGGAGACGATGCCGACGCGCGGGTGGTCCGGGCCCCACAGGGACAGCTCGTGGACGCCGGGGACAGCTGCGAGGCCCGCCCTCAGGCGCCGGAGGAGGTGCTCCTCCTCGCGGACCAGTGGGGTCCAGCCGGTGGCGGACAGCGCGTCGCAGGCCGCGGCGAGCGCGATGGCGCCCAGCACGTTCGGGGTTCCGGCCTCGTGCCGCGCCTCGGGGTCGTCGTGCCACTCGGTGTCGTCGTCGTTCACGGCCTTCACCGCCCCGCCGCCCCGCAGGTACGGCTCGGCGTCGGCGAGCCAGTCGGAACGGCCGATCAGCGCGCCCGTGCCGAACGGCGCGTAGAGCTTGTGGCCGGAGAAGACCACGTAGTCCAGGTCGAGGGCCGTCAGGTTGAGGCGGCGGTGCGGGACGAGCTGCGCGGCGTCGACGAGGACGCGGGCACCGTGGCGGTGGGCGATGTGGGCGAGCGCCGCGATCGGCCACAGCTCCCCGGTGACGTTGGAGGCGGCGGTCACGACGAGCAGCTTGGGGCCGTCGATCGAGGCGAGGGCGTCGTCGACGGCGCGGACGGCCTCGCCGGGGAAGGCGGGGGCCGCGAGCCGCACGACCCGCTCCCAGGGGAGCAGCGAGGCGTGGTGCTCGGTGTCGAAGACCACGGTGGTGGTGCCCTCGGGCAGGCTACGGGCCAGCAGGTTGGTCGCGTCCGTGGTGTTGCGGGTGAAGATCACCGAGTCGTCAGGGCGGGCGCCCACGAAGGCCCGCACCGTGTGCCTGGCCTGCTCGTAGCGGGCCGTGGTCAGCTGGGACGCGTACCCGGCGCCGCGGTGGACGCTGGAGTAGGCCGGGAGCGCGGCGGCGACGGCGGCGCTCACCGGCTCCAGACAGGGGGCGCTCGCGGCGTAGTCGAGGTTGGCGTAGCGGACGAGCCTGCCGCCCCTGACCGGGACCTCCAGGTCCGAGCCGAGCACGGCCGGGATCGGCCGGTCACCGGACGCGCGGGTCTCGGGGACGGCGGTGGTGGCCGGGGTGGCGGGGGTGCTGATCGTGAGGGTGGACACGCCATGGCTCCTTCGAGGTCATCGGACCCCAACCCATGGCATAGGTGCCTGGAGCCCGCGCTTGCCCGGCACACCTCGTGCCGGACCAGGTCCTCACCCGGGGCACCCCGCCGCGGACGCGAGGGTTGCCGGCCAGCGAGCCGGGGCTTGTCACTGGCACTCATGACCTACGGAGGCACTATAACCGACGTCCCGCGGTGGCCCGCAAGTCCGAAAGGTGATCGTCCCGGTATCCGGGGCAGGAGCGGGCGCCTGGGCGCGTCCGGCGAATTGACGGCGAGTTGTGATGAAAGGAAGGAACTCGGGGCCTTTCCCGGTCGTCCTGGAGTCAGCCGAAGAAGGTTCAGCCGGCTGGATGATCGCGCGTTCGAGCGTTGGCCGAAGAAATCGGCCGAAGAAGGAGAAGGCCATGGATTGGGTGACCAACCCCGAGATATGGATAGGTTTTTTCACCCTTGTCGCCCTGGAGATCGTCCTGGGGATCGACAACATCATCTTCATCTCGATCCTGGTGGGCAAGCTCCCGCCCGCGCAGCGTGACAGGGCACGCAAGATCGGTATTTCCGTCGCCCTGCTCAGCCGTCTGCTCCTGTTGTTCGCGCTGTCGTGGGTGGTGAGGCTCACGACGCCGATGTTCGAGGTCTTCGGGCAGGGGATATCGGGGCGCGACCTGATCCTGATACTCGGAGGCCTGTTCCTGCTGGGCAAGAGCGTCCACGAGATGCACAGCAGCCTGGAGGGGGACTCCCACCACTCCGAGGGCAAGGTGTCGGCGTCCTTCACCTCGGTGATCATCCAGATCATGATCCTCGACGTCGTCTTCTCGCTCGACTCGGTGATCACCGCGGTCGGCATGGTCGACGAGCTGGGCGTCATGATCGCGGCCGTCATCGTCTCGGTCATCGTGATGCTGATCGCCTCCGGGCCGATCAGCCGCTTCGTGGACCGGCACCCGAGCATCAAGATGCTCGCCCTGTCCTTCCTGGTGCTGATCGGCGTCGTGCTCATCGCCGAGGGGTTCGAGCAGCACATCCCCAAGGGCTACATCTACTTCGCGATGGCGTTCTCGCTGCTGGTGGAGCTGCTGAACATCCGGATGCGCGGCAAGGCGGGCAGGCGTAAGCCGGTCGAGCTGCGTTCTCGCTACGGTGCCGAGGACCAGTCGGGTCGTACGGACTCGGTGGACGGCACGGACCGGAAGGACCCGAAGGACTCGGTGGATCCTACGCATCGGGCCGGTTCGGAGGCGTCGGCGGCCGCGGTGCCTCAGGGGGTTCCGGCGAGCCGGACCGGTCCTGCGGGCGAAGTGGATGAATCACCCGAAAAGGGAAATTCGGACAAGCGGCCCGACTCCTGACCAGGATTACGATGTTTACGTGCGCTTTGATCCCTGGAATCCGGAATTCGTCGCCCACCCCTACGACGTCTACGACGAGCTGAGGCGGGAGCGGCCGGTCGGCTTCTTCGAGCCGACCGGCCAATGGCTGGTGGCGAGGCACGCCGACGTCAACGCGCTGCTGCGAGACCGCAGGCTCGGCCGGTCCTACCTGCACGTGGCCTCGCACCAGGAGCTCGGCAGGCCGGACGACCCCGAGTTCCAGGACCCGTTCTGGCGGGTGATCAGGGCAGGGATGCTCGACGTCGAGCCGCCGGTGCACACCAGGCTCCGGCGGCTGGTCTCGAAGGCGTTCACCCCCCGCATGGTCCAGGCCCTCCGCCCCAAGATCGCCCGCATGGCCGAGGAGCTCGTGGACGTCTTCGTCGAGCGCGGCGGAGGCGACCTGATCGCCGAGGTCGCCGAGCCGCTCCCGGTCACCGTGATCGCCGAGATGCTCGGCATCCCCGAGGCCGACCGGCACCTGCTGCGCCCCTGGTCGGCCGACATCTGCGGCATGTACGAGCTCCAGCCGTCGGTCGAGGCCCAGCACGCCGCCGTACGGGCGGCCGAGGAGTTCTCCGCCTATCTCGTCGAGCTGGCCCGCGCCCGCAGGGCCGACCCCGGTGACGACCTGATCAGCGCGCTCGCCCTGGTGGCCGACGAGGGCGACCGGCTCACCGAGGAGGAGCTGGTCGGCACCTGCGTGCTGCTGCTCAACGCCGGACACGAGGCCACCGTGAACGTCACCGGCAACGGCTGGTGGTCGCTCTTCCGCAACCAGGCGGAACTCGACCGGCTCCGCGCCGACCACACCCTGCTGCCCACGGCGATCGAGGAGCTGATGCGCTGGGACACCCCGCTGCAGATGTTCGAACGCTGGGTGCTCGAGGACGTCTCGGTGGGCGGGATCGACATCCCGCGCGGCTCCGAGGTGGCGCTGCTGTTCGGCTCGGCCAACCGCGATCCCGAGGTCTTCGCCGACCCCGCCCGCCTGGACGTGGGCCGGGCCGACAACCCGCACATCTCCTTCGGCGCCGGCATCCACTTCTGCCTCGGGGCACCGCTGGCCAGGGTGGAGCTGATCGAATCCTTCGGCGCCCTCCTGCGCAAGGCGCCGAAGATGGAACTCGTCACCGAACCCACCTGGGGTCCCGGCTACGTCATCCGGGGCCTCACCGCCCTCGATGTGCGGGTCTGAACCGGTCCGGAGCGGCGCTCTCAGTGGCGGCTCTGAGAGAGCCAGCCGAAGCCGCCGAGGCCGCCGGGGGCGATGAGCTCGGCCTCCTCGGAGGCCCTGGTGAGGGCCCGCAGGTAGCCGCGCGGGTCGTTTCCCGCCTGCTCGACCGGCGGACGGCTCCCGGTGACGCCCAGGGCGCGCAACGCCTCGCGCTGCGTGGTCAGCGCCGTCGTGACGGCTCCGGCGCTCTCGCCGGAGGCCGCGCAGGCGTCGAGCGCCACGTGGGCGGTGATGTCGCACGACCCGTCGGGCACGGGCGCGACCGTCGCTCCGTCCCGGTATCCGGCGAGCGTGCCGTACGGCGGCCGGTCGTCCAGAGCGTGGGAGTAGTCGATCGCGATCGCCCGGCCGCGCGCCAGCCGTACGATCACCGAGGCCCACGCCCTGTCGCGGGGCCTGCCGATCTCGGCACGCTCGCCGGGGGCCCGCATCCGCCACCAGCGGGCCAGCCACGCGAGATCCGCCTCGGAGGGGCTGTCACCGAGCCGCTCCTCACCGTTCGTGATGTTGACCAGGACCAGCCGGGGGCCGTCGGCCGTCTGCTCCACGATGTCGACGGGGACGTTGTCGAGCCACTCGTTGGCGATCACCAGCCCGTGGATCCCGTCCGGCGCGGCCTTCGCCCAGACGATCTCCTCGGGCAGCGCCGAAGGCCGGGGCGCCAGGTCGACCGCGGTGACCCGCAGTCTCGACCGGAGCGCGGACGGCGCCGCGGCGAGCACACCGGCCGCCAGCCTGCCCTCACCGGCGCCGATGTCGACCAGGTCGAGCACCTCGGGGCCGCCCAGAGCCTCGTCGATCGCGGCCAGCTCGCGCAGCACGGCCTCGGCGAAGACGGGGGAGGCGCCGACCGAGGTCCGGAAATGGCTGGAGGGACGCTCCCGGAGATAGAAGCCGCTCTCGCCGTAGAGGGCGTGCTCCATCGCGGCACGCCAGGTGAGCCACACGCTCTCAGACGCTACCCGCCGGGGCGAGGGAACGAGATCGACGCGCGCCGACGCTTCGAGTGAGTGCATGACCGCATTCTGTCATCGGTTTGCACGATCGTTGTTGACGCCACGTCGGCGCGTCGCCGTCCGAATCACCGTATGGGCCGGGTTTCCGGGCTCTTTCGTGGGTCACGTACGCTCCCGGTGTGCCCGATCCGGGCATACCGGGAGGAGACCTCGCCTCCGTTGCCGAACACGCGTCTTGACGCGGTCGCGACAGCACGGCCCGTTACTCTGGTCAATCGGGCACGGAACCCACATGGTCGAAGGACGGGACGTCATGGACGCAGTCGATCGCCCGGCACGGCTGGCCGTCGGAGTGGTTGGAGCGGGCAAGGTCGGTTCGGCGCTCGGCGCCGCGCTCGTCAGGGCGGGGCACCGGGTGGTCGCGACGAGCGGCGTCTCCGACGCCTCCAGGGAGCGGGCGGTCGAGCGGCTCGGGCTCGTCCCCGCGAGACCCGAGGACGTGGTGGCGGGCGCGGATCTCGTCCTGCTCACCGTCCCCGACGACGTACTGCCGGACCTGGTCTCCGGCCTGGTGGAGACCGGCGCCGACCTGCGCGGCAAGCTGGTGGCGCACACCAGCGGCGCGTACGGCCTCGCCGTGCTGAACCCGGCGATCAAGGCCGGGGCGCTACCGCTCGCGCTGCACCCCGTGATGACCTTCACCGGCCGTGACGACGACCTGCGCCGCCTCACCGGGATCTCGTACGGGGTGACCGCTCCCGACGCGCTTCGCCCGGTGGCCGAGGCCCTCGTCATCGAGATGGAGGGCGAGCCGGTCTGGATCGCCGACGAGGACCGGCCGCTCTACCACGCGGCCCTGGCGGGGGCGGCCAACCACATGGTGACGCTCGTCGCGGAGTCCTCGGAACTGCTGGAGAGGATCGGCGTGGAGCAGCCGGGCAGGATGCTCGGCCCGCTGCTCGGCGCGGCCCTGGAGAACGTGCTGCGGCTCGGCATCGCGGGGCTGACCGGCCCGG
The DNA here is from genome assembly GCF_040649155.1 of Streptosporangium sp. NPDC049046. Taxonomy (NCBI): domain Bacteria; kingdom Bacillati; phylum Actinomycetota; class Actinomycetes; order Streptosporangiales; family Streptosporangiaceae; genus Streptosporangium; species Streptosporangium sp. NPDC049046. Next base: position 140,186 of record NZ_JBEZEZ010000007.1, on the reverse strand, counting down.
TGGTGCGCGGCGACGCGGGGACCGTCCGCAGACACGTGGACGCGCTCATCCTCGCCGCCCCCGAGGCGGCGGACGCCTACGTGGCGCTGGCCAGACTCACCGCCGACCGGGCGCTGGCGGCCGGGTTGCTCAAGCCCGAGGCCGCCGAGCGCCTTCTGGACGCCCTCGGCGGCAACAAATGGACCTGAACCCCCGGGAGGTTCCAATGATCGTGGCGGACGACCGTGCGGGGCTGCTCAAGGCCCGCGAGACCCTGGGGATCGGCGCGGGCGCCTTTTCCGGGGGAAGCGCGCTGGCACTCGTACCGACGATGGGCGCGCTGCACGAGGGACACCGCTCGCTCATCCGGCTGGCCCGCGAGAGAGCCGCGCACGTGGCGGTGAGCATCTTCGTGAACCCGCTCCAGTTCGGGCCCACCGAGGACTACTCCCGCTATCCCCGTACGTTCGACGCCGACCTCGAAGCCTGCGCGGCCGAGGGGGTGGGCGTGGTGTTCGCCCCCTCGGCCGAGGACATGTACCTGCCGGACAGGCAGGTCGGCGTGTCCGCGGGCGAGATGGGCTCGGTCGTCGAGGGGGAGTTCAGGCCGGGCCACCTCGACGGCGTGCTGACCGTGGTGCTGAAGCTGTTCAACCTGGTCCAGCCGGACGTGGCGGTGTTCGGGCAGAAGGACGCCCAGCAGCTCGCGATGATCCGCAGGATGGTCGCCGACCTGAACCTGCCGGTCTCGATCGTCGGGGGGCCCACGGTCCGCGAGCCGGACGGTCTGGCGCTGTCCAGCCGCAACCGCTACCTGTCGCGGGACGACCGGGTGGCGGCCCTCGCCCTGTCCCGCGCCCTTGAGGCCGGGGCCGGGCAGGCTCTCGACCGCGGTGACGGCGCGACCCGCACCCTTGGAGTGGGAGCCGGGCGGCGCGCGCCCGCGGAGATCCGCCGGGCCGCGCTCGCCGTCCTGGAGGCCGAGCCGTCGCTCGCGGTCGACTACCTCGTCCTGGTCGACCCGGCGACCTTCGCGGAGGTCGGCGACGACCACACGGGTGAGGCGATCCTCGCGGTGGCCGCGAGGGTGGGGTCCACCAGGTTGATCGACAACGTCACGCTCGACATTCGCTGATCCGCGGCCGTTCGGCGGTGGGGCCCGTGAGTCGCGGAGGAGGGCTCCCGTTTCGACCTCCGTCGGGGTGTACGGCCCCGAGCTGCCATGATTTCGGCGTTCGGGCGAAATGTCCTACCCCGGGGAACAGCCGATTCGCGGGGGGCGTTATCGTCACACTGACGAAATGAACGGCCTCTAACGAGCCCCGCGAGGAGGCGGCTATGAGCATCCCGGCCATTCCCCAGAGGTTGACCGCTCCCGCTCCGGGCTGGACGGTACGGGCGGACGTGGTCGTGGTGGGCTCCGGCATCGCCGGCCTCACCCTGGCACTGCGGTCCGCCGCCCTCGACCCCGGGGCGAAGGTCCTCGTCGTCACCAAGGACGTCCTGTCCTCGGGATCGACCCGCTGGGCACAGGGCGGCATCGCCGCCGTGCTCGACCCGCGGGACACCCCCGAGGAACACCTCTCCGACACGCTCGTCGCCGGAGTGGGCCTCTGCGACGAGGAGGCCGTCCGCACCCTGGTGACCGAGGGACCCGACGCGCTGCGCGGCCTGATCGCGATGGGCGCCCGGTTCGACACCGACGCCTCGGGGGCACTCCAGCTCACCAGGGAGGGCGGCCACCGGCGCGACCGCATCGTGCACGCGGGAGGCGACGCCACCGGGGCCGAGGTGCAGAGGGCGCTCGTCCAGGCCGTGAGGGAGTCGGGGATCGAGGTGATCGAGCACGCGCTCGTCCTCGACCTCCTCAAGGACGCCGAGGGCCGCACCGCGGGGGTGACCCTGCACGTCATGGGCGAGGGTGAGCGCGACGGGGTGGGCGCGGTCACGGCGGGGGCCGTGGTGCTGGCCACGGGAGGCATGGGGCAGGTCTACTCGGCCACCACCAACCCCCTCGTCTCCACCGGCGACGGAGTGGCGCTCGCGCTGCGCGCGGGCGCCGTCGTCAGGGACCTGGAGTTCGTCCAGTTCCACCCGACCGTCCTCTGGCTCGGCGAGCACTCCACCGGCCAGCAGCCGCTGATCTCCGAGGCGGTGAGGGGCGAGGGGGCCGTACTGGTCGACGCGGACGGCACCCGCTTCATGCGCGACGTTCACGAGCTCGCGGACCTCGCCCCCCGCGACGTCGTGGCGAAGGCGATCATGCGGCGGATGCGCGCCACCGGCGCCGACCACGTCTATCTCGACGCCCGCCACTTCGGCGAGGAGAAGTGGCGCACCCGCTTCCCGACGATCCACGCGGTCTGCCTGGAACACGGCATCGACCCGGTCACCCAGCTGATCCCCGTCGCGCCCGCCGCCCACTACGCCAGCGGCGGTGTCCGCGCCGACCTGCGCGGCCGTACCAGTGTGCCCGGCCTGTACGCGTGCGGCGAGGTCGCGTGCACCGGTGTGCACGGCGCCAACCGGCTCGCCTCCAACTCCCTGCTGGAAGGTCTGGTCTTCGCCGGGCGCATCGCCGCCGACATCCACGAGGCGCGTACCGTCCTCGCCGGGAGCGCCGGGAGCGCCGGGAGCGCCGGGAGCGCCGGGAGCGCCGGGAGCGCCGGGAGCGCCGGGAGCGCGACGCGGCCGGTCGAAGACGAGCCGGCCGCGAGTGGGTCGGTCGTGGGCGAGTCGGTGACGGGTGGGCCGGTCGCCGATGACCGGCCCACCGGCCTGATCGACCCCAGGGCCCGGAGCAGGATCCAGGGGCACATGAGCCGGGGAGCGAGCGTGCTGCGCGGCCAGGAGTCCCTGGGAGAGGTCGCCAGGGCCCTGCTGAACCTCAGGTGGACCCCGGTGGTGGTCGAGCCGTGCACCGAGTCCTGGGAGACCACCAACCTGCTGACGGTCGCCTCCGCGCTCGTGGCGGCCGCCCGCGAACGCGAGGAGACCCGGGGGTCACACTGGCGTGAGGACTTTCCCGAGCGGAACGACGACCGGTGGCTGGGCCACCTCGACATCACCCTGACAGCGGAGGGGCTGGCCATGACATACGCACCGCACGGGCAGCGCGCGAGCGCGCTGCCGCCCCAGGTGGAGAACGACCTCATCGAGGCGGGCCTGGACCCGAGGGCGGTGACCGCGGTCCTGGAGGCCGCCGCGGCCGAGGACCTGCAGGAGGGGGGCGACGTCACCAGTGTCGCCACCATCCCCGCCGACCAGACCGCCACCGCCGACGTGGTGGCCCGCGCCGACGGCGTGGTCGCAGGGCTGGCCGTGGCCGAGGGCGCGTTCTCCCACCTCAGCCAGGGCCGCCTGGTGACCGAGCGCAGGGTCAAGGACGGCGAGCGCGTCGCCGTCGGCGACGTGCTGATGACCGTCACCGGTCCCACCAGGGACCTGCTGACCGCCGAGCGCACCGCGCTCAACCTGCTCACCCACCTGTCCGGCATCGCGACCCTGACCGGCCGCTGGGTCCGGGCCGTCGAGGGGACCGGGGCCAGGATCAGGGACAGCCGCAAGACGCTGCCGGGACTGCGGGCCCTGGAGAAGTACGCCGTCCGGTGCGGCGGCGGAACCAATCACCGCATGTCACTTTCGGACGCCGCGCTGATCAAGGACAATCACGTGGTGGCCTCGGGTGGGGTCGCCGAGGCGTTCCGGGCGGTCCGTGACGCCTTTCCCGGCCTGCCGATCGAGGTCGAGGTCGATCGGATCGACCAGATCGAGCCGGTGCTGGCCGAGGGAGCGGAGGAGATCCTGTTGGACAATTTCACCGTCGAGGAGCTGGCGCGGGCCGTACGGCTGGTGGACGGCAGGGCGCGGCTGGAGTCCAGCGGGGGACTGACCCTCCAGGTCGCTCGTGCCGTGGCGGAAACGGGTGTTGACTACCTTGCCGTGGGCGCGCTCACGCATTCGGCGCCGGCGCTGGACATCGCCTTGGACCTTCGGGGGAATTGATGCTGCTTGCCATCGACGTCGGCAACACTCACACCGTTCTCGGACTCTTCGAGGGTGAGGACGTCATCGAGCACTGGCGGATCGCCACGGACGCCCGGCGGACGGCTGACGAGATCGCCGTCGTGCTCCAGGGGCTGCTCGGGCAGTCGCCGCTGCTCAAGGGCGCCGACGTCAACGGCATCGTGATCTGTTCCACCGTCCCCTCGGTGCTCAACGAGATGCGTGAGATGTGCCGCCGCTACTACGGCGACGTGAACGCGGTGATCGTCGAGCCGGGCGTCCGCACCGGGGTGCCGGTGCGGATGGACAACCCGAAGGAGGTCGGCAGCGACCGCATCGTCAACGCGCTGGCGGCGATCCAGCTGTACGGCGGGCCGTGCGTCATCGTCGACTTCGGCACCGCGACCTCCTTCGACGCCGTCTCCGCCAAGGGGGAGTACGTCGGCGCGGTGACCGCCCCCGGCATCGAGATCTCGGTGGACGCGCTCGCCACGGCGGGGGCGCAACTCCACAAGGTGGAGCTGATCCGTCCTCGCTCCGTGATCGCGAAGAACACCGTCGAGGCGCTTCAGGCCGGCATCATCTACGGCTTCGCCGGTCAGGTCGACGGGATCGTCGAGCGGATGGCGGCGGAGCTCGCCGACGACCCCGACGACGTCACCGTGGTCGCCACCGGCGGCGCGGCGCCGCTCGTGGTGAGCGAGGCCCGCTCGATCGACATGCACGAGCCCTGGCTCACGCTGATCGGCCTGCGCCTGATCTACCACCGCAACACGCCCTGAGGACGCCGGGGCACCGGGAGAGTCCCTCCCGGTGCCGGACGGGGGGAACTCACGGGGTTCGCCGCATCGGTACCCTTTGGAACTGTGACCGATGACGTGACCACCCCCGCCGAGGATCTGCCCGAGCAGATGCGCGTACGCCGGGAGAAGCTCGACCGCCTCCGTTCCGAGGACGTCGACCCCTATCCGGTGAACTTCCCGCGCACCGCGACCAACGCCGAGATCCGCCAGAAATACGCCGATCTCTCCGCTGACACCGCGACGGGCGACAAAGTGGGTGTCACCGGCCGCGTGATGCTGTCCAGGACCGGAGGCAAGCTCTGCTTCGCCACCATCCGCGACGGCTCAGGCGATCTCCAGATCATGGTCTCCCTGGACAGGGTGGGCGAGGAGTCCCTCGCCGCGTGGAAGCGCGACGTCGACCTCGGTGACCACGTGGGCATCGAGGGCGAGGTCATCACCTCCCGCAGGGGCGAGCTGTCCATCCTCGCCGACCGCTGGGCGATCACCTCGAAGTGCCTGCGCCCGATGCCGGAGAAGCACGCCGGGCTCACCGACCCCGAGGCGCGGGTCCGTCAGCGCTACGTCGACCTCATCGTCAACGACGAGGCCAGGAAGATGGCCCACACCCGCAGCGCCGTGGTCCGGGCCGTCCGCGACTTCTGGCACGAGGAGGGCTACCTGGAGGTCGAGACGCCGATGCTTCAGCCGATCCACGGCGGAGCCACGGCCAGGCCCTTCAGGACCCACATCAACGCGTACGACATGGAGCTCTACCTCCGGATCGCGATCGAGCTCTACCTCAAGCGGCTGGTGGTCGGCGGCCTGGAGAAGGTCTTCGAGATCAACCGCAACTTCCGCAACGAGGGCGCCGACTCCACCCACAACCCCGAGTTCACGATGCTGGAGGCGTACGGCACGTATCTCGACTACAACGACATCGCCGACCTGACCCAGCGGATGATCCAGAAGGCCGTGATGGCGGCCCTCGGCCACTCCGTCGTCGTCCACCAGGGCCAGGAGGTCGATCTCGGGCTGGCGAAGTGGCCGCGGATCACCCTGTACGGATCGGTCTCCGAGGCGCTGGGCGAGGAGGTCACCACCGAGACGCCCCTGGAGCACGTCCGCAAGCTCGCGGACGCGCGGGAGATCCACTGGGACGCCAAGTGGGGTCAGGGCAAGCTGGTCCAGGAGATCTTCGAGGCCCTCGTCGAGCACACGCTCATCCAGCCCACGTTCGTCATGGACTATCCGCTGGAGACCTCCCCGCTGGCACGCAACCACCGGGACAACCCCCTCCTCACCGAGAAGTGGGACCTGATCGGCTTCGGTACCGAGCTGGGCACCGGTTACTCGGAGCTGAACGACCCGGTCGAGCAGCGCCGCCGCCTCACCGAGCAGTCCCTGCTCGCCGCGGGCGGCGACGCGGAGGCCATGCAGCTTGACGAGGATTTCCTCACCGCCCTGGAATATGCGATGCCGCCCACCGGTGGCATGGGGCTCGGGATCGACCGTCTCATCATGGCCTTCACCGGCAAGAACATTCGCGAGACCATCCTGTTCCCGCTGGTCAAGCCGACCGCCTGAGCACGGCGAAGGGCGGCACGCAGGGATCTTGTGGTGGCGTCGGCCCCGGGCACCGCCCGGGGCCGGCGCCGTTTTCATGTGGTGGCGCGGTGAGACCGCCGTGAGTGCCGCGGGGCCGTCGACGAGACGGACGGGACGGACGGGACGAGAGCTGAGGGCTGGAAACGGTCGTCGCGCCCATGGTCCCCCATAATGCCGGACGCCTTTCCGTGCGGATCAGAAATCCATTTCCAGCACGTCCAATATCGCTTTCGCGTCCCATCGTCACCGCGTGATACTTCACGAATGCCGCGAAGCCGCTTCCTCGACCCCTATATTTCCGTCTTTTTCGCGGCGTGTCGTCAAGGTGGCGGATGGTGATGGCCGCCGAAGACTATCGGGAAGAGATCGGTTTTTACCGAGAAATGCGGGCAGTCCGGATCTCCGGAGGACCCGCTCCGGCGCGCCCGGCGGGGCGAGGGCTCCCGCGAAACCTTGTTCTGCCAGGACTTCGATCACCGCAGCCAGGGGTACCTGCCGGCTCGTGCTCGGGATGGGTCATGACATAGCCGCAAAGGCACTGACATATCATGAGTACTTCATGTAGCGCCTACTATGTCAATACTGGACGCGCGCTATGAAGAGCGGAACTTGACGACCTTTGAACAAGGCGTTTACCGTTCCTGGCGGACGGTATTCATTTCCGGCGTCTCGCACCCGGTTTCCAGAGTGGGGGGAGTGACTCTTGATGGCATATCCAGAAGTGGATTCACGCCATGGCGACAGCCCCCTGGGCATGAGCGATATCGGTCTCAGCGATGACGATCTCGTGCTGCTGGCTGAGCTCGCCAAGGGTGTCACGGTCGATCGGGTGGGGCGTCGCCTCGACATCAGCGGGCGGACCGTCAGGCGCAGGCTGAGAGGCATCTGCGACCGCATCGGTGTCGCCACGGCGATCGAGGCCGTCGCCTGGGCCGCACGCCGTCGCCTGATCTGACACGGCACCGCACGCGTGCCCGGCAGGTCGGGCCGGGCACGCGTGCGGACAGGGCAGGGGGGCGGGGTGGGGCACGCTCAGGCGGCGATGCGGACGCCTCCGACAAAGGGCCGGTTGTCGATCGTGGTGATGTGGACGACGTCACCCGTCCGGGGCGCGTGGACCATCAGGCCCGCGCCGATGTAGATCCCGACATGGTGCAGGTCGCTGTAGAAGAAGACCAGGTCTCCGGGGCGTAGCTCTTTCCTGGAGACGTGGGTGCCGGCGGTCCACTGGTCGCCGGTGTAGTGCGGCAGGCTGATGCCGACCTTCTGGTAGGCCCACATGACCAGCCCGGAGCAGTCGAAGGAGTTGGGACCCTCGGCGCCCCAGACGTACGGCTTGAGCTGCTGGGTGAGCGCCCAGCGGGTCGCCTCCGCGGCCTTGCCGCTTCCCACGATGGGCACGTTGGTCTTCACCCGGGCGCCCCTGTTGCCGACGGCCCTGGCACGCACCTCGCTGAACAGGTCGCTCTCGACCCGCGCGACCAGACGCTCGATCTTGGTCCGGTTGCCGTCGATCTCCGCCAGGAGCTTCTTGACCTCCGACGTCCTCGCCTTGGCGCCGGCCTTCGCCCGCTCGGCGGCCTCGATCGCCCGGGCGACCTGGGCGACCTCCTCGCTCTGCTGCTGCTGGAGCGCGTAGTTGGTGGTGGCCTGATCGAGGAAGGTGTCGGGGTCCGTCGCCTGTGTGAAGGCGAGTCCGGAGTTCAGGCCGCCCGACATGTAGGTGCTCTGCGCCAGGAGGGTGGCCTTGGTGCGACGGGAGGCCAGCTCCGACTCGCTCGACGCGAGGATCTTCTCGGCGCTCTCCGCGGCCCGCTGGGCCTGCCTGAGCTTGACCCGCTCGCCGTTGTACCGCTCGGCGAGGACGCCGATCTCCTCGTGCAGTTTCTCGGCCTGCTTGGCCAGCTGCTGGAGGCTGGGTTCGGGGTCGGCGGTGGCCGCGACCGTCGGTGTGCCGAGAGTGAGGGTGGCGAATGCCAGGCCGATCACCGCCATGCGGCGGCGCAGCCCGCGCGGCGCGCGTTCTCGACGGCGGGCGTCGTCGCCCGCGTTCTTTCCTCCGCGGTCGCGCTCGCGCTTCACCAACGGGCTCCTCTCCTCGGCCGCCTACCGGGTTAGCTGACGGGTTCGGGCCGGAGGCAGCCCTACCGAGTGCGCCGGTGGCACTCGGATTCACCCCCAAGGACGTGGTGGGTCCCCGGTTCCCCGTGGTGAGGGATTCGGCGGGTCAGGCTTTTACGTCTCTGACATCGAGCACGGAGATTAGTGCACCCGTGGTTCCTGCTCAACCAGAACTGCGAATTCAGTGGAGGTTCCGCAACTGAAGTGTCACGGAAAGATCACATGTCAATATGATCAACATGGCCATTACGCTGCCTTTACCTCCCCGGCGGGGGGTGCGGGGAAGGTCTTCCCAGGTCCGGGACCGTACCAAAGGTGAGTTGTGGCACACGTGAGATGCCGCGCGCCCAGTGTGGTAAAGCGATTACCGGCGGTCATGTGAGGGGGGTGTGCCGCGAGTTAAGGAGGAGCCGTAATTGAAGACCGGTGAGGACGTACGCTGAACGGTCATGGAGCAGCTTGCTGAGCATTCTCCCGTGCCGGTCGTGAGCACCCCGGGCGGCGGGGAGCGACGCGCGGGACCCGAGGGGGCGGAGCCTGACCCGCCCCTGCCCGCGGCGGCCGAGGTCGCGGAGATCGCCAAGGCCGCCGAGGTCTCGGTCCGTCGTGCCCGGACCCCGGACGTCCGCGCGATCAGGCGGCTCGTCGACACCTACGGCGGCGTCGGCCCCCGCCTGCTGGAGAAGGCCACCGTCACCCTGTACGAGGACGTTCAGGAGTTCTGGGTCGCCACCGACGCCGAGGGGGCGGTCATCGGCTGCGGGGCTCTCCACGTCCTCTGGGAGGATCTTGCCGAGATCCGCACCGTGGCCGTCGATCCGACCCGTCGCGGGATGGGAATCGGCCACCGGATCGTCTCCGCCCTCATTCGCACGGCCGCGGAGCTGGGCCTGCGCCGGGTCTTCTGCCTCACCTTCGAGGTCGACTTCTTCGCCAGGCACGGTTTCCGCGAGATCCAGGGCACGCCCGTCGCTCCCGCGGTCTACGCGGAGCTTCTCGCCTCCTACGACGAGGGCGTGGCGGAGTTTCTCGATCTGGAGCACGTCAAGCCCAACACCTTGGGAAACACCCGGATGCTGCTCCACCTGACACGTGAGCCCGACTGTGATGACTTTGGAGCTGACTGATCGGAAAGGTGACTGTCGATACCTATGTCGATACCTTGTGCAGCAGCAAGCATGTGCGTCTGACATTTGCCACATGCGCAGTCTAAGTGAGGTGACGCGGTGAGCACCGGACAGCCGCCGTATCCACAGGATGATCCCGACCGCGATCGCACACCGTCGGGACACCCGGATTACGGACAGCACAACGCGGGTCGAGCCGCTGGCGAACTCGATCCCGACGTAACGGTCATGGGATATCGGTCGGAGGCCTCACAGCCGAACACCGGCCCAGGACAGAGCCAGCCCGGCTACGGCCAGGGTTACGGGCAGCAGGGCTACGGCCAGCAGCCCGGTTACGGCCAGCAGGGTTACGGCCAGCAGCCCGACTACGGGCAGCAGTCCCAGCAGCAGGGCTACGGCCAGCAGGGCGGGACGGGGTCGTACGGGCAGCAGCAGCCCGGCTACGGCCAGCAGTCCCAGCAGCAGGGTTACGGCCAGCAGCCCAGTTATGGCCAGCAGGGCGGGACCGGCGGGTACGGCCAGCAGGGCGGGACGGGGTCGTACGGGCAGCAGCAGCCCGGTTACGGCCAGCAGGCGTCCCACGAGCAGTCGGGCTACGGTCAGCAGTCCCAGCCCGGTTACGGCCAGCAGGCTTACGGCCAGCAGCCGGGCTACGGCCAGCAGGGGGCCCAGCAGCCCGGCTACGGTCAGCAGCCGGACTACGGGCAGCAGTACGGCCAGCAGGGTTACGGCCAGCAGCCCGACTACGGCCAGCAGGGCTACGGCCAGCAGCCCGGCTACGGGCAGCAGGGCTACGGCCAGCCGTACGGCGGTCCTCCCGGGGCGCCCGCCCCGCTCGCGGAGTGGTGGCAGCGTCTGCTGGCGAGGCTGGTCGACGGGATCATCCTGGCGATCCCGGGGGTCATCATCAGCCTGGTGCTGACCGCGATGCTCGTGACCGCCCCCACCTTCGACGGCACGTCGATCACGGAGGGGAGCGGGACCTTCCTCGCCGGGCTCCTCATCGCGTTGGTCAGCGCGGCGATCTACATGGCCTACGAGTTCCTCATGCTCAGCAGGGGCGGCCAGACGGTCGGCAAGATGGTCATGGGCATCAAGGTCGTGCCGGTCGGCAGTGCCCTGCCGCCCGGTGGGCTCGGCTCCGACATGGCGGTCAAGCGCGCCGGGGTGATGTTCGGCCCGCAGTTCCTGAGCTGGATCCCCTTCGTAGGCTTCCTCTTCAACATCTTCAGCCTCGTGAACGTCCTGTGGCTGCTGTGGGACAAGCCGCTGCAGCAGGCCCTGCACGACAAGGTGGCGGGGACGGTCGTCGTCAAGATCAAGTAGTCCCCTGAATAACGGGGCCGGCGGTTCAACCGCCGGCCCCGTTTTCGTGCGCGGGTGAGAAAACGGGGGCCCTTAGGGGTCCGTAAGGGTCTCGGGGGCCGGGGCGCGGAAGCCTCAAAACCATTTGCCGCGCCCTGAGCAACGCGGGGGAAGTTATGACCGAGTCTCGACCCGCTCGCCGGAATATTCGCGTACGTTGCCCACAACGGGCTCACGTCCGCCCTGGGCGCCCTATGAGGGGTCAATGCCGGATCCGTCCCCGTCGGGGGTTCGTGCACTACTCGCCGAATGGTCGGCGCCGCGCGCCTCCGGCATCCTCGGTGACCTCGCGTCGGATTCTCTTCTTCGCCTTCCGCCGTGTGTTCGGGGCAGCCGGTGAAGACCTTCTTACGGATCCGGATCGGGGCGCCCGGTGTTGGCGAGGTTGTCTGAGGAGTGCATCGTGTTTGGTGGTTATACGGTCTACGACTATGTACTCCGTGCCAGAGTGGGTCGTACTCTTGGCAAGAAAGTGTTGAAGATCCGTCTTGTTCCATACACTTGTGTCACATCGGTTCACACCGAGGTGATGAAGCGAGCAGCTCCCCGTCCGGGCGTTCTGTCGACGGAGGGCATTCTCGCGATGAAGTCGTCGGCGGCGATCTCAGGCTCCATGGCAAGGTGTTGTTCATCCCGGCGGACAGCCCCCTTCAGCAGGGACTTCGTCGCCGGGAGGTCGATGGCGCAGCGGCGCGGAAGCCGCGCGGCATTGGTATTACGGCGACGATGATGATCACCTGATCGTCCACCTGGTTTTTCCTCGTGCCTTTACGACCACAACCGGTAAGAGAGCTGGAGAGAAGCATTAGGCTGGAGGAAGACGGCATGGTCGCCCCTGCGCGCGTGTCGCCGGTCGGTGGCGCTATGGTCATCTATGGGCGGTTCCAGCGATCGGGTGCGCTCGCGAGGCCCGGAGAGCCGCCGCCACATTTTCATGGTCCCCAGAAAGCCACCCACGGTGCGGAGCGAGGGCGAATGTACGACGTATTGTCCGCGTTGATACCCCCGGCGGTCGTCGGCGGGGCCTTCATCTTCGGAGTCGTCAAGCTACTTCGGAGTGAAGCCGCCGGCCGACGTCCGGCAAAACGGCCCGACCCCGAGTCGCAGAAGAGCTGATCCACCGGAGGCTCGACCGGTGAGTCTCGGTTGCCTGTGAGAATCGCCGAGCTCCTGGAATTGCCGCTCTTCGATCGCGGGTATATGTTTAGCTTGCGAATGAAACAATACTCCGCGAAAGGATTGTGTAGATGGCCAAGCAGATCCAGGAGATTCTCATCGACGACCTCGATGGGGGCGAGGCCAATGAGACTGTCGCCTTCGCGATTGACGGCACCAGCTATGAGATTGACCTGAGTGACGTTAACGCGAAGAAGCTCCGCGACTCCCTGTCGCCTTTCGTGCAGAGCGCCCGCCGTTCCGGCGCCCTGGCTCCCCGCCGCCGCCGCGCAGGCGGAGCGCGGGCACTCACGCGAGAGAAGAGCGCCGACATCCGGGCGTGGGCGAAGTCTCACGGACTCAATGTCAGCGAGCGCGGTCGGATCGCCTCGAAGATCGTCGAGCAGTACGAGCAGGCTCACTAGATCGGCTCAGTAGATCGAGTGAATCATGCGGTTATGGCGGTCACGGTGGGGTCCGGTGGCGGCCATGACCGCATGATGCGTTTTACTGGAAGACAAACGTCGTTCGCTTGCGGCGTAGCGGGAACATCGCACCCCCCATAAGTAGTTGGATGGAGGGTGAACGCCCTGCGCTCGGGGAACGTCTTCTGCATAGAGCGGTCGCCGGGTCGGGGCTACCATGCGGGATGACAGGGCTCGGATATCCCGGACCTGCCTGACCGCTCTGTGAGGAGCGACGAGATGTTCGAGAGGTTCACCGACCGCGCACGGCGGGTTGTCGTCCTGGCCCAAGAAGAGGCCCGGATGCTCAACCACAACTACATCGGTACGGAGCACATTCTTCTTGGCTTGATCCATGAAGGTGAAGGCGTTGCCGCCAAGGCTCTGGAGAGCCTCGGCATCAGTCTTGAAGGTGTGCGTCAGCAGGTCGAGGAGATCATCGGCCAGGGTCAGTCTGCGCCGTCGGGGCACATTCCGTTCACCCCGCGTGCCAAGAAGGTCCTTGAGCTGTCGCTCCGCGAAGCCCTGCAACTGGGACACAACTACATCGGCACCGAGCACATCCTGCTCGGCCTCATCCGTGAGGGCGAGGGCGTCGCCGCCCAGGTGCTGGTGAAGCTGGGAGCCGATCTCAACCGGGTCCGGCAGCAGGTCATCCAGTTGCTCCACGGCTACCAGGGCAAGGAGCCGGCCGCCGCGGGCGGTCCGACCGAGGCCGCACCGTCGACCTCCCTTGTGCTGGACCAGTTCGGCCGCAACCTGACGCAGGCCGCCCGTGAGGGCAAGCTCGACCCGGTCATCGGCCGGGAGAAGGAGATCGAGCGGGTCATGCAGGTCCTGTCCCGCAGGACCAAGAACAACCCGGTCCTGGTGGGAGAGCCCGGCGTCGGCAAGACCGCCGTCGTGGAGGGCCTGTCCCAGAAGATCGTCAAGGGCGAGGTGCCGGAGACGCTCAAGGACAAGCAGCTCTACACCCTCGACCTGGGCGCCCTCGTGGCGGGTTCCCGTTACCGCGGTGACTTCGAGGAGCGGCTGAAGAAGGTCCTCAAGGAGATCCGCACCCGAGGCGACATCATCCTGTTCATCGACGAGCTCCACACGCTCGTCGGCGCGGGTGCCGCCGAGGGCGCGATCGACGCCGCCAGCATCCTGAAGCCGATGCTGGCCCGAGGCGAGCTGCAGACCATCGGGGCCACCACCCTCGACGAATACCGCAAGCACCTGGAGAAGGACGCGGCGCTGGAGCGACGCTTCCAGCCGATCCAGGTGGCCGAGCCCAGCCTCAGCCACACGATCGAGATCCTCAAGGGCCTGCGCGACCGTTACGAGGCACACCACCGCGTCTCCATCACGGACGGCGCCCTGGTGGCCGCCGCGCAGCTGGCCGATCGCTACATCAGCGACCGGTTCCTGCCGGACAAGGCGATCGACCTCATCGACGAGGCCGGCTCGCGCATGCGCATCCGCCGCATGACCGCGCCGCCGGACCTCCGCGAGTACGACGAGAAGATCGCCAACGTGCGGCGCGACAAGGAGTCCGCGATCGACGCGCAGGACTTCGAGAAGGCCGCCGCGCTGCGTGACCAGGAGAAGCAGCTCCAGCTCAAGCGCGAGCGCCGTGAGAAGGAGTGGAAGGCCGGCGACATGGACGTCGTCGCCGAGGTCACCGAGGAGCTCATCGCGGAGGTCCTGGCGACCGCCACCGGCATCCCGGTCTTCAAGCTCACCGAGGAGGAGTCCCAGCGACTGCTCCGCATGGAGGACGAGCTCCACAAGCGGATCATCGGCCAGGACGACGCCATCAAGGGTCTGTCCCGCTCGATCCGCCGTACGCGCGCCGGTCTGAAGGACCCGCGCCGTCCGGGTGGCTCGTTCATCTTCGCCGGTCCGTCCGGTGTCGGTAAGACCGAGCTGTCCAAGGCGCTGGCCGAGTTCCTGTTCGGGGACGAGGACGCGCTGATCATGCTGGACATGTCGGAGTTCATGGAGAAGCACACCGTCTCCCGTCTCTTCGGCTCGCCTCCCGGCTATGTCGGATACGAGGAGGGCGGTCAGCTGACGGAGAAGGTGCGGCGCAAGCCGTTCTCGGTCGTCCTGTTCGACGAGATCGAGAAGGCCCACCCCGACATCTTCAACTCGCTGCTGCAGATCCTGGAGGACGGTCGCCTGACCGACGCCCAGGGCCGGGTGGTCGACTTCAAGAACACCGTCATCATCATGACGACGAACCTCGGCACCCGAGACATCTCCAAGGGTCAGGGCGTCGGCTTCGCGAAGAACAACGACGCCGAGTCCAACTACGACCGGATGAAGTCGAAGGTCCAGGAGGAGCTCAAGCAGCACTTCCGGCCGGAGTTCCTCAACCGTGTCGACGACATCGTGGTCTTCCACCAGCTCACGCCGAAGGAGATCATCCGCATCGTCGACCTGATGCTGGCCCAGGTGAGCCTGCGTCTGAAGGACCGCGACATGGGGATGGAGCTCACGCAGGAGGCCAAGCAGCTGCTGGCCGACCGTGGCTACGACCCCGTGATGGGCGCCCGTCCGCTCCGCCGTACGATCCAGCGCGAGCTGGAGGACATCCTGTCCGAGAAGATCCTGTACGGGGAGCTCCGTCCCGGCCAGATCGTGAAGATCGGGATCGAGGGCGAGGGGGAGAACGCGAAGTTCACCTTCATCGGTGAGAACGCGCCGTCTCCCCAGGTCCCCGACTCGGCCGCGGCCATCGTGTAGCCGATCCAGGACCGGGGCAGGCCGGACATGGCCTGATTCAGGCCAAATGAGCAGACCCCGCCGTGAGGAGACTCACGGCGGGGTCTGCTCATTTGTTATCTAAGACGGTATTTCGCCACGACAGGTAGTACTACACTCTGTAGAGTGAGTTCGGTGACTCTCACCCGGACGATCTGAAAGCAGTACCGGCTGCGGTGAGAGCGGTATCGAGGTAAGCCCGGCGACGTACCGAGGAATCAGCTCCGAGAGTGACGCGGAGATCGGTGCCCGCGCGGGATGCTTCAGACGACCGGGCCGGACTCCCGGCCGGGAGGGCTCCGGCTCGCGCCGCCGTCGACGAGCGGCGCGGGGGTCATCGGGGACGCTTACACGGAAGCACGCTTTGGAGGCACGCATGCGTTTACGGCACGAGGACGGGACGCTCGTTCACCTGGCCTACAACGCGGGCGTGCACCCCGCCGAGGATCTGGAGAACCTCATCGCGCACCTCACCCGGTACGCGGTGCCGGTGCGCAAGCGCCTCGGGGTGGAGCGCATGGGGGTCGGCCTCTGGCTCTCCCCGAGCGTCGCCGACCATCTCACCTCCGACAGGATCGAGCTGGTGCGCCTGCGCCGATCCCTTGAGGAGCGCGGCCTGGAGGTCGTCAGCCTCAACGGCACCGGCGGCAGAAACCAGGAGGTCCCCGGTCCCGACTGGGCCAAGCCCGAGCGTTACCGCTACACGATGGCGCTGGCCAAGATCCTCGCCTTCCTGCTCCCGCAGGACGTCCGCTTCGGGAGCATCTCCACCATCCCCATCGGCTGGCGCCGCGACTGGCCCGCCGACCTGCACTCGATCGCCTCGCGACGGATGGAGCGCCTCGCCCGCGAGCTGCGCGGTCTGTACAGCGTCACCGGCAAGACGATCAGAGTCGGTTTCGAGCCGTGGCCCGGATGCGTGCTGGAGACCACCAAGCAGGCCCTCGACCGGGTCGGCGGCATCGACTCCGAGCACCTGGGCATCTGCCTGGACGCCTGCTATCTCGCGGGCGGCTCTGAGGAGCCGGGAGCCGCCCTGCGCGGCCTGGCGGACACCGGAGCCCCCGTGGTGAAGCTCGGCCACGTACACAACCACATGGCCGCCGCGTGCCAGGAGCTGCCCAGCACCCGCCCGGTCCTGGAGGACACCCTCACCGCGATGCTCTCCGGCGCGGTGAACGGCACCGCCCACATCGAGGTGGAGACCCACGATCTGGCCGTGCCCCTGCGGGGCAAGGGCCCCGGCGCCCTGGTCAACGTGATCGCCGAGGAGCTCGACTGGGCCCGCACCAGCCTCACCGCCCTCGGTCTGCGCCTCGCCGCCTGACCTTCCCGGCCCGACGCCCCGTCGAGCCTCGCTCGACGCCCTGTCGTGTCGATGTCGAGGGCGGACTCACCGCCCTCGGCGCCGGACGGCTCCGAGAGAGGTGTCCTGATCTCTCCGTGCCACGGCGCCCATCACCGGGAAGTGTCACGGCGCTCATCACCGGGAAATCGTCGAAGCCCTCGGCTCCAGGAAGAGCCGAGGGCTTTCGCGGCGTCGGGACGGCACACCTCAGACGTACGAGAACTCCGGATGCGGGTGCATCAGGAAATCGTGGTGGGAGATGTTCCAGGCGTAGGCACCGGCCATCAGGAACTGCACCAGATCGCCGGTCGCCAAAGCCGCCGGGACCCGGCGCGCGAGGGTGTCCTTGGGAGTGCAGAGCTGGCCGACGATCGTCACCGGCTCGCCCTCCATGGCGATGACCATCGGCTGGTCGTGGCCCTTGGTCGCGGGCGTGCGGATGTGGTGGGTCCCACCCGCCACGATGGCGAACAACTCGCCGTGGACCCGCTTGACGTCCAGCACACGGGTCACGTACCGCCCGCAGTAGACCGACACGGACCGGCCGGGCTCGACGCGCAGCGTCTCACCGGGGCGGCGCAGCCCCGCCAGGCCCTTGCCGTAGGTCTCCCAGTCGAAGACGGCGCCGGGGTCGGCGTAGTCGACGGCCATGCCGCCACCGAGGTTGATCTCGGTCAGGCCAAGACCGCGGGCGTAGCCGAGCACGCCGTCGGCGACCTCCAGCATGCGCGGGGC
Source organism: Streptosporangium sp. NPDC049046 (assembly GCF_040649155.1). Lineage (NCBI taxonomy): Bacteria > Bacillati > Actinomycetota > Actinomycetes > Streptosporangiales > Streptosporangiaceae > Streptosporangium > Streptosporangium sp. NPDC049046. The sequence goes on along the minus strand of NZ_JBEZEZ010000007.1, from coordinate 122,746 downwards.
GTCCAGGCCGCTGGCCAGGTGGGCGTGGACGCCGCGCAGGCGCACCGCGTCCTGGCGCTCCAGAAGCGCGAGGCACTCCTCGACGCCGGCCGGGTCCATGCCGAAGGGGGTCGCGCCGCCGCCCATCGCCAGGGCCACGTCCCCCAGCGAGAGGGCGAGGTTGGCGCGGAGCAGCACGTCGGCCTCCCGCCCGGTGGCGATCAGGCGGCGCAACTCGTTCGGGCTTTCCACGTGCAGCCGTTCGACGCCGTGATCGAGGGCGAGCCGGAGCTCGTCGTCGGTCTTGCCGGGGCCGCCGAACGCGATCCTGGCCGAGGGGAGCACACCCCGCACATGCTCCAGCTCGCCACCGGAGGCGACCTCGACCCCGTCCACGTGCCGGGCCAGCACCCGCAGCAACTCCGGGTCCGGGTTGGCCTTCGCCGCGTAGTACAGCTCGACTCCCGGAAGCGCCGCCCGCACCGCCGCCGCGTGCGCGTCCAGGGCGGCCAGGTCGTACACATAGGCGGGTAGCCTTCCGGCCGCCGCCAGCTCACGGGCTCTTACGGTGAGAGCGTCCACAAAAAATCTCCGATGGATGTGGGATGCCGAAGATCAGGTGAGAGAAAACGTGGATTCGACGTACCGCACCGGTTGGTGACTCAGCCGGGGAGGCGGTAGGTGCCGTCGTCGAGGACCTCGGCCAGGCCGTCCGCGATCAGACCGTCGAGGGCGCGTTCGCGCTGCGGGGCGTCGTCCCAGACCACGTCGAGGGCGTCCTTGGGTACGGCGCCGTGGGCCTGGCGCAGCACCGCGAGGAGGCGGCCACGGCACTGGCGGTCCGTTCCCGCGTACGTCTGGCCCTTGCGCGCCGGGCCGTCGTGGGCCGGTTTGCCCGCGAGGCGCCAGGCGCACAGGTCGCTGATCGGGCAGTCGGCGCAGCGGGCGGCGCGAGCGGTGCAGACCAGGGCGCCCAGTTCCATCACGGCGACCGCCCAGACGGGTGCGCGGTCGGCGTCGGGGAGCAGGGAGGCGGCGAGCCTGCGTTCCGGGGGCGTGGTGGCCTTGGGCGGATACTCCTGCCCGCTGACGGCCCGCGCCAGGACCCGCCGCACGTTGGTGTCGAGAACCGCGTGGCGGCCCTTGAAGGCGAAACTGGCGACCGCGGCGGCGGTGTACTCGCCGACGCCGGGAAGTGCGAGCAGGGCGTCGTGGCCGGTGGGGACCTCTCCGCCGTGCCGTTCGGTGATCGCGCGGGCGCACGCGTGCAGGTTCAGTGCCCGGCGGGGGTAGCCGAGGCGGCCCCAGTGGCGTACCGCCTCGCCGGGGGACTCGCGGGCGAGGGAGGCGGGCGTGGGCCAGCGCTCCATCCATTCGGTCCAGACGGGAAGCACCCTGACCACCGGGGTCTGCTGCAGCATGATCTCGCTGACCAGGATCGACCAGGGGGAGGCGCCGGGCGTACGCCAGGGAAGGTCGCGGGCGTTGCCGGCGTACCAGTCGAGGACGGGTTCGAGTAAGCGGTTCGGCTCGGGCACCTTTCGACGATAGTGCGGGCACGGACAGGCGCAGCCAGGCACGGGCAGGCACGGGCAGGCGCGGACGCCTTGGCCCGGCTTCGTCTGTCTGCACCTGTCTGCACTTGGCGGTTTCTGTCCGCGCCTGGCTGTGCCTGCTCCGTGCCTGCTCCGTGCCTGTTCCGTGCCCGCCCCGACCATTGACCTGCGGCCGAAACAGGCCGGAAGCGGCGGGTCGTCTCCTGTGGTCCGCCAGGACTAACCATACTGAGCGTATGGATCCCGACACGTTCCGTGGTGACGTCGGAGCCGACGTCTACTGGCGGCGCCGGATAGCCGCGCTTGTCGGTGTGCTCGTGGTGGTCGCCGTCGTGGCGTGGGCCTGCTCGTCGACGGGCGGGCCGGATGACGTCAGGGAGAGGAGCACCTCGGCCACCGGACAGCAGACACCTGACCCGCTGACGGCCGTCCTGCCGACCATGACGGTCATCCCCTCGACGTCCGCGAGCCCGACGCCCACGCCGAAGGCGGCCGCGCGGCCCAGACGGCCGGGCGAGGCCTGCGTCTCCCCGCAGCTCGTGCTGAGCATGGAGGGCAAGGGGACGATCTACCCGGCGGGAGTCCAGCCGCGCTTCGTCCTCACCCTCGTCAACGTCGGCAAGGTGATGTGCACCACCGACGTCGGGCCGCGCGCGATGGAGATGCGCATCACCTCCGGCAACGACCGCGTGTGGTCGTCCTCCGACTGCGTCGGCGGCGACGCCGTCAAGATCCGCGAACTCGACCGGGGCATCCCGTACGTCAGGGAGCTGGTGTGGGACCGCCGCCGCTCCGGTGGCGACTGCACCGCCGACCGCGCCGCCGCCCTGCCGGGCACCTACGTCGCGGTGGTTCACGCTCCCGGCCTGAAGAGCCGCAAGGCGGTCTTCCACCTTCGGTAGCCGTCGGGTCTCCCGCCTGGCGAGACCTCAGGCGGTCTTCCACCTTCGGTGGCCGTCGAGGTTGCCGTCCGGCGGGACCTCAGCCGTCGAGGTTCCCGCCTGGCGGGACCTTGAGGCCGTCCTCGGGGATCATCGTGGGTGGCCTGGGCTCGCTTTTCGCGGTCGTTGGGGGCTGTCGAATCCGAGAGGGCGGGACACCGGGTACGCCGTGGGCTCACCCCGGCCCCGCCGGGGTCTCAGACGTAGCGTTCCAGGATGGACGACTCCGCGAGCCGGGAGAGGCCCTCCCGGATGTGGCGGGCCCTCGCCTCGCCCACCCCGCCCACCTCCTGGAGCTCGCCGATGCTGGCCGCGAGGAGCTTCTGCAGGCTGGCGAAGTGGTCGACGAGGCGATCGACCACCGTGTTCGGCAGACGCGGGACCTTGGCCAGCAGGCGGTAGCCCCGCGGGCTCACCGGGGTCTCCAGGGCGTCGTTGCCCGCGTGGCCGAGGATCTGGGCGACGACCGAGAGGTCGAGAAGCTCGGCGGAGGAGAGCTGGTCGAGCTCGTGCAACGCCTCGGCGAACTTGCGCGGGCGGCGGCCGGCCGCGGGCAGGTAGTCGCGCACGATCAGCTCACGGTCGCTCTCCGTGCCGGCGACGAGCTCGTCCAGCTGCAGGGAGAGCAGCCGGCCGTCGGTGCCGAGCTCGACCACGTATCCCGCGATCTCCTCGGAGATGCGCCTGACCATCTCCAGCCGCTGGGCGACCACCGCGATGTCGCGGACCGTCACCAGGTCCTCGATCTCCAGCGCGGAGAGAGTGCCGGAGACCTCGTCCAGGCGGAGCTTGTAGCGCTCCAGCGTGGCGAGGGCCTGGTTGGACTTGGACAGGATGACCGCCGACTCCTCCACCACGTAGCGGATGCCGTCGAGGTAAAGAGCGATGATCCGCATGGACTTGCTGAGCGAGATGACCGGCAGTGACGTCTGCAGGGCCACGCGCTGGGCGGTGCGGTGCCGGGTGCCGGACTCGTCGGTGGGAATGGACGGATCGGGCATCAGGTGCACGGCCGCGCGTACGATCCTGAGATCGCCGGAGTTGAGGACGATCGCGCCGTCCATCTTGGCCAGCTCGCGCAGCCGCGTCGCGGAGAACTCGACGTCCAGCTCGAAGCCGCCGCTGCATATCTCCTCGACCGTGCCGTCGTATCCCAGCACGATCAGGCCACCCGTGTGCCCGCGGAGAATGCGCTCCAGTCCGTCGCGCAGCGCGGTGCCGGGTGCGACCGCGGCCAGGACGGCTCTGCGACGTTCGTCGAGTCCTTTGTAGTTTGCTGGCACATGACCCCCGTGGTCTGCGTATAGCGCTCAAGCTTACCGGCGGAGGATCCGCGCGGTCCGGAATCGGTGGATGCCACGCGCCGTGCGGAGCCCGTGACGCGCCGCACCGGCGTGGGCGCCGGGGAGCCGCCGGGCGCGCCTCGCGTGGATCTCGTGATGGCGAGCGTCGGGGAGCCGTCGAGAGCGCCCCGCGTGGATCTCGTGGCGGCGGGTGTCGCGGGGTCGCCGACCGCGTTCCTTGCGGTGCCGGTGACCGGTCGCACCGTCGCGGGGCCGCCGGCCGCGCCGCGCCTGGAGCCCGTGGCGCGTCTCAGGTGACATGGGTGAGGGCGTCCCAGACGTTCTCCGCCTCGACGACGTCGAAGCCGGGCGCGAAGGGCGCTCCGCGTCCGGCCATGCGGACCAGGGAGTGGTCGCCGTTGCGCTTCTTGCCCGTGTCGAGGGAGCCGGTGGGGACGAGCGCGCGGGTGAAGCCCAGCCGGGCGGCCTCCGACAGGCGGCGCCGCACGTCGCGCACCGGGCGCAGCTCTCCCGCCAGGCCCACCTCACCGAGCACCACCAGGCCGGAGGGGAGCGCCTTGTCACCCGCCGCGCTGGCGACCGCGAGCATCACCGACAGGTCCACGGCGGGATCGCTGAGCTTGATCCCTCCGACGGTGGCGGTGAAGACGTCGCATCCGCCCAGCTTGGCGTTGAGCCGCCGCTCCAGCACGGCGAGGACCATCGTGACCCGGTAGGTGTCGAGCCCGGAGGAGGATCGGCGCGGCTGCTGGGCCTCGGTCCTCGCGACCAGGGCCTGCACCTCGGCGGGCAGTGGCCGGGTGCCCTCCAGGGTGACCGTGACGCACGTGCCGGGCACCGGGTCGGTGCGGTGGGAGACGAACAGGCCGCTGGCGTCGGTGATGCCCTCGATGCCGCTCTCGTGGAGGTCGAAGCAGCCGACCTCGTCCACCGGGCCGTACCGGTTCTTGATCGCACGGACGAGGCGGAGCCGGGAGTGCCGGTCGCCCTCGAAGTGGAGCACGACGTCGACCAGGTGCTCCAGGGTGCGGGGACCGGCGATCGAGCCCTCCTTGGTGACGTGGCCGACCAGCACGGTGGCCATGCCACGCTCCTTGGCGAGCCGCACCAGGTTTCCCGCGACCTCCCTGACCTGGGTCACCCCGCCGGGCACGCCCGTCGCCTGGGTGGAGCCGATCGTCTGCACCGAGTCGACGATGAGCAGGTCGGGCTGGACCTTCTCGACATGTGACACCAGCGCGCCCAGGTCGGTCTCGGCGGCGAGGTAGAGGCGGTCCTGGATCGCGCCGATCCGGTCGGCCCTGATCCGCACCTGGGCGGCCGACTCCTCACCCGTGATGTAGAGGACCGTCTGCTGTCGGGCGATCTTGGCTGCCGCCTCCAGCAGGAGGGTCGACTTGCCGATGCCGGGCTCGCCGGCCAGCAGCACGACGGCTCCGGGAACCAGACCGCCGCCGAGGACCCGGTCGAGCTCGGGCACACCGGTGCTGCGCGCGTGCGCCACCTCGGCCTTGACCTGGCCGATCGGCACCGCCGGTGCCGAGACCGCCCCGGCGGAGGCCACGCGTGCCCCCGCGGGAGCCGTCTCCTCCTCGACCGTGCCCCAGGCCTGGCACTCGCCGCAGCGCCCCACCCATTTGGCCGTCTGCCACCCGCACTCGGCACAGCGGTAGCCACCAGCCTTCTTCGCCATGGCCGCACGTTACCGGCAGAGCCCGACAACTTTCACCCGGTACGGCGTGCCGTACCGGGTGAAAGTCGCGGGGAGGTACGGAGCGCGCTTTCCTCAGATGTGGCCTTCGAGCTCGGCGAGGAGCAGGCGCTTGGGCTTGGCGCCCTTGATCTGCTGCACGACCTCGCCGCCCTTGTAGAGGTTGAGCGTCGGCAGGCCGAGGACGCCGTACCTCGCGGTGATCTCGGGGTAGTCGTCGGCGTTGAGCTTCGCGATCGTGACGCGGTCGCCGAGCTCGGCCTCGATCTCCGTGAGGATCGGCGCGATCATCTTGCACGGCCCGCACCACTCGGCCCAGAAGTCGACCAGGACGGGCTTGTCGCTCCGCAGCACCTGCTCGTCGAAGTTCTCCGCGGTCAATGTGATCATGATTTTCCCACTTTCCTCAGTACGCATCCTGGGCAGGCGGTGGTCAGCTGCGCCGCCACCTCCGCCCTCCGGGTGAGAAGCGTGCGGATCTCGTCGTCGATCTCCGCCAGTTTGCGCTGGTAGACGGCGACGGACTCCGGGCACGACCCCCCTGACTCGTGACCGGCCCGCAGGCAGGCGACGAACGGGCGGGCGTCGTCCAGGGTGAAGCCGACGGCGAGCAACGAGCGGATCTCGGAGACGAGCTTGAGATCCTCCTCCCCGTACTCCCGGTAGCCGTTGGCCGAGCGCCGGGCCGTGATCAGTCCCTGCTGCTCGTAGTAGCGCAGTGCCCGGGTGCTGACACCCGCCCGCCGCGCCAGCTCACCGATCCGCATCCGGCCCTCCCCACGGCACGACGATAGACCTTGACATCAACGTCAAGGTCAAGGCCCCGTCCCGTTGTTCCCGGTCGGCCCCGCGGAGGTCGTCGCCGTTTCAGAACCGCTTCCAGCGCAGCAGGTTGGGGTAGGCGATCTCCAGGCCGGGGGTCTCGGCGATGGCCAGGTCGGCGACCGCGGGGGTGAACTCGATGCGGAGCACGGCCTCCAGGTCGGCGCGGCGCTCGAAGGACATGCGCAGATCGAGCTTGTCCGTCTGCCAGCCCTGGCGGCTCCAGAAGTTCTCGACGGACCTGGCGGAGTAGGCGGGGATGGACTGGCCGAACCAGCGGCCGAAGGCGCCGCGGGTGGTGTCGATGTCGATCACGAAGGCCGCGCCGCCGCGCCGCATCACCCGGGAGAGTTCGGCCAGGCCCGGCTCGCACCCGGGGCCGAAGAAGTACGCCCAGCGGGCGACGGCCACGTCCACGGAGGCGTCGGGCAGCGGGATCGCCTGGGCGGTGGCGGTGTGGATCTCGACGTTCCGCAGGGCGCGGCAGCGGCGCCTGGCCAGCAGGACAAGGTCCTCGTGCGGCTCCACGCCGATCACCCGGGTGGCGGTCGAGGCGAGGGCGGGCAGGTGGTAGCCGGTACCGCAGCCGATGTCGAGGACCGTCGCCCCGGTCCACGACCGGATCGCCGACATCGCCGCCTCGGCGTGTCCCTCGGGGTCCACCGCCCGGTTTTCCAACTCGTAGATCTGGGGGGTGTTCCAGATGTTGGGGCTGGGGATGGAGCCCCTCAAGAACCTCGGCATGCCCTCACCGTAATGGTGTGATCTAGGCCGTGTCGGTGGTGGCGGACAGCACTGCCCTCCGGACCCGCTTAGGCTGGCAAATGTGAGCGACGTGAGCGATCGGGCCGGTCGGCCCGGCGGTGTTCGCGAGTGTGCGCTCCGAGCCGGAGACGAGGAAGCGGTATGAGCGTCCGTGTATCCAGCGCGAAGATCGCGCTGTCCACCGCGTCGGTGTATCCCGAACGTACTCCCGACGCTTTCGAACTGGCCGCGCGCCTGGGGTACGACGGTGTGGAGATCATGGTGGGCGCCGACCCCGTGAGCCAGGACGTCGATGTCCTGGAGCGGCTGTCGGACCACTACCACCTGCCGATCCTGGCCATTCACGCACCGTGCCTGCTGGTGACGCAGCGTGTGTGGGGCAAGGACCCGTGGGCCAAGCTCCAGCGCGCGCAGCGTGCCGCCGAGCGGGTCGGTGCCAGGACGGTCGTGGTGCATCCGCCGTTCCGCTGGCAGCGCGACTACGCGCGCGACTTCGAGATCGGCCTGGCCAGGATGCGTGAGGAGACCGACGTGGTCTTCGCGGTGGAGAACATGTTCCCGCTGAGGGCGAGGGGCAACGAGGTCGTCCCCTACTCTCCCGACTGGAATCCGGTCGACTACGACTTCCCGCAGGTCACGCTGGATCTGTCGCACACGGCGGTGTCCGGGTCCGACGCCCTGGAGATGTTCACCAAGCTCGGCGACCGGCTCGCCCACCTGCACCTGGCCGACGGCGTCGGGGTGCCGAACAAGGACGAGCACCTGGTTCCCGGGCGGGGCAACCAGCCGTGCGCGCCGATCCTGGAGCGGATGGCGGGCAACGGATATTCGGGGCTGGTCGTGCTGGAGATCAATACGCGCAAGGCGGCCAGCCGTTCCGAGCGGATCGACGACCTCGCGGAGGCGCTCGCGTTCGCCCGGCTGCACCTCGCGGCCTCCACCCCCGCGTGAGTGGGCCTGTCATGAGCACCACGGGCAGGCCCTCCAACGGCTCCTCGGACGGGTCCGTGGACGCGCCCGCGAACGGATCCTCGGAGAGGTCGACGGACGCCCCCGCGAACGGTCCCTCTGGAAGGTCAACGGCCACGCCCGCGAACGGGTCCACGGACGGACCTGCGAACGGGTCCACGGACGGACCTGCGGAGAGGTCCGCGGCCGGACCGGCGGAGGGGAGAAGGCGTCCGGGGCGCAGGCCGGGCTCGGCCGACACGCGAGGGCAGATCCTCGCGGCGGCGCGCGAGACCTTCGCGGAGAAGGGGTTCGACAAGGCGACCATCCGGGGCATCGCCCGGCGGGCGGAGGTGGACCCGGCGCTGGTCCACCACTACTTCTCCGGCAAGGAGAAGATGTTCGTCGAGGCGATGGAGCTGCCGATCAACCCCGAGAACGTCCTCGCGGCGATCATGGCGGGACCCCGCGAGGAGGTCGGCGAGCGGCTGGTCAGGCTCATCCTGACGATCACCTCGGAGGCCGGGGCGCGCCAGCCGGTGCTGGCGCTGGCCCGCACCGCGATGACGAACGAGCGGATGGTCGTCATGATCCGCGAGTTCGTGACCCGCGCGCTGCTCAACCGGGTCGCGGAGAGCCTGGACATCCCGCTGATCCGGATGGAGGCGGCCTTCGCGCAGATGTTCGGCGTGGTCCTGATGCGCTACGTCCTCCAACTGGAGCCGCTCGCCTCGGTGGATCTTGAAGAGCTGGTGAAATTGCTCACACCCACGATCCAGGGTTATCTCGACCCGCCGCGATAGGCTTCCCCGCCCTCCGGGGGCGCCCATAGAGGTCTTCCCGCTATATACCGCCGTATCTCCCACATTCCCACCATTCGGGCCGAGGTGCCGGCACGCCTCGCCGAGTCCCCGTCCTGCCGATGTCCAGGCCGCGCCCGCCGAGCCCCGTGAAGCTCGAAGGTCACTTCGATGCCGTTCGGAGGCATGCAGAGCATTGTTCTGGGAACGGTGTTGACCGTAGGGTGACGACGGTCACCGGGGGGTCTCCCGGCGAAGAGAAGTTACTCACCGGTAGTATCTGTGGGGACCCTCTGTCATCGTGGATGACCGGCGGTCGTACGCTGGCAGCCAACGCCGTCTGTGGGAGGACCAGTGCTCTGGGTAGCGATCATCGGGCTGGTCATGACAGCCGTCGCGCTCGCGCTCGCCGCGCGCCGCGTGTTGTTCCTGTACAACCTCGCCACCGTAGGGCCTCCCGCGCCCGAGCGCGTCGAGTACGCCAGGGCCAACCTGGGTGAGGAGATCAAGGCCCAGCTGGTCGAGGTGTTCGGGCAGCGGAAGCTGCTGAAGTGGACGGCCTCCGGTGTCGCGCACTTCTTCGTCATGTGGGCGTTCCTCATCCTGGCGACCGTCTATCTGGAGGCGTACGGCGCGCTGATCCAGGGGGCCGTCACCGGCACCCCCGACTTCCACATCCCGCTCATCGGGACGTGGCCGATCCTGGGCTTCCTGCAGGACTTCATCGCGGTCGCGGCCCTGCTCGGACTCATCGCCTTCGCGGTCATCAGGATCAAGAACTCGCCGAAGAAGCTGGGCCGCAGGTCCCGGTTCTTCGGCTCGCACCTCGGCGGTGCCTGGCTCGTCCTCTTCATGATCTTCAACGTGATCTGGACGATGCTCCTCTTCCGCGGCGCGGCGGCGAACACCGGCAACCTGCCGTACGCCTCGGGAGCGTTCGCCTCCGAGGCGACCGCCGCCCTGCTGCGCCCGCTGGGCCCTTCGGCCAACGAGACGCTCGAACACGTCGGGCTGCTCCTGCACATCGGCGTGATGCTGGTCTTCCTCGTGATCGTGGTGAACTCCAAGCACCTGCACATCTTCACCGCGCCGCTGAACGTGGCGTTCTCCCGGCGTCCCGACGGCAACGGCCCCGCCCAGCCGATGCGGATCGACGGCAAGCTCGTCGACTTCGAGGACGAGGAGCTCGACGGCGACCGGCTCGGCCGCGGCAAGATCGAGGACACCACCTGGAAGGGCTTCCTCGACTTCTACACCTGCACCGAGTGCGGACGCTGCCAGGACCAGTGCCCGGCCTGGAACACCGACAAGCCGCTCTCGCCGAAGATGCTCATCCTTGAGCAGCGCGACCACGCCTTCAAGGTCGCCCCGTACCTGATGGCCACCGGGGAGCAGCGCGCGGGCCTGCACGAGGACGTGCTGGCCCTGCTGGACAAGCCGCTGGTGGGCGAGGAAGGCGTGATCCACCCCGACGTGCTGTGGTCCTGCACCAACTGCGGCGCCTGCGTCGAGCAGTGCCCGGTCGACATCGAGCACATCGACCACATCCTCGACATGCGCCGCTACCAGGCGATGGTGGAGTCCAACTTCCCCTCCGAGGCCGGCGTCATGGTCAAGAACCTGGAGAACAAGGGCAACCCGTGGGGGATGTCCGAGATGAAGCGGGCCGACTGGGTCGAGGAGCTGGCGAGCCGCGAGGTCGACCCCATCGAGATCACGCTCATCGATGACAAAATGGGCGAAGATGTCGAATACCTCTTCTGGGTCGGCTGTGCCGGAGCGCTGGAGGACCGGGCGAAGAAGACCACCAAGGCGGTCGCGGAACTGCTGCACGTCGCCGGGGTGAAGTTCGCGGTGCTCGGCCCGATGGAGGCGTGCACCGGCGACCCGGCGCGCCGCCTGGGCATGGAGTATCTGTTCGACATGCTGGCCAAGCAGAACATCGAGACGCTGAACGAGGCGGGGGTCAAGAAGATCGTCGCGACCTGCCCGCACTGCTTCAACACCCTCGCCAACGAATATCCCCAGCTCGGCGGCACCTACGAGGTGGTGCACCACACCCAGCTGCTCGCCAAGCTGGTGGACGAGGGCAGGCTGGTCCCGATCACGCCGATCGAGGAGAAGATCACCTACCACGACCCGTGCTTCCTGGGCCGCCACAACAAGGTCTACTCCCAGCCCCGCGACATCATGGCCAAGGTGCCCGGCGTGAAGACCCAGGAGATGCACCGCCACAAGGACCGCGGCTTCTGCTGCGGCGCCGGCGGCGCGCGGATGTGGATGGAGGAGCGGCTCGGCAAGCGCATCAACACCGAGCGGGTGGACGAGGCGCTCACCACCGAGCCGGACACCATCTCCACGGCGTGCCCGTTCTGCCTGGTCATGCTCGGCGACTCGATCAACGAGAAGAAGAACGCGGGCGAGGCCAAGGAGACGCTGGAGGTCGTCGACGTCTCCCAGCTGCTGATCAAATCGATCAAAGGCCGGCCGGTAGAGGCGCCCTGACAGCGGGTGTGTCATCCGTCAGAGGGGACATTTTCCCGATGTTCCCTCTGACATAGGGTCAAGTCATCGTGAAAAGGATGTAAGGTCCGAAAACCTTTCTCCACATAACGGGAAAATCACGGTAACCTCAACGTCGCGTAGCTCATTCAACGGGGAGGGGGCTTGACGATGCCAGCCGTCGTCAGCGATGCCGAGGTTACCCTGGCCGATGTTCTCTCACTTCGGCTGGCCGTCGACGAACCCTTGGCCGACGGCACCGAACTGGTCCTGCGTAACCGGGCCACCTCGGTCGAGAGCCGGGTGCCGCTGGGCACTCCGGACGCACGGATGCGCAAGGCGGAGCTGGCGGTCTCGCTCGCCCCGCTCGCCCTCGGTCCCGGCCGCTGGGACACCTACCTGCAACAGGGCAAGGCGCGCACGCGGCTGCGCAGCGTCGACCCCGGATTCTCCCTCGACCATCTCGAGGCGTACGCGCTGAGCCGCCGCACGCTGGCCTACCGCGCCTACCGGACCCGCAACGGCTTCCTCGCCCTGAAGATCGACGACGCCCGGCCGACGGCGGAGGTCCGTTCCGTCTGGTTCAGGGAGGGGCGCTTCGAGGTCACCGGGCTGCTCGCCTTCACCGGCCTCGACGACGACGAGGCGAGGCACGAGGCGAAGCTCGCCCTGCGCCGCAGCCGGCCCGACGCCGAGCTGACCTCCATTGCAACGGTCCAGGGCGTGCGCTTCCACGCGGCGCTCTCGCTGTGCGACGTGCTCGCCGCCGCCCCCGACCAGACCGGCACCTGGGAGCCCTCCCTGGAGGTACGCGGCGTGGCCACACCGCTGCGGCTGGGCTCCCGGCTGGACGACGTCGACGGCAAGCGCCGCCGCCTGCACTACCCCGCCGCGCAGATCGACGGGGTGCCGATCCGTCCCTGCTACACGGCGGACGACGAGCTCAGGATCGAGGTCGGCGGGTGAGGATCTGCCTGCTCACCCCATCCGTCTACGGCATGCGCGGTGACGTACGCTCGATCGTCAACCTCGCGGGAGAGCTGGCAGAACGTCACGAGGTCGAGATCATCAGCGTCCGCCGCCAGCGGGAGAAACCGTTCTTCCCCGTGGCGTCCGGTGTGAAGCTCTCCTGGGTGGTCGACGCCCAGCCGGGAGGCAGATCCCTGCTTCCCCGAGGCCAGATGCGCACCGAGGTCGCCCTCTGGCGGCGGCTGCGCGGGCTGCGGGCCGACGTGCTCGTCAGCACACGGCCGGTGCTGAGCGTCCAGGTGGCCAGGCACGCGCCGCGCGACATCACGCGGATCGCCCGGGAGTGGGGCCGGCCGCCCGTACCGGGGCCGATCAGGAAGTTCTACCCGCGCCTGGACGCGGTCGCCACCGCCACCGAGACGAGCCGGCAGGAGTGGGACCACCTCCTGGGCGGGAACGTGCCGGTCAACGTGATCCCCGACGCGCTGCCCGCGGGGCCGTGGCCGCGCTCGCGGATGGACAACCGCATCGTCGCCGCCGGAGGGCGTCTGGTGCCGGCGAAGGCACACGACCGGCTGATCCGCGCGTTCGCCGTCGTCGCGGGCAAACGCCCCGACTGGCGGCTGCGCCTGTACGGCGGGGGCCCGGAGGAGAAGCGCCTGCGCGCCCTCGTCGGTGACCTCGACCTGCACAACCACGTCTACTTCATGGGAACGACCTCCGACCTCACCGGCGAGTTCGCCAAGGCGTCGATCGTGGCGAGCACCTCCAGGACGGAGGTGCTCGGCATGGCCGTGATCGAGGCGATGGCGAGCGGGGTACCGGTGATCGCGTTCGGCGGCCCCCGTGGGCCGGGCGAGCTCGTGGCCGACGGCAGGAACGGAGTGCTGGTCGCCGAGGGGGAGGACGAGATCGAGGCGTACGCGTCCGCGATGCTCGCGCTCATCGACGACGAGCGGCGGCGCAGGGAGCTGGCCGCGGGGGCGCTGGAGGTCGCGGCGGGCCACGGCGCGTCCTCGGTGGCCGACCGCTGGGAGAAACTGATCGCGGCGACATCCCGCCGCGCCTGACACCGGTACCGTTGGGACATGCATGGGTACAGCGGTGACAAACAGGCTTATCTGACCCGGTTGCGGCGTGTCGAGGGGCAGATCAGGGGCCTGCAGCGGATGGTCGAAGAGGATGCCTACTGCATCGACGTGCTGACCCAGGTCTCGGCCGCCACGCGGGCGCTCCAGGCGGTGGCGCTCGGCCTGCTGGAGGACCACATCGGGCACTGTGTCGCCGACGCCATCAGCGCCGGGGGGCCGGAGGCGGAGGAGAAGGTCAAGGAGGCGTCGGCCGCGATCGCCCGTCTCGTCCGTTCGTGACTAGTCACATGACTATCTTTTCCGACCACGTCCCGGACCCCGTCGAAGGGTCCGGGACAAGGTCTTGGAAACGGTTCTTCCCGAGGCCTCAGCAAACAGCCGAAGCGCTCAATCCGAGCGCGTTGTCGAGCTCCACCGAGGTGAGGGGCCGTTCGCTCATCGCGACGGCGGACAGCACCTCGGCATAGAGCGCGATCTCGTCCAACGCGACACGGTCGTGGACCCTAGAGTCCAGGTCGTCGTGCCCCACCGCGTCGTCCTTCCTTCCGCAGCCCACACCCACTTCGAGGTTACGGCGGGCGGTCATCGGTGCCCATGGCCCATCGGGACCATTCCTCGCCCCGCCCGACACGTCCTCACGGAGGATCATTTCCCGTTTAGGAGATCACAATTCAGCTAATTGTCCGATGCGCAGGGGGCTAGAAGGATATAGGGGGAGTAAGGATGAAATAACTGAATTTGTGGTTTAAGCATACTGATGTGGGTCAGAAGTGGCGGGGGTAAGTCCCTGACACAGGAGGGACCGGATCGTCGCGCTCGTGCGTCAGCCGGTGCACCACCGCCGAGGCCGTCGCGAATCCCCGCTCCGGTATCTCGGTCCCGGTGAGGCGGCACCACGCGAGCCCCGTGGCGTAGGCGGCACCGAGCAGAGCCGCGGCGGCGTTACGGTCCGGCGGGTGCAGCGCGGAAGGCAGCTCGCCCGAGCGCGGCCAGCATCCCCTCAGCGGATGCGAGGCGTCGGTGAGCACCACGTGGAGGATGTGCCGCAGCTCGGGATCCAGCCACGGGTAGAGACGGTCGGCCGCCCTGGGCGCGACACCCGACAGGTCGGCGGCGAGCAGTGAGGCGGCCACCGCCCGCGGGTCGGCGCCCATCGGGGCGAGGAACCCCAGCGACTGGACCAGGTCGTAGAGCGCGTGCTGGAAGTGCTCGCCCGGCGAGTCGTCGGGCAGCGTCATGTGGGGCGGGCAGCGGGAAAGCCACGCGTTCCGCACCGCGTCGTCGCCCTGGTGCGCGATGGCGGGATCCTGGCAGGCCCGGCGGAGCAACGGCTCGATCATGGACAGCAGGGCGTCGGCCTTCGGCCTGAACCTCGGATCCGCACGCACCACGGCGGCGGTGTCGGCCATCAGCGCGACCAGCCGCAGGCCCGCCTCGGGGTGCCCGGCCCTGACCCGCTCGCCGTAGAGCGCGACCAGGTCGTCCAGCGAGGTGGGCGGCAGCCAGCGGACCCACTCGTCGCCGGGCAGCGGGCGGGCCAGGAACTCCCCGAACATCGACAGCAACACCTCGTTGCCGTCGAAGGCCGGGGCGTAGGCGCACCACATGAGCGTGCCCCAGATCGCGGCGACGGGACTGGCCACCTCCCCGGCGAAGAGTCCGGCGAACGGCCCGGTGACGGGGAAGTCCTCCCTGCGCCTGCCGCGTTGGGCGATCACCAGCTCGCGGACCCTCTCGGTGATCTCGTACGGCACGTCGGGGCCGACGAACCCCTGGACCGACCCCCGGTCGACGGCGAAGTCGGCGCCGGTCGGTATGAGGTGCTGCATGATCATCGAGGTGACGTTGACCACGTGCGCCGCGGCGCGGAAGTCCCGGTCGGCGGGGGGAGCGGTGAGGTGCCAGCGGCCGTCGGCGGGATCCTGGCGGTACCAGCGGGCGTGGGCGCCGAACAGCCAGCGCCCGCCGTCCGGGGTGGACAGCGTGCGCTGGGCGATGGCCTGGGCGCGTGCGAGCGGCGGCAGCGCCGTCCACCGTGGGTCGGTGACCATGGTCCGCACGTCGTTCTCGACGGCGTCGAACCCATCCCACTGCCACATGCCGGTCATCGGCATTCCGGGGCGAGTACCCACAGCCTGGTGCCATGGGCGGGACGCCCCTGCCTCCCTTCGGTCAAGCGGTCAAGGTCGTTGCCAGGCCCCGCGATCCCCCGATCGGGCCTCGCACGATCGTAAGGCTCTCCCCGCCACCGTGTCGGGGAGCGTGCGCCACGACCCGGGGCGGGAGTCAGGCCGGTGGCACGGGGGTCGCGGCCCGGTGGCGGGCCGCCTTGGCGACGTAGCCGGCCGGAGTACCGGCGAACAGGGCGCGGTCGTCGTCGGTGAGCTCACGGACGATCTTTCCGGGGACACCCGAGACGAGCACCCCGGCGGGGATCCGCTTCCCCGGCGCCACCAGGGCACCCGCCGCGATCAGCGATCCCGCGCCGACCCTGGCGCCGCCCAGCACGATCGCGCCGATGCCCACGAGCGCACCGGTCTCCACATGGGCTCCGTGCACCATGGCCTTGTGCCCGAGGCTCACCCGGGGCTCCAGTACGGCGGGCTGACCGGGATCGGCGTGCAGGCAGCACAGGTCCTGGATGTTGCACTCCTCCCCGACCTCGACGTCCTCGTCGTCGCCGCGCAGGACCGAGCCGTACCAGACGTTCGCGGCACGGCCCAGCCGTACCCTCCCGACGACCACCGCTCCGGGGGCGATGTAGGCGTCCGGATGGATCTGCGGGATCGCGTCGCCGTCGAGGGCCGCGATGTAGGGCGTGACGTTCATGTGAACGATGTTACGAGGAGTCGATCTGTCCGGTATTTCCGCAAGCACGTCGGGCGTTCCGGTTGCAGACTTGGGCAGTAAGCAGGAAAGTCGTCTCCTGACGTCTCCTTTTCCGCCACACAACCTCCACGGGTAGTGCTATGACAAACCAGCACGAGAGCTTTCCCGACCTGATGCATGAGGACTCGTTCGAGGTCGTCATGCGCGGCTACAGCCGTCGTCAGGTTCACGACTATATGGACCGCCACCGCCACCAGATCCGCGACCTGGAGGAGCGGCTCGGGCGCGCGATCGACCAGGCCGAACAGAGCCGGATCGAGCTGGCCGAGGCCCGCAAGAGGCTTTCCGACGCCCCGCAGGACTACGACGAGCTCGGCCAGCGGCTCAGCCAGATACTGAAACTCGGGGAGGAGGAGGCCACCTCCAAGAAGCAGGTCGCCGAGGCCGAGGCGCTCAAGCTCCGCGACGACGCGGCGATGGAGGCCGAGCGGCTGATCACCTCCGCGCAGGATCGGGCCGAGGGCATCCTGAACGCCGCGCAGCAGGAGGCCGAGCGCCGGGTGGCCGAGGCCACCGCGGCCGCCGAGCAGATGCTGTCCCAGGCGGGCAACGACGCCGAGGAGACGCTCAACGCGGCCCGCGCCGAGTCCGAGGACACCCTGCGCAGCGCCCGCACCGAGGCCGACCGGATGGTCACCTCGGCGCGGAACGAGGCCGAGCGGACGGTCCAGGAGGCCCGCGCCGAGGCCGACTCCACGCTGAGCGCCGCCCGCGCCGAGGCGGAGGCGACCGTGCTCGCCGCCAACAACGACGCGCACTCCACCCTGTCGGCGGCACAGCAGCGCGCCGCCGCCCTGGACGAGACCACCGGCCGCCGGGTCGTCTACCTCACCGACACCCACCACGAGGTCATGCGCCGTCTGCACGAGATGGGCACCGTCCTAGGCGACCTGCTCCACCGTGAGAGTTCGGCGGGACCTCTGATCGACGAGAGCTCCGTGCTGCCCCCGGCCCGCGTCCAGCCGGCGCTGGCCGCCCCCGCCACGGGGCCTGACGCCGTCTCCGGGGCCGCCTCCGAGGAGACGCCCGACGACGTCCACGGCACACCCGGCGCGGCGGACGCCGTCGCGTCCTCCGACGCGGAGGCGTCGCCGGGACAGGCCGGGCCCACCGGATCCGGGGACGCGTCCATGAGCGGGCGGAACGCCGGGTTCGACTCACCCGACCTGGAGTCCGTACGCGTGATCGTGGACGACGACACCGTCGGGGGCGCGGACGAGCGGCGTGGCAAGGACGAGGACCGTGCCGAGGAGACGCGCGTCGAGGTGTACGACGACACCGACCTCGCCGGCGACACCGACCTCGGTCCGGCCGCGGAGAAGGCCGGCAAGGACGAGGACAAGTACGCCACCCCCAGAAGAAAGTAAGAGCCCTCGCCCTCGGAGGCATGAGGGAACCCGCACGGCCGTGGAGACGTCGGCCCCGAAGACCATGAGGGGCTCGCACGGCCGTGCAGACGGGTGAGGAGACTCGCGGAAGCCTCCGTCCCGACGGGGGTGAGGATCAAGCGGAAGCCCCCGCCCCCGATCGGGTCGGGGACTTCCGCGATTGGGGGCCCGGCGCCGGGACCGCATCGGATCCGCTCATCCCGGCACCGGGCGGTCTTCAGGGGTCCGTCTCCGGCTCGGTGTCGCCGGAACGTTCCCGTTGGTCGAGTAGCTGCTCACGCAGCCCTTCCGGATCGTCCGCGTCGATGGTCATCGCGCAGCCGACATCACGCTGGGCGGAGGTCAGCGGGTGGTGGCGGGTTGCCCACCACCGACCCGCGTCGCTCCGCCAGATCGTCCAGTCGGGAAACTCCCGGGCGATCTCAGCGAGATGTCGGTCGAGAGACATCTGTGCACCTTCCCCGCGCCCAGGCCCGTCTGTGCGACGCTCCACCTCTGACGGTGAGGCACTTCTCTAGAGAAATCAATGATCGCGGGGGACAGGTCAACCTATCGGTTGACGGATGGTCTTGATCTATGAGTCGAAGTCGTATTGAAGTACGTAAGAGGCGGCGTCGAGAGTCATCTCGTTCACCTCGACGGCGACGCCGTCCACGGTGCGGGCGACCCGGGCGATCACGATGACCGGGGTGCCCGCGGGCAGGTCGAGCTGGACGGTCTCGTGGGGATGGGGCATGCGGGCCCTGATCTCCTCGGTGAAGTGCGCCGGGGCGTGGCCGAGCTCGCCGAGGCGCGCGTAGACGCCTCCGGGGCCCGTGTCCTCTCTCGTGATTGCGGTTCCGTCCACCAGGAGGGCGGGGAAGTGGGAGACCGACAGTTGCACCGGCCGCTCGTCCACCGAGTAGCGTCGCCTGCGGACCCACACCTCGGAGCTGCCCAGCACTCTGGCCACGGCGTCCTCGGCGGTCTCCCGGTCGATGTCCACCTGGTCCACGGTGTAGGGGCGCCCCCTGGTGTCGGAGTCCCAGATCGCCTCACCGCGCTCCCAATGGTCACGGGAGAGCCGCCGGGAGCCGTGCCGCCTGATGGGGCGGAACTGCCTGACGTACACCCCTGAGCCGCGCTTGGGGACGGCGAGGCCTTCGTTGATTAGTACGGACAGGGCCTGCCTGGCGGTGGCACGGGCTATGCCGTGACTGGCCATCAGGGCGTTCTCGCCCGGAAGCCGATCCCCGTCTCGGAGATCGCCGGACAGGATCGCTTCGCGAAGCCCGTCGGCGATGCGCCGATAGATCGGGGGCTCGGGAGGTACCGGGGAATGCTGCACGTTCGATCACCCTCTGTCACCAACCGGGTTTGGCGTCTCCAGAGAACTTGCCCCGCCTTGTCCACGATCGCACAGATACGGAGGTTGGTATCGTGCTTCTTTTGGGAGGATCGTGCCCGTGTGGCGATCTTAAAGAGTTTTCCCGGTCCGTTACCGTGGAACGGTCCTGACCGGTATTCGTACGGCCCACCATCGGCGCGTGACGGCCGCGGCCAGCACGGCCCCCGCCGCGTTGAGGATCACGTCGTCGACGGAGCTGACCCGCCCCAGGCGCAGGGCGTACTGGAGGACCTCCACGGTGAGCGACGCCCCGGCCGCCACGGTCGCGATCCGGGTGAGCGAGGCGAACCGCGCCGAACGGACGGGAAGCATCGCCCCGAGCGCGGCGAAGACCATGAGGTTCCCACCGACCTGCACGAACGCCGTCTGCCCCGGTCCGTGAAGTGTCGCCCACAGATCCGAGAACGGAACAAGGCTGACGCCGGAGATCCCTGCCCCGGGGGTGAGGATCATCCAGATCCAGGGCGCGGTCCCCGCCACCGCGACCACGTCGGCCAGGGCGGTGCGCGCCGGGAAGGGGTGGCCGGAGCGGGTGCGGCGGAGGGTGAGCAGGCGGACGGCGACGACGACCGCGGGAACCGCGAGCAAGGCCGCCAGAACGACATTCCCCCACTGCTGCCACGCCTGGTGCACAAGACAAATGATGGGGTGCGCGGAGTCCCCTCGGGCGGCCTTCGAGGTTACGAGAAGGTGACCTCCAGGCAAGGGGCGTTCTCATCCCCGTGAGCGGCTCCCCGAACGGCGAAAGGGTGCCCGGGCGCGAGGAGAGGTCGTCGGCGCGTTCGCGCGTACGTAGGCCCCGAGCCGAGGAGGCACCCCGGGGAAGGGAGGCCGGGGCGGCATGTGCCCGGGTGATGCGCCTCAGGGGAGGGGGCTCCCCGCGCGGTATGCGCCTCAAGGAAGGGCGGGCAACGGGAGGTTGCGTCCGAGGAAGTGCACGGCTTGGTCCCAGGCGGCCCGCGCGGCCTCCTGGTCGTAGAACTGGGGGGCCTCGTGGTTGTGGAAGGCGTGCCCGGCCTCCTCGGCGACGTACACCCTGACGTTCGGCCGGCCGGACGCGGCCTCCTCCATCACGGCGACCCGCTCCCGAGGGATGTAGGGGTCGGAACCGCCGAAGACGAGCAGCAGCGGGCAGGTGATCTTCTCCAGCATGCCCGAGGCGTCGGGGACGGCGGACCCGTAGAACGACAGGACCGCGTCCACCTCGACCGTGGCCGCGAGCAGGTAGCCGATGGAACCCCCGAGGCAGAACCCGACCACCCCGGCCCCGCCCTCGGCCTCGGGCAGTTCCCGCAGGTGCGTCAGGGCGACGGCGGAGTCGGCCACCCCCTGGGGGACGTCGAACGTGGAGACCATCTCGACCGACAGGGCCGTTCCCGCGTCGTCGTGGCCGGACACCCAGTTGGGCCGGATCCGCCAGAACAGGTCCGGCGCGCCGACGACGTAGCCGAGCGCGGCCAGGTCCTCGGCGACCTTCCTGATGTACGGTCCCACCCCGTAGATCTCCTGGACCAGCAGGATGACCGGGCCCCGGCCGCTCGGGGGAAGCCACAGGTGCAGGTCGAACGAGCCGTCGGCGACGGTGACCGTCTCGGTGCGAACTTCCACGGGATCCTCCTGCTGGCGTGTCGACCGCCGGCGTTCCGGCGTATGACGGACGAACGGTCGGCGAACCGTATACCCGCCGAACGCGGACAGATGTGCGGTATCGAATCGGCCCCTTTGCCGGAGAACGGATGGTTGGTCGCGCAGGCCCGGAAAACCCGCCGAGTATGGACGTGTTCCGCCGATAAGGTGCGCCTGTGGACACCCTGGAAAGCCTCGTCATCACCAGGCGGCTTCGAGTTCCCGTCGACGCTCCCGCCGCCTCCACCCCGGGCTGGGGAGAGGTGGCCGCACGCCAACTCGACGCCGCTCTGCTGAGCGTCGGCTTCACGTGTTCGCCGGCCCTGCTCGAACGCCTGGCCCGCCTGCCCGGGGAGACGGTGGTCGATCTCGGCGTGCGGGTCCTGGCGGCGGTACGACACCTGGTGGGCGACCATGTCCGGCACAACGCGTACTTCATCGACTTCCCGAAGAACGTGCCCGACACCGTGGAGTTCTGGGCCGGGCTGCTGCGTCAGGCCATGCTCGACCCGGTCGCCGACGCCTCCGTCCAGCACTCGCCGGCGCTCAACCTGCTCACCCTGCCCGGTTACGGCGGCTACCGGCACACCTACGCCGACCTGCTGGGCGCGCACGCCGAGCTCGTCGCGTCGGCCGGCGACCGGGTGACCGTGCTGGAGTTGGGCGCGAGCCTGGAGTCGGAGGCGCGCGAGTGGTACTTCTCGCTGGCGGGCGCGGAGGTGCCGCCGGCGGAGGAGGACCTGGCGGCGCTGCGGTCGCTGGCCGAGTTCTGCGCCGAGGAACCCGACCGTATCCCGGTGCGGGAGAACCGCGCCGTCATCAACCAGGCGCGTCTGGTCGCGGGTCGCCCGCTGCTCGTCGACACGGTGACCGACGTGCTGCGGCTCGCCTGCGGACTCTTCGGCGGCGACGTCACGCTGGCCACCCCCACCAGGTTCCTCTCGTTCCCGCGGGCTCGGCGCAGGGCTCTCCTGCAGGCCCTGGACGCGGTCGCCACCCCGGCCAGGCTCGGCGACGTCTCAAGGCACCGGGAGCAGTGGAAGCGGCTCGGCGAACGACTTCACCCCGGCGAGTATCCGCGGTTCCCGCGCGCCGCACACGTCTTCGAGGTGGCCCGAGGCGTACGCGAGGCGCCCGGTCTCGACAGCCGGGTGGAGGCGGCGCTGTCGGCAGGCCGTACCGGAGAGGCGGTCGAGCTTCTGGAGAGGGCGCCCGGCGCGTTGCTGCGCCGTCTGGACCACCTGCTGCGGTCCGGCACCTCGGTCTCGGCCGTGCTGGACGCCGCGGAAAAGGCCGTGGCGGGCGCTTCCGGCCGGGTCCTGCTGTCGTTGCGCGAACACCTGCAGAACCGGCTCGCCTCCGCGGCCGGGCGGGTCTTCGTCAACCGGAACGGCAGGGCGTGGGCGGCGTCCGACGCCCGCGCTCCGATCGAGGAGACCGTCGTGTCGCGGGCGGTGGCCATCCTGGACGAGGAGATCACCCGGCGGCTTCCCGACCTCGGCGAGCTGGTCGTCGATCCCGAGGTGCTCGACGTCGCCCTGCCGCTGTCGGGTAAGGCCGTCGCGCCCGGGCTGGGCATGTTGCCGCGGGGCTCGCTGTCGGCGGTGGACGGGGAGCTGCTGCGGTTCTTCGTCCACTGGCGGCAGGCCGAGCGGTCCACCGACTACGACCTGTCGGCCCTGATGCTGGACGCCTCCTACGGCGACGCCGAGCACATCTCGTGGACGGAGTACCGCAACAGTTTCGCCGTTTACTCCGGCGACATCACCGACGCCTCCGACGGCGCGAGCGAGTTCATCGACATCCGTCTCGCCGAGGCGAAGCGGTCGATCATCATTCCGCAGGTGAACATCTACGACGGAGAGGCGTTCGACGAGGCCGCGGAGGCGTTCTTCGGCTACATGAGCCGGGATGCCGAGCAGGAGGGCAGGCCGTTCGAGCCGCGTACCGTGCGCATGAAGTCCGACCTGCGGGGCGCGGGGCGGGTCGCGCTGCCGCTCGTCTTCCTGCGCGGCGACGACGGCGCCTGGCGGGTGAAGTGGCTGCACCTCTATCTGAGGGGGCGCGCCGGCTTCAACCAGGTCGAGGGCAACCGCGTCACGACCTCCCTGCTGGTGCGCTCGATCGTCGAACGTGACTACCTGCGCGTCCGCCATCTGGTCGACCTGCTGCGGCGGAAGGGGACGTCGGGTGGGCACACCACGTACATCGGTTTGCAGGCGCCGGCCGATCTCCCCGAGGGGTCGCGGGTGATCACGCCCGGGACGCTGCACGAGCTGATCCCCGCCTGATACGGTGGCGGTCGCGAGGCCATGGGAGGGCTTCCTTCTCACCTTATGGACAAGTCTAGTCTTCCCGCCTTCCTCGCATTCCGGGCGTGAGGCCGTTCGAGGGCTTCCTCGGCGCGGCCGACCGCCTGTCAGATGGTCCTGGCCAGGGCGCGGGAGATGCCCAGGGCGGCGGCCTTGACGGCCGGGGCGAGCCGGGTGGGCTGGAAGCGGGCCAGCGGCACCGAGACCGAGAGCGCGGCCACGGCCACGCCGTCGCCGAACACCGGGGCCGCGATGCAGGCGCCGCCCAGCTGGGCCTCCTCCCGCTCGTAGGCGAGCCCCGCCGCCTGGATCTCGCCGATCGCCTCCTCCAGGCGCCGGGGGTCGACGATCGAGTGCGGGGTCAACCGGCGCAGCGGGCGGCCGAGGACCTCGTCGATCAGGTCGGGCCCCGAGTAGGCGAGCAGGGCCTTGCCGATCCCGGTGCACGTCAGCGGGAGGCGCCCGCCGACGCGCGAGGGCAGGGCGAAGGTCTCCTGGCCGCGGATCTTCTCGACGTAGACGACGTCGAGGCCGTCGCGCACACCGAGGTGGACGGTCTCGTGGGTCGCCTCGTAAAGGTCGTGCATGAAGGGGAGCGCCGCGTGTCTCAGGTCGCGCTCCAGGGGCACGATGCTCCCGAGCTCGAAGAGGCGGCGGCCGAGATAGTAGCCGTCGGGGCGGCGGGTGATCGCGCCGATCGCGGTCAGTTCGGTGAGCAGCCGGAAGGCGGTGGTCTTGGGCAGGTGGCAGCGCTCGGCGACGTCGGCCAGCCGCAGCGGTCCTCCCGTGGGGCGGAACGCGTCGAGTACGAGCCAGGATTTCTCCAGCAGAGACAGACGGTCGGGGTTCCGTTTCACGGAACCCATTCTTGCCTACGGCCGTTTGCGGCCCTATACCCGTACGTAGTGACCTGAAGGAGTACCTTCCCGAGGAGCAGACTTGTCTGACCAGGTGAACCACTTCATCGGTGGGGTGCCGGTCGCCGAGGGCGCGACGTTCGCCACCCATGACCCGGTGACCGGCCAGCCGGTGCGCGAGGTCCGCGAGGCGGACCGGGACGTCGTCGACAGGGCGGTCGCCGCGGCCCGCGAGGCCCTGCCCGGATGGGCCGCGCTGCCGGTGGCGGAGCGCGCCACCTGGATGCGCCGCCTCGCCGACGCGATCGAGGAGCGGTTCGAGGACCTGGTGGCGGCGGAGATCGCCGACACGGGGAAGTCGATCACCCAGACCCGCACCCTGGACATCCCGCGCGGAGCCGCGAACTTCCGGTCGTTCGCCGAGATCGCGGCCCAGCACCCGGAGGACGCGTTCCACCTCACGGACGTGCTGAGCTACACCGTGCGCAAGCCACTCGGCGTGGTCGCGGTGATCGTGCCGTGGAACCTGCCGTTCCTGCTGGCGACCTGGAAGCTCGGTCCCGCGCTCGTCGCGGGCAACACCGTCGTGGTCAAGCCCTCGGAGCACACGCCGGGCTCGGTCGCGGTGCTCGCGGAGATCGCCGCCTCGATCGGTCTGCCGCCCGGTGTCCTCAACGTCGTGAACGGCTTCGGCGGTGGTTCCACCGGCCAGTTCCTGGTGGAGCATCCCGGCGTGGACGCGGTCACCTTCACCGGCGAGAGCCGTACCGGATCGACGATCATGAAGGCGGTCGCGGACCGGGTCAAGCCCGTCTCGTTCGAGCTGGGCGGCAAGAACGCCGGGCTGGTCTTCGCCGACGCCGACCTGGACGCGGCCGTCGAGGGAAGCGTGCGGTCGGTCTTCACCAACGGCGGCCAGGTCTGCCTGTGCACCGAGCGGCTCTACGTGGAGCGGCCCGTCTTCGAGGAGTTCACCGCACGGCTGGCCAGGCGCGCCGGTGACCTGCGGTTCGGCCGCCCCTCCGACGAGGACGCCACGATGATGCCGATGATCTCCGCCGAGCACCGGGACAAGGTGCTCTCCTACTACGAGCTGGCCAAGCACGAGGGCGCCGAGATCCGCGCGGGTGGCGGGGTGCCGAGTTTCGGCGACGACCGCGACGGCGGCTACTACGTCGAACCGACCGTGCTGACCGGCCTGCCGCCGGACTCCCGGGTGAACCGGGAGGAGATCTTCGGCCCCGTCTGCCACATCGCCCCGTTCGACACCGAGGCCGAGGCGGTCGGGCTCGCCAACGACAGCGAGTACGGCCTGGCGGCGACCGTCTGGACCTCCAACCTGAGCCGGGCCCACCGGGTCGCCAGGTCGCTGGAGGCCGGGCTGGTCTGGGTCAACACCTGGTACCTGCGCGACCTGCGCACCCCCTTCGGCGGGGTGAAGCTGTCCGGCATCGGCCGCGAGGGCGGCACGCGCTCGCTGGACTTCTACTCCGAGCCCACCACGATCACCATCAAGCTGGAGCCTGGACATGACTGAGTGGAGCGAGGCCACCGACGTGCGGGTGGAGGCGGCCGACCGGTTGCTCGACGCGGCCAGGAGCGGCAAGCCGTGCGCCCCGGTGCGCGAGATGCTGCCGAGCGGGAGCGCCGAGACCGGCTACGCCGTACAGGAGATCAACACCAGGCGGGCGCTGGACGAGGGCAGGAGGCTGGTCGGCAGGAAGATCGGGCTCACCTCCGCCGCGGTCCAGCGCCAGCTCGGCGTGGACCAGCCGGACTTCGGGATGCTCTTCGCCGACATGGCCTATCTCGACGGCCTGCCCGTGCCGACCGGCCGTTTCCTGCAGCCCAAGGTCGAGGCGGAGGTCGCGCTCGTCCTCGGGAGCGACCTGGAGGGTGGCCCGTTCACGGTCGCCGACGTCATCCGGGCGGTCGACTTCGCGCTGCCCGCGATCGAGATCGTCGACAGCCGCGTCGCGGGATGGGACATCGCCCTCGTCGACACGATCGCCGACAACGCCTCCAGCGGCGCGTTCGTCCTCGGCAACACCCCGGTGAGCCTGCGCGGCCTGGACCTGCGCCTCGCCGGGATGACCATGAACCGGCACGGCGAGGAGGTCTCCACCGGGGTGGGCGCGGCCTGCCTGGGGCATCCGCTCAACGCCGCGGTCTGGCTCGCCGACGCGCTGGGCGGTACGGACTTCCCGTTGCGCGCCGGGGACGTCGTGCTCACCGGCGCGCTCGGCCCGATGGTCGGCGTCGAGCCGGGCGACGTGTTCGAGGCCCACATCGAGGGCCTCGGCTCGGTCAGGACGGTCTTCTCGTGAGAGCCCACGAACCTCTCGTGAGAGCCCACGAACCTCTCGTGAGAGCCCACGAACCTCGCCCTCAGCCGGGAGTCGGCCGCCACCCCGCCGCCCACGACCTTCTCGCGAGAGCCCACGAACCGGACCGGCTCGTGAAGCCCGGGGAGCCCGGCAAGTCCTGGGGAGTCGGCAATCCCGGAGAGCTCGGGGAGTCCGGCAAGCCCTGGGAGTTCGGGGAGTTCGGAGAGCTCGAAGGACCAGGGGAACTCGTACGACGTGTGAAAGCAGGCCTGTTGTGAAGATCGCCATCATCGGTTCGGGGAACATCGGCACCGACCTGATGTTCAAGGCACTGCTGTCGAAGAAGGTCGAGGTCGTCGCGATGGCGGGCATCGACCCCGACTCCGACGGACTGGCCCGCGCCCGCCGCCGCGGGGTCGCCACCACCCACGAGGGTGTCGAAGGACTGGTCGCGCTGCCCGGGTTCGCCGAGGTGGACGTCGTTCTCGACGCGACCTCGGCCGGGGCGCACCGGCACAACGACCGGGTGCTCAGGGCGCACGGCAAGCGCGTCATCGACCTCACCCCCGCCGCGATCGGCCCCTACGTGGTGCCTCCGGTCAACCTGGAGGACCACCTCACCGAACCGAACCTCAACATGGTCACCTGCGGCGGGCAGGCCACCATCCCGATCGTCGCGGCGGTCGCCTCGCGGGTGCCCGTCCGGTACGCGGAGATCGTCGCCTCCATCTCCTCCCGGTCGGCGGGGCCCGGCACGCGGGCCAACATCGACGAGTTCACCGAGACGACCTCCCGGGCGATCGAGCGGGTCGGCGGGGCGGCGAGGGGCAAGGCGATCATCATCCTCAACCCGGCGGAGCCGCCGCTGATCATGCGGGACACGGTCTACTGCCTGGTGGACGAGTGCGACGAGGCGACCGTGGCGGAGGTGAAGGACGCCGTGCTGGAGATGGTGGCGCGGGTCAACGACTACGTGCCGGGCTACCGCCTCAAACAGGACATACAGCTTGAGACGATCCCGGCTGGGGAGCCGCTCCCCGACGGCACCCGCGACGGCGGCGTGAAGGTGACCGTCTTCCTGGAGGTGGAGGGCGCCGCCCACTACCTGCCCGCCTACGCCGGCAACCTCGACATCATGACCTCCGCCGCGCTGCGCACCGCCGAGCGGCTCGCCGAGGTGACGGAGCGGGCCGCGGACGCGGGCCGCACGCAAGACCGGGACCGCACGGACCTGGCCGCTCGTACGGACGCGGAGGTGGGCGCGTGAAGCTCTACGTGCAGGACGTGACACTGCGGGACGGCATGCACGCCATCCGGCACCGCTACACCGTCGCCCAGGCCGCCGAGATCGCCGCGGCCCTCGACGCCGCCGGGGTGGCGGCGATCGAGATCGCGCACGGTGACGGCCTCTCCGGGGGCAGTTTCAACTACGGCGCGGGCGCGCACACCGACGACGAGTGGATCGAGGCGGTCGCCGGTGCCGTACGGCGGGCGAAGCTGACCACCCTGCTGCTGCCCGGCATCGGCACCATCGACGACCTCAGGCGCGCGCACGCCCTCGGTGTCACCTCGGTCAGGGTCGCCACCCACTGCACCGAGGCCGACATCTCCGCCCAGCACATCTCCACCGCGCGTGAGCTCGGGATGGACGTGGCCGGGTTCCTGATGATGTCCCACATGACCTCCGCCGACGAACTGGCGCGGCAGGCGGCGCTCATGGAGTCGTACGGCGCCCACTGCGTCTACGTGACCGACTCCGGCGGCCGGTTGACCATGGACGGGGTGCGGGAGCGGGTCAGGGCCTACCGCTCGGTGCTCGACGAGGGTACGGAGATCGGCATCCACGCCCACCACAACCTGGGCCTCGGCGTGGCCAACTCGGTCGTCGCGGTGGAGAACGGCACCTACCGGGTGGACGCCTCCCTGGCGGGGATGGGCGCGGGGGCGGGCAACTGCCCGATCGAGGTGTTCGTCGCGGTGGCCGACCTGATGGGCTGGGAGCACGGCTGTGACCTGCACGCCCTGATGGACGCGGCCGACGATCTGGTCAGGCCGCTGCAGGACCGGCCGGTCCGGGTGGACAGGGAGACGCTGACGCTCGGCTACGCGGGGGTCTACTCCAGCTTCCTGCGGCACGCGGAGGCGGCCTCGGCGCGCTACGGGGTCGACACCCGGACCATCCTCACCGAGGTGGGCCGCCGCCGGATGGTGGGCGGCCAGGAGGACATGATCGTGGACATCGCGCTGGACCTGGCACGGACCGGGGAGCCGTCGTGACACGGGCGGTCCCCCGGCTCTCCCCGGCTCCCGCCGAGCCTTTTCGTCGAGCGTCGTAGTGGTGTCACCGTCCTCGGGCTCCCGCCGGGCCCTTTCACCGAGCGCTGTAGCGATGTCACCGTCTCGCGGCTCCCGCCGAGTCCCTTCACCGAGCGCCGCAGTGGCGGCCGCGAGAAAGATGGTGTCCCAGTGACCGACCTGCACAAGCTCGCCGCCGTCCTGGACGAGGCCGCCCGCACCGGTCGCGCGGTGCCGAGGCCCGAGCAGGACTACGGCGTGGCCGACGCCTACCGGGTCCAGGAGGAGCTGATCCGGCTCCGCCTGGAGCGCGGGGACCGGCTCGCCGGGGTGAAGCTGGGCTTCACCAGCGAGGGTAAGCGCCGCCAGATGGGGGTGCACGACGTCATCTTCGGCCGGGTGCCGGAGTCGTCGGCCATCCTCGACGGCTCGTACGCGGATATTTCTGGATTCATCCATCCGAGGGTGGAGCCGGAGGTCGTCTACCTCATCGGCCGGCGCATCGCGTCGCCGGGCGACGCGCTCGCGCCGGGCGCCGTCGCAGCCGTCGCGGCCGGTATCGAGGTGATCGACTCGCGCTACGAGGACTTCAGGTTCTCGCTGCCCGACGTGATCGCCGACAACACCTCGGCCGCCGGATACGTCGTCGGCCCCTGGCAGCCGTACGACCCGTCGCGCTGGAACCTGGGCGTCGTCCTGGAGATCGACGGGCGCGTGGTCCAGACCGGATCGACCGGCGCGATCCTGGGCGACCCGCGCAGGGCACTCGCCGAGGCCGTGCGCCTCGCCCTCCAGGCGGGGATGGTCCTGGAGCCGGGCTGGGTCCTGCTCGCCGGTGCCGCCACGCCCGCCGAGCCGCTGGTGCCCGGTGCGCGGGTGCGGGCCGAGATCCAGCACCTGGGCTCGGTCTCGTTCACCGCCTCCGTGTCGGAATCCGCCTCCGCCTCCGCCTCCGCCTCCGCCTCCGCGTCCGAATCCGCCTCCGCACCCGGTCCGACGACGCCGGGGGCCTCGGCGGAGACGCCGGGGGTTTCCGGGGTACAGGGGGCTTCGGAGAGACCGGGCACTTCTGGGGAGGAATCATGAGCGAAGGGCTCGTCGTCGAGGGAAAGGCGACGCCGCGAGGAAGGTTTCCGCACGTCAAGCGTGCGGGAGACCTCCTGTACGTGTCCGGGACCAGCTCACGCAGGCCCGACAACACGATCGTGGGAGCCGAGGTCGACGAGTTCGGCACGGTGAAGCTCGACATCGCCGAGCAGACCAGGGCGGTGATAGAGAACATCGGAGACATCCTCAAGGCGGCGGGAGCCGACCTGAGCGATCTCGTGCAGATCACCACCTACCTGGTGAACATCAATGACTTCGGCGGATACAACGCGGTCTACGCGGAGTACTTCGACGAGACCGGCCCGGCACGCACCACCGTGGCCGTCCACCAACTGCCCCACCCGCACCTGCTCATCGAGATTCAGGCCGTGGCCCATCGACCGGAGGTTCGCCCATGACCGCCCCCATCGACCTCACCAAGTGGATCGACGAGCACGCCCACCTGCTCAAGCCGCCGGTGGGCAACAAGATGGTCTTCGAGAACACCGGCGACTTCATCGTCATGGTCGTCGGAGGGCCGAACGCGCGGACCGATTTCCACATCGACCCGTACGAGGAGCTCTTCTACCAGATCCGCGGGAACATGCACGTCAACATCATGACCCCCGAGGGGCCGGAGACCGTGCACGTGCGCGAGGGCCAGATGTGGCTGCTCCCGGGGAACACGCCGCACTCGCCGCAGCGCCCCGAGGAGGGGTCGATCGGCCTGGTGGTGGAGCGGATCAGGCCGGAGGGCGTGCTGGAGAAGTTCCTCTGGTACTGCCCGCAATGCAGCGGTGTGGTCCACGAGGTGGAACTCCAGGTCCGTGACATCGTGACCGACCTGCCGCCGATCTTCCAGGCGTTCTACGACGACGAGAAGGCGCGTACCTGCGGGAACTGCGGCACCGTCCACCCCGGCAAGGGATAGTCGTTGATCATCGACGTTCACACGCACCACGTCCCCAAGGGCTGGCCCGATCTCGGCTGGCCGGGGGCGCCCCGGCTCAGGGTCGACTCCGAGCGGGAGGCCGTGATCCTGCTCGGGGATCGGGAGTTCCGCCGGATCGCCGACGACTGCTGGAGTCCCTCGGTCCGCCTGGAACGGATGGACGCCGACGGGGTGGACGTCCAGGTCGTCTCCCCGACGCCGGTCTTCTTCTCCTACGAGCGCCCGGCGGCCGAGGCCGTACGGGTCGCGAGGGTGTTCAACGACCTGGCGCTGGAGATCTGCGCGTCCGAGCGGCTGGTGCCGTTCTGCCAGGTGCCGCTCCAGGATCCCGACCTGGCCTGCGCCGAGCTGGACCGGTGCCTCGCCGCTGGTCACGCGGGCGTCGAGATCGGCAACCACGTTGGCGACCGCGACCTCGACGACGAGGGAATCGTCCAGTTCCTCCAGCACTGCGCCTCGGTGGGGGCACCTGTCTTCGTCCACCCCTGGGACATGGGGGGTGGTCCCCGGCTGGAGCGCTGGATGGCGCAGTGGCTGGTCGGCATGCCCGCCGAGACGCACCTGTCGGTGCTCGCCCTGATCCTGGGCGGCGTCCTCGACCGGGTGCCGAAGACGCTGCGCCTGTGCTTCGCGCACGGCGGCGGCTCGTTCGCCTTCTGGCTCGGCCGCTTCGAGAACGCCTGGCACCGTCGCAACGACCTGGTCGGGGTCTCGGAGTTTCCTCCGTCGCACTATCTCGACCGGTTCAGCGTGGACTCGGTCGTGTTCGACGAGCGGGCGCTGCGGCTGCTGGTCGACACGATGGGAGAGGACGGGGTGATGCTCGGCTCCGACTTCCCCTACCCGCTGGGCGAGTCACCGGTGGGCTCGCTGATCCGCCAGGCGGGGTTTCTCTCCGACACCGCCCGCGCCAAGCTGCTCGGCGGCAACGCCACCCGGTTTCTCGGACGCTGAGCGGGACCGGTCGCCGGGCCGAAGTCCGGAAGGAACGCGCCGCCGGGGGACCGGGAGGCTCAGCGCCTGCTCAGGCGGCGTCCCTTGTACATCGGGTGGTTGGTCTCCCAGTATTTCCAGCCCTCCACCCGCGCGGGGACGTTGGCCACTCCGGCGGCGATCTTGCGCACCCGGCAGGTGTAGATCTGGCGCCACGCGGAGAATCCCACCCGGTAGCCGAAAACGCGATACCACATGTTTCCGTACTTGCCGGCGGTGATCTCCTGCGAGTATTGGTGCCCGGTCTCGACGATGTATTCCTCGGCGAGCAGCGGACTGACCATGTTTCTTAACTGGCGGATCAACTCGCCCCTGTCGATCTCGCTGAGTTTTTCCCTTTCCAGCTCCATCTCGGCGTAGACACGGTGCTGCCGGGTGACGGAAACCGTCATCGTGCCGCCGGGGCCGTCGATGAAGCGCGTGCGGGGAACGAAGAAATTCCTCGGCCTGAAGGAGTGGAACCTGAAGAAGGACCTCGGCCTGCATTTCTTGCGCGCCTGATCCAGAAGCGTGTGGCGGGGACCGTCGGTGTCGTTTCCGGTTTCCGTGCCCGTCGCGGTGTTGCCGGTTCCGGTGCCGACCCCGTTGTCGGTGTCTCTGTCTCTGGAGGAGGGGGAGGCGCTGGTGGAGGTGCTGGTCGACGTGATGGACGAGTCGGAGCCGGGTGACGGGTCGCCGAGCGCGGACGAGTCGGAGGACGGGTCGCCGAGCGCGGACGAATTGGAGTCGGGTGACGGGTCGCCGAGCGTGGACGCGGCGGCGGGTGCGGGGAGGGCGGAGGGCACGGTGACCGTGAGGGCCAGACAGAGGAATCCGGTGAGGGCCGGCATCGCCGACCCTTTCTTCGGCCAGTACCCTTTCCGTCGTTTACGTATGGTTGCGGCGCTTTTTTGAGGGTGGGGAGTGAGCATGGAGACACCATTCCCTTCGAGACACGGTCTGTGGTCGCGATCAATCCACTGACCGGAATGCGGTTTTTACCGGTGCGCCGAGCCGCTTCATCGTGACAGTGACGATGCTTACAGCCTCACGTGAGGGCCATGTGATGACACGCCGAGACCAAGTCCACTGGAAAAGGAAAGGGTGCACGGAAGGGAACTACAGTGATCGATCGTCCACGGGCGACGGTTCGTCGCCGATCTGTGAGGGCGCGTCGAGCGTGGCGACGAGCCTCTTGGGAGCGACGGCGCGGTAGCTCTCCTCGACCCAGTCGAGGAGTATCTCGGTCTCCAGGAGCGCGCTCGCGTTCATCAGGGAGATCGAGACCCATCCCGTTTTGGCCAGTCCGTAGCCGGATGGTTTGACGCCGTCGAACGCCAACGCGTGGCCGCTCGACTCCGGCAGCTTCATCCCGACTCTCGGTCTCCATTTCTCGGTCGGCTCTTCGACGCCGAGGAAGAGAAAGATCTTCTTGTTGACTTTGACGACCGTGTCGTCCCAGGGGTGGTCCTCGTAGGTCTCCGGCAGGCGCAACGCGAACTCGCGCAGCGTCTCGCGGACCTCACGCCAGTTGTCCATGGCGCCCATTCTGAACCTCTGCGCCGACGATTCCACCCCGAGCCGGTGTGGATCCACCGGGATCGTCCCGGGTCGGCCAGGCTTCGGCCTCGCCTCGGGCCGGTTTCGGGTCGGTCCGGATCTCAAAACGATCGTGACCGGACGGCCGGACCCGTCGGTTTCGTCTCGGAACGATGGTGGCCGGATGTCCCGACCCGTCGGTTTCATGGACGGGGGATGTTGCGCAGGTTCGCCTTCGCCATGTCGATCATGCGTCCCACCCCGCCGTTGAGCACGATCTTGCTCGCGGCGAGGGCGAACCCCTTCACCTGCGCTCCGCTGACGCTCGGCGGCATGGCGAGCACGTCCGGGTCGGTGACCACATCCAGCAGGAAGGGGCCGGGGGTCGAGAAGGCCGTGGCGAGGGCCTCCCGTACGTCCGAGGGATTCTCCACCCGCAACGCCCCGATCCCGGCCGCGCCGGCGATCGCCGCGTAGTCGACGGGGGCGTGGTCGGTGCCGAAGTCGGGCATCCCCTCCACCATCATCTCCAGCTTCACCATGCCGAGCGAGGAGTTGTTGAACACCACCGTCTTCACCGGCAGATCGTGCTGCCGGACGGTGAGAAGCTCCCCGAGGAGCATGGCGAGCCCGCCGTCCCCGGAGAGCGAGACGACCTGGCGGCGCCGGTCCGCGAACTGGGCGCCGACGGCCTGCGGGAGCGCGTTGGCCATGCTCCCGTGCACGAACGAGCCGATCACGCGGCGGCGCCCGTTGGGGCTGAGGTAACGGGCGGCCCAGACGCAGCACATCCCGGTGTCCACGGTGAACACGGCGTCGTCCGCGGCCAGTTCGTCGATCAGGTTCGCGACGCACTCGGGGTGGATCGGCAGGTGGTGCTCGATGTCGTGGGTGTACGCCTCCACGACGTTCTCCAGCACCTTCAGGTGCTTGCGCAGCGTCTTGTCGAGATGGCGGCGGTCCGTCTTCTGGGTGACATGGGGCAGCACCGCGCGGATCGTCGCGCCGACGTCGCCGTGCACGGCCAGCTCCAGCGGGGTCCTGCGGCCCAGCCGCCCCGCGTCGTGGTCGATCTGGATCGTCCGCGCGCCCGGCAGGAAGTCGTCGTACGGGAAGTCGGTCCCGGCCAGCACCACCAGATCGGCGTCGTGCATCGCCTCGTGGCAGGCGCCGTACCCGAGCAGCCCGCTCATCCCCACGTCGTACGGGTTGTCGTACTGGATCCACTCCTTGCCGCGCAGCGCGTGCCCGACCGGTGCCAGGACGCGCCCGGCCAGCGCCATGACCTCGTCGCGGGCGTGACGTGTCCCCGCGCCGCAGAACAGCATCACCTTCTCGGCGCGGTTCAGCGCCGCCGCCAGCTCGGCCACCTGGTCGGCGGGGGGTACGACCGTGCCGGTCGTGGTCAGGAAGTCGTGCTCGCCGGTGGGGTGGGCGGCGGACAGTTCCGCCACGTCACCGGGAAGCACTACGACGGAGACGCCACCGAGGCCGAGCGCCTGCTGTACGGCGGTGCGCAGCACCCGGGGCATCTGCTCGGGTGTGCTGATCATGTCGCAGAAGTGGCTGCACTCCACGAACAGTCGTCCGGGGTGGGTCTCCTGGAAGAAGCCCGTGCCGATCTGCGCGGAGGGGATGTGCGAGGCGATCGCGAGCACCGGGGCACCGCTGCGGTGGGCGTCGTAGAGGCCCTGGAGCAGATGGGTGTTGCCGGGCCCGCAACTGCCCGCGCAGACCGCGAGGCGCCCGGTGACCTGTGCTTCGGCCGAGGCGGCGAACGCCCCGGCCTCCTCGTTCTGCACGTGGATCCACTCGATGTCACCGGCCTTCCTGATGGCGTCGACCACCGGGTTGAGGCTGTCGCCCACCACCCCGTAGATCCGTTCCACCCCGGCCTGGCGGAGAACCTCGATGAACTGCTCGGCGACGGTCGCCATGGTGCCCCCTCATGTCCGGCGTCACCGGGGTACCTCACCGTATTTCGCCGGATCACTCGGGATCGCCCGGGAAGAGTCAGGACGGCGCGTGTCGGGGGGACTTGTGTCTCACGACCCATCATCGTTCATATATCGAACAAAAGTTCTTTATGCGTACAGAGTGTAGCCGGAGGGATAGGTTCTCCAGAGAAGACGGCCAGGTCCGGCCGGATGCCTGTCACTTTCCGTGTCAACCTACTTACCATGCGGACGAGGTGACCGCTCTCGGAAGGGGCCAGATGACCGGGCAGAACTCGGCGATCGCGTCCGACTACGTCTTCGACAACGACGGGGACCACTCGTCCGACCAGCACCACTACCTCGCCCGGCTTCTCGACCCGCTCACGTTCGAGCGTCTCGCCCTGACCGGTGTCGGGCCCGGCTGGAGGTGCCTGGAGGTCGGGGCGGGCGGTGGCAGCGTGGCCCTCTGGCTGGCCGAACGGGTGACGCCGGGTGGACACGTGCTGGCGACCGACATCAAGCCCGGCCTGATCCCGTCCAGACCGGGGCTGACCGTGGCCCGCCACGACATCGTCGTCGACCCGCTGCCACAGGACGCGTTCGACCTGATCCACGCCCGGCTCGTGCTCAGCCACCTGCCGCAGCGTCGCCAGGTCCTGAGGCGCCTGCGCGCCGCGCTGCGGCCCGGCGGCCGGCTGCAGCTCGACGAGATCGACATCACCCGCTGGGTGGCGCCCCCAGCCTCCGGCGGGCGCGAAGGGGAGGTGTACGGGATCTACGTCACGGCCATGGCCCGGGTCCTGGGCGCGGCGGGTAGCGATCCGACCTGGGGGAGTGTGGCCGCGCGGGACATCGCGGCGGCGGGCCTGGTCGACATCGACCAGGTGCGCTGGACCGAGGTGTGGGAGCGCGGGTCCGCCGGGCTCGGCCTCCTGATCAGCAACAGCCACCATCTGGAGGAGCACCTGATGGCGGCGGGGATGACCTCGGGGCAGCTCAGGGAGGTCCGGGAGGTCATGTCGGCTCCGGGCTTCAGCGCCCCCTCCTTCGAGATCCACTCGATCCTCGCCCGCAGGGCCGACGACTGAGCACTCCGCGAGGGAGCGGAAGGGCGCCGGCACCGCCCCGGGAGACGACGGATCCGGTGCCGGGCGCTCCGCGAGGGTCGGCTCAGACCCGGGAGACGACGGATCCGCCGTCGCCACTGCGCGAGGGAGTGGAGGGGCCCGGCGCCTGACCGGCGGTCCGTCGGCGGATGGTGACGAAACCGTCTCGATCAGTGGTGACGGCGGAGAGTGCTCACTCGCGGTCCGCACCCGGTGTGAGCTGGGCGATCGCCAGAAACCCACTTTTTATTGATAAAAAACCGCCCTACCCACCCGGAACATTGATATTCAATCTTCGCTCTGGTGACTTGAAGCGTGATAAGTCCCATGGGCATAGTGTGTCGAATCACACACGCACCAGTCGCGGCGTGCGACCGCGGGGCCCGTTCGGCCTGCGGGCGCCGGCCAGGCGCAGGAACCGCGGATTGGAAAGTCCGAATGAGCAACCCCCCTCCGATTCGCTCGAAGATCCTCGCGATCCTGCTCCTTCCCATCCTCTCGTTGATCGTCCTGTGGGGATTCGTCGCCTACTCGACCGTCGCGCAGGTCGCCGGCATCGCCCAGACCCAGAGCCGCTGGCAGGTGATCGGAGAACCGATCCGGCAGCTGATCTTCGAGATCCAGCGGGAGCGTCAGATCTCCGCCGAGTCGGCCGGCGCCACCGCCCAGAACGAGACACTCTCCAAGCAACGGCGGGTCACGAACGTCCAACTGGACCGGGTACGCCAGGCGGTCGCGTCCGCCGAGGCATACGAGCCCGACAACGCCCCGACGGACATCCGGGCGTTGATCGCGGCGATGGAAGGGCTCAGCCAGGTCCGTACCCTCACCGACCGCGGTGCGCTCAGCCCCGTCCAGGTGACCGACGGCTACAACGAGTTCGTCGGAGCCGCCAACCGGCAGATCGGTGACGCCACCGCGATCGCGGACCTGGAGGCATTCCGTAACGTCCGCGGCATGGGCGCCTACAGCACCACCGCCGAGTTCGCGAGCAGGGAGCACGCCGTCCTCACCGCGGCGCTGAAGCGCGGCGCGATGACGCCCGCGGAACACGCGGCCTTCGTCTCGGCGATGACCAGCCGGAGAAACTACCTGGTCTACGCGGAGCGGGACATGAGCCCGGACCTGAAAGCGGATCACGAGGCCTTCCTGCAGAGCCCCGCCTACCAGCGGTTCACCGCGGGCGAGGACAGGATCTTCTCGTGGAACCTCGCCGGTAAGCCCCCGCTGGACGCCGCCGAGTGGAAGCGTGACGCCGAGGCCGTTCTGGTCGCCGTCAACAAGCAGAGCGTGCGGGAGTTCGCCCGCTCGGCGACCAGGGGCGAGGCGCTCAGGAACGACACCTACCTGCGGATCGGGCTGATCCTGGGACTGGGCCTGCTCGCGATCGTCGTCTCGATCCTCGCCTCCTACCGGTTCGGCCGCTCCCTGGTCGCCGAGCTGAAGCGGCTCCAGGCGTCCGCCGTGGAACTGGCCGAGGAGCGGTTGCCCCGGCTGGTGGAGCGGCTGCGCAGGGGCGACGACGTGAACCCGGCGATCGAGGCCCCCGAGCTCGCCCCCGCGAGGACCGCCGAGGTCGACCGCGTCGTGCACGCGTTCTCCGCCGTGCGACGCACCGCGGTGGAGGCCGCGGTCGGCCAGGCGACGCTCCGCAAGGGCGTCGGCCTGGTCTTCCTGAACCTCGCCTGGCGCAACCAGGCGCTGCTGCACCGCCAGCTCACGCTCCTCGACACGATGGAGCGTCGCGTCGAAGAACCGGAGATCC
Source organism: Streptosporangium sp. NPDC049046 (assembly GCF_040649155.1). Lineage (NCBI taxonomy): Bacteria > Bacillati > Actinomycetota > Actinomycetes > Streptosporangiales > Streptosporangiaceae > Streptosporangium > Streptosporangium sp. NPDC049046. Next base: position 84,920 of record NZ_JBEZEZ010000007.1, on the reverse strand, counting down.
TGGAGGATCTCTTCAAGCTCGACCACCTGACCACCCGCATGCGGCGGCACGCGGAGAACCTGATCATCCTGTCCGACGCGGCTCCGTCCCGCAGGTGGCGTGACCCGGTGCCCATCTTCGACGTGGTGCGCAGCGCCATCCTGGAGGTCGAGGACTACACCCGCGTCACCGTGCTCCCCATGCCGCACGCGCCGCTGCTGGTCGGCGCCGCGGTCACCGACGTGATCCACCTGATCGCCGAGCTGGTGGAGAACGCCACCACCTTCTCGCCGCCGAACACCGCGGTCCACGTGCGGAGCATGGTCGCGGCGAACGGCTTCGCGCTGGAAGTCGAGGACCGCGGCCTGGGACTGAGCCAGGCCAACCTCGACGAGCTCAACGCCAAGCTCGCCGACCCGCCGGAGTTCGACCTGGCGGACAGCGACAGGCTCGGCCTGTTCGTCGTGGCCAGGCTCGCCGCCCGGCACGGGATCAAGGTCGTACTGCGCCCCTCGCCGTACGACGGCACCACCGCGATCGTGTTGCTGCCGCAGAGCCTGCTCGCCACCTGCGAGTCGCTCGCCGCCGAGACCATGCCGAACCGGGCGCGTCAGGACGGCGCGCACCCGGGCGGACCGGCACGGGCGCTGAGCGCGGCAGCGGAAGACTGGCCCAGGGCGCTCTCCGGCGCCCAGGACCACGGGACGACCCACACTCCCGAGACCACGTCGAGCTGGTTCCCCACCCAGGAGCGGCGCGAGGCTCCCGATGTCCCCGCCTCGATACCGGTGCGGCGGGCCGTCTTCATCCCGGACACCGACGACGACCTGGACGGGCTGCCGATGCGGGTACGGCAGGCTAATCTGGCCCCCCAGCTCCGCCAGACACGCTCCCCCGAAGCGCGCGACACCACCGCGCGAACCCCCGAGGAGCTCTCACACCTCATGTCCTCCATGCAGCGAGGCTGGCAGCAGGGCCGCAGCCATGCGGAGCAGGAAACGGACATGTGGAAGCGAAAGGACGGCCACTCCGATGCCCGACCCCAGATCTGAACTGAGCTGGTTGCTCGACGACCTGACCCAGCGGGTCACCGGTATCCGGCACGCCATCGTGCTGTCCGCCGACGGCCTGGCGATGGGCGGCTCCCGAGGGCTGACCCGGGAGGACGCCGAACACCTGTCCGCCATCTCGGCGGGAAGCCACAGCCTCGCGCTGGGTGCGGGGCGGCACTTCGGCCTCGGCGGCGTACGGCAGACCATCATCGAGATGGAGGGGGGTTTCCTGTTCGTCACCGCGGCGGGACAGGGAGCCAGGCTGGCCGTACTCGCCGCGGGCGACGCCGAACTGGGCATGGTGACCTACGAGATGGCGCTGCTGGTCAAGCGCGTCGGCGAGCACCTGTCCGCGCAGCCGAGGGGAGCCGCCCCAGCGCCCGCTTGGAACGGTACGAGGACGTGATGGGGGAGGATCCCGGGCCTCTGGTCAGGCTCTTCGGGGTGACCGGAGGCAGGGCGCGCCCGGTCGGGGAGAGCTTCGACCTGGTGGCCATCGTCACGACCGTCGAGATGCCCTTCGAGCCGGTCGGGCTGATGCCCGAACACCTCAACGTGCTGCACGCGTGCCGTCGGCCCACCACCGTGGCCGACGTCGCCGCGCATCTCAAGCTGCCACTCAACATCACCCGCGTACTCCTCAGCGAGCTGCGACGCGAGGGCCTGGTCACCATCGACAAGCCCCGGCCGATGGGGAAGACGATCGACGAACGCATCTACAGGGAAGTGCTGCATGGAATACGCGGCCTCTGAGCCGGGCATGCCCCCGGGCGACACCCCCGCGATGGCCATCAAGATCCTTGTCGCCGGTGGTTTCGGGGTCGGCAAGACGACCATGGTCGGCACGATCAGCGAGATCAGGCCTCTGCACACCGAGGAACTGCTGAGCGAGCGCGGCATCCACGTGGACGACACCGCGGGCGTGGAGTCAAAGATCACCACGACCGTCGCGCTGGACTTCGGCCGGATCACCATCCGCGACGGGCTCTGGCTCTACCTGTTCGGCACCCCGGGCCAGGACAGGTTCTGGTTCATGTGGGACGAGCTGTCCGTCGGCGCCCTCGGCGCGGTCGTCCTCGCCGACACCCGCCGCCTGCAGGACTGTTTCCCCGCCGTGGACTACTTCGAGCAGCGCGGGCTCCCGTTCGTCGTCGCGGTCAACTGCTTCGACGGCGCGCGCCGGCACGACCCGATCAAGGTGCGGCGGGCACTGGGCCTGGACGGCGTGGCACCGATCATCCTCTGTGACGTGCGCAGACGCGACTCGGTCAAGGAGGTGCTGACCACGCTGGTCACCTACGCGGCGGGAGGCGCCTTCCAGGCGGCCCACGCGGGCGCCTGAGCCCCGTCGCACCCGCGTGAACCTCCCCTGACCGTGTCGCCGAGCGTACGATCGCGGCGTACCGGAGTACGGGTTCGACCAACGCCGCCATCGGAGGGCCGCCCCTGTGAACACGGAGAACACGATCGTGGAGGTCGCGGGGACGGGGACGGGGGGCCCGGAGAAGGCGGGCGCGGGTGCGAAGGTCGGCCTCACCGGGGGCGGGCTGCTCAGTGGGCTGGGAACGGGGAGCCAGGTGAGCCCGGCGGAGGCGTTCAACGTGGTCCGCGCCGACGAGCTGGAGGGCAGGGTCGCCCTCGTCACCGGCGGCGGCAACGGCATCGGCGCGGGAGTGGCCCGGCGGCTGGCCGAGGGCGGTGCCCGCGTCGTCCTCGCCGACATCGACGACGTCGCGGGCGGCAGGCTCGCGGACGAGCTGGGAGCGACGTACGTCCACTGCGACGTGTCCCGGCTGGAGGACAACGAGACGGCGGTGGCGACCGCGGTCGAGCGGTACGGCAGGCTCGACCTCGCCTTCCTCAACGCGGGCATCGCCTCGGGCTGCGGCCTGGGGGAGGACTTCGACATCCGGCGCTACCGCCTCGCGATGGGTGTGAACCTCGACGGCGTCGTCTTCGGGGCGCACGCCGCGATCCCCGCCCTGCGGGCGTCGGGCGGCGGCACGATCGTGGCGACCGCGAGCATGGCGGGCATCGTCGGCATCCCCTCCGACCCCGTCTACGCCGCCAACAAGCACGCCGTCGTCGGACTCGTCCGCTCGCTCGGCGAGGACCTCCGGCCGCACGGCATCAGGGTGCAGGCGCTCTGCCCGTCCTTCGCCGACACCGCGATCCTCGGTGAGAGCAAGGCGGTGCTGGAGGGACTCGGCTTCCCGATCCTCGACGTCTCGTCCGTCGTCGACACCTTCTTCCGGCTGCTCGACGGCGACGGCACCGGCGAGTGCTGGTTCGTCGTCCCCGGCCGTGAGAGCCAGCCCTTCGCCTTCCGCCGAGCCCCGGGACCGCGTACCTGATCCGAACGGTCAGGGGCGGCGGGTCGCGTAGCCGGGCCGAGTGGGCCGGACCGACGACGCGCCTGTCGGCGGCGTGGATACGGCGTTCCTGTCGGCGGCGCAGCGGAGGGTGGACGGGGCGACCGGCCTCGCCCGCCGGGCCGCGACACGCTCACCGGCCACGGCGATCTCCCTTACGTCTGCGATTACCGAACGTAAGATCGCGAACGTGAAGAGTAGCCGCGGGGTGATCTCGGGCTGGGCGGCGGCATCCGGCGGGCTTCGTCGCGTCCTGCTGCTGGCCGGGCAGTTGAGAGTCGGCGGCACCGAGAAGCAGATCTTCCTCCTGGCCACGGGCCTGGCCCGCGACGGCGTGAAGGTCGACGTGGTCACCCTGCACTCGGGAGGTCCGTACGGTGACGCGCTCGAACGCGCCGGCGTCCCCGTGCACAACGCCGGGTTCACGGCGTTGTCGACGGGAATCACCGCCCTTCCCCGCAACCTGCTCGCGGCGGTACGCCTCGTCAGGTTGGTACGGCGGCTCAGGCCGGACGTGCTCCACGCCTTCCTGTACCACGCCTATGTGATCGGCACGCCGATCGCCTGGCTCGCCCGGGTCCCCGTCATCGTGGCGGGACGACGCAGCCTGAGCCTCTTCAAGAGGCTCCCGTACGGGGTCCACGCGCTGGAGCGCCTCGCCGTCCGGCTGACGCGGCACGTGGTGGCCAACGCCGTGGCCGTGGCGGAGGACGCCAGGAGGGTGGAGGGTCTCGCCCCGGAGAAGATCAGCGTGATCTACAACGGGCTCCCCGAGTCGGCCTTCCTGCCCGTCACGCCCGCGTCGGTCGCGACCGACCTGCCGGTCGTGTGCTGCGTCGCCAACCTGCTGACGTACAAGGGCCACCGCTACCTCGTCGAGGCGATGGCGCTGCTGGCGGCCCGGGGTACGCCGTGCACGTTGGTGCTCGCGGGAGAGGGACCTGAGCGCGACGCCCTGACACCGCAGGCGGAGAGCCTGGGGGTGGACCTGCGCCTCCTGGGCCTTCGCAGGGACGTCCAGGCCCTGGTGCGCCGGGCGTCGGTGGTGGTGCTCGCCTCGCTCCAGGAGGGGATGAGCAACGCGGTCATGGAGGCGATGGCGGCGGGCAGGCCGATCGTCGCCACCGCGGTGGGCGGCACCCGCGAGCTGCTGAACGGGCGCGGGCTGCTGGTCCCCCCGCAGGATCCCCGGGCACTGGCCGACGCCCTGGAGCGCGTGCTGCGCGACCCTCGCCTGGGAGCGTCCCTCGGCGCCGCCGCCCGCGCCTGGGCACTGGACAACCTCCGCGTGGACTCCATGATCGACCGACATCTGACGCTGTACCGGCGCCTTCTGGAGGAGCGATGTGCGCGATAGCCGGTGCCGTCTGCCCAGACGGGGTGGACCCGGACACGGTCCGCGACATGTGCGAGACACTCGTGCACCGCGGTCCCGACGGCAGCGGCATGCACGTGGAGCACTCGGCCGTGCTCGGGACGCGCCGTCTCGCCGTCGTCGACGTGGCCGGTGGCGACCAGCCCGTCTACAGCGAGGACGGCCACGTCGTCGCGGTGTTCAACGGCGAGATCTACAACTTCGCCGAGCTACGGGCCGAGTTGCTGGCCAAGGGACACCGCCTCGCCGCGAACGGCGACTCCGAGTGCCTGGTCCACCTGTACGAGGAACACGGCGACGCCCTCGTTCACCGCCTGCGCGGCATGTTCGCCTTCGCCCTGTGGGACGGGCGCAGGCGAAGGTTGCTGCTCGCCCGCGACCGGGTCGGCAAGAAGCCGCTCTACTGGGAGACGAGGTCGGGCTCGCTGCGTTTCGCCTCCGAGCTGAAGGCACTGGTCCGCGACCCGAGCCGGCGCGGCGAGATCGATCCGGTCGCCCTGCACCACTATCTGACGTTCCAGTACGTGCCCGCCCCCTGGTCGATCTTCGAGGGGATCGGCAAGCTCCCGCCGGGCTCGACCCTGGTGTGGCAGGAAGGCCGAGTGCGCGTCGACCGCTACTGGCGGCTGGACGCCACTCCCCGCCCGGTGGCGGCCGTCGAGGAGGAGGCCGAACGGCTCCGCGAGCTGCTGCTGGAGGCGACCCGGCTGCGGATGACCGGCGAGCGCCCGATCGGAGCCTTCCTGTCGGGGGGCGTCGACTCCTCCGCGGTCGTCGCGGCGATGGCACGGCAGTCCTCGCGGCCGGTCCGCACCTTCTGTGTCGGCTTCGAGGAGGCCGCCTTCGACGAGCGCGCGCACGCCGGGGAGGTGTCCGCCCTCTACGGCACCGACCACTCCGAGCTTGTCCTCTCCGACGCCCCGCTGGACGTGTTCCCCACCCTGGCCTGGCACTTCGACGAGCCGTTCGCCGACTCCTCGGCGATTCCCAGCCTCCTCGTCGCCCGGCTGAGCGGCCGGGAGGTGACGGTGGTGCTCAACGGGGACGGCGGGGACGAGTCCTTCGGCGGCTACCGCCGTTACACGCTGCTGCGGTGGATCTCCCGGCTGCGGATGCCGTCGGCGGCGTCACCGCTGCTGGGTGCGGCGGGCAGGAGCGTGCAGGCCCTGTCGCGCCCGGGATCGATGCTCCGCAAGGCGGGGTGGGGCATGGAACTGGCCGGACTGCCGACGGCAGGCGGATACACACGCCTGATGTCCTACTTCACCGAGGAACAGAAGCGGCAGGTCTACACCCCGTGGCAGCGTGGCCTGGTGGCGGGCGTCCACAGCGGCGACATCATCGAGCGGGCCTTCGAGGAGTCCTCGGCGGGCTGTGACCTCACCCGGGCCATGGACGTCGACGTCAACACCTACCTGCCCGGCGACCTGCTGGTGAAGACCGACATCAGCACGATGGCCTACTCGCTTGAGGCGCGTTCCCCCTTCCTGGACCACGTCCTGATGGAATGGGCCGCGGGCCTGCCGGGGGAGCTGAAGGTCCGTGGCGGTACGACGAAGTACCTCCTCAAGCACGCCCTCGCCGGCTGGTTGCCCGCCCACCTGCTGAGGCGCCCGAAAATGGGGTTCGGGGTGCCGCTCGCCTCCTGGCTCAGGAGCGGGCTGCGTCCCCTCGCCCACGACCTGCTCACCGACGCCACCGCCCGGGACCGGGGGATCTTCGATCCGAAGGTCGTCGCCCGCCTGCTCGCCGAGCACGCCGCAGGGCGGGACCACTCGAAGCGCATCTGGGCCCTGCTGCAGTTCGAGCTCTGGCACCGAACCCACCTGCCGGAACAACCCGCCGTACAACCGGTCGCACGATCGATCGAACAGTCCGTCGCGCGACCTGCCGCACGGTCGGCCGGGCAGCCGGTCGTGAGACCCGCTGTACAACCGGCCTCACGATCGACCGAACAGCCCGCCGTACCGTCAGCCGCACGATCGGCTGTGCAACCGGCCGTGCGGCCCGCCGTACAACCCACTGCACAACCGGCCGAGGACCGTCATCGGCGACCGCGGCTCACGTGAGTGCCACGGTCGCGACGGGGCGCGGCGGAGACGCGACCGCCACCCGCCTGGCCCACCTGCTCCTCACCCACCTCACGCTCACCGTCGCCGGAGGACTCACCAGCGTGATCGTGGCCCGCGCCCTGGGGCCGGGGGACCGTGGCGCCTACTGGGTGATCGTCACCATCGCGACCACGGCGGCGGCGATGGGAAACCTGTCGGTGGAGAAGTCACAGACGGCGCTGTGGACGCGGGAGGAGAATCGGCCCGCGATCGCGGCGAACTGCCCGTGGCTGGGGCTCGCCGTGGGGGCGGTGGTGGCGGGGATCGCCTTCCTCACGGTCGCGCCCCTGCCGGGCGTCGGCGCCGACCGTTCCACGCTGGTCTGGGGGCTGGCCGCGGTACCCGTCATGACGACGATCGTCTACGTCAACAACGTGCACGTCCTGCGCGCCCGCACAGGGGTCGTCAACCGGGGCTCGCTGGCCGGAGCCGCCCTGCAGTGCTTCGCCCTGGCGGCCCTGGGATTTCCCGGATGGCTCACCGTGGAGGGAGTAGTGATCGTCTGGGCCCTCTCCTTCGTGGTGAACCTGCTGCTCCTGCTGCCGCCCCTGCCCGTACGCCGCCCGCGCGAGGGGCGGCTGGCCGCCCGTACGCTGTCGTGCGGGCTGCGCTACCACCCGGGGTACGTCTGTCATTTCCTGCTGCTGCGGCTCGACGTCCTCATCCTGAACGCGATGAGCACGCCCGCCTCGGTGGGGATCTACTCCATGGCAGTGACACCGGCCGAACTCCTGCGGGCGATGACCGGCGCGGTGGTTCAGGTCGCCCTGCCCCGGCAGATGGAGTCGAGCCGGGAGGCGTCCGCCGCGTACACGGCGCGGACGATCCGGATCACCGCCGTCCTCGCCGCCTCGTCACTCGTCCTCCTCTGCCTGACGGGGCCGTTCCTGGTGGTCGCCGCGGCCGGTCCGGCCTTCGCCGGGTGCGTCGTCCCGATGCTGGTGCTCGCACCGGGCGTGGCCGTCGCCGCGGTCGCGGCCCCGGCGGCGGCCTACCTGCTCCGCCTCGACCTGCCGCTCGCCACCTCGCTGATGTACGGCGCGGCGCTGTCGGCGAACCTCGTGCTGAACGTCCTGCTCGTCCCCGAAGCGGGTGTCGCCGGGTGCGCCCTGGCGTCCACGATCGCCTACACGGCCCTCGCCGCGACCCAACTGGTCTGGTTCGCGCGATCGGCGGGAGTGCCCCTGCGGAGGTTGAGCCCGGGTGCCGCCGAGGTGCGCGAGATCGCCCACCGGGTCCGCGGACTCCTGCGCGTCGGCTGATCCGCCCGATCGGGGGCGACCCGCCTGATCAGGCTGATTCGGCTCACACGGCTGACACGGCTGATCGCGCTGGTTCGGCCGGTCGCTTGAGCAGGTACTCGTTGCAGCCGAGCCCGCCCGCGCACGTCTTGAGGAGCAGGAGACTGAGATCGTGCGCGCGGGCACGGGCGAGAACCTGCTCGGGCCTGGAGACCTCGAACGGGTACCCGCCCACCCAGTCGAGCATGTCGTGCCGGCGCGACATGCCCCGCGGCTGGGGGGCCGTGGGATCGGCCCGGCCACGGAGCAGCCGCGCGACCTTGATCAGGGGCCAGGCCCGGTAGATGTACGCCGCGCTCCCGGCGACCAGGGCGCAGCGGGTCACCGGCCCCGACCGGTTGTAGCGCCGCTTCACGGCGGTCCAGACCCGGCTCTGCCTGCCCTGGTCGTTGTAGAGCGAGACGAACAGCAGCCCGCCGGGGGCGACGAGCCCGACGGTGGCGTCGAAGGCCCGCCACATGGCCCCGGTGTGGTGCAGGACTCCCCAGACGTACACCACGTCGAAGGTCCCCAGCCCCGCGAGGTAACCGCCGTCCAGAATCGACCCCCGCTCGATCGTCCAGGAGGCATCTCTTTCCTCGGCCGTCTGGGAGGCGTCGGCCGCTTCCCGTTCGGTCATCCGCGGGGCGTCGGTCGCTCCCCCTTCAACGGCCCCGGAGCCGTCGGGAGCGAAGGCGTGCCGTAGCCGCACGGCGGACTCCACCGCCTCGGCGTCGGAGTCGAAGGAGTGCACGCGGGCACCGAGGCGATGTGCGGCGAGTGAGAACAGGCCACTGCCGCAGCCCACGTCGAGGAAGGTGCGCCCGGCGAGATCCTCGACCTCCAGGGTCGCCCGCAGCGAGTCGATCGCGCGTTGGACGCGACTCTCGTCGACAAGATCGACGAAGGCCTTCCAGTTGCGGCCGAAGGCGAATCTTTCACCCCGGCTGACCTGCAGAAGGGTCTCGTCCACCATCGTCTCCTGCCACATGCCGCACGAGGACTTCCCGAACGATGATCCGTAACCTACCGCATCCGATCGATCACAATAGGAAGACATTCCGGGGCGGCGACAGTGACGCCACGTCATACGTTCACCCGATAAATGTCATGACAAGCTCATGACGTGGTCGCACTGCCCGATGAGCGCGGCGGCTGGTGAGATCGACGCATGTCCTCGACACCGGTTATCGACGTTGAACGTCTGAATCTCGCCTACGGCGACTTCCACGCCGTGAAGGACCTCTCCCTCCAGGTACGGCAGGGAGAGCTCTACGCGCTGCTCGGCACGAACGGGGCGGGGAAGACCTCGACCCTGGAGACCGTCGAAGGCCACCGCAGGGCCACCTCGGGCACCGTGCGGGTCTTTGGGCAGAGCCCGAGCGACAGGAACGCCGTACGGCCCAGGATGGGCATCATGCTGCAGGAAAGCGGCTTCTCCCCGGACCTGACGGTGCGGGAGTCGATCCGGCTGATCGGAAAACTCACCCGGCGCACGGACACGGTCGAACGCGTCCTCGGCGTCGTGAACCTCACCCGCAAGGCCGGCACCAAGGTGGCCCAGCTCTCCGGCGGTGAGAAGCGACGCCTGGACTTCGCCACCGCCGTGTACGGAACGCCTGAGCTGATCTTCCTGGACGAGCCCACCACCGGCCTGGACATCCAGTCCAGGGACGACCTGTGGAAGACCGTCGGCCGGCTGCGCGAAGACGGCGCCACCATCGTTCTCACCACACACTACCTGGAAGAGGCGCAGCAGTACGCGGACCGCATCGGCCTCATGCACCAGGGCACCCTTCAGCGGGAGGGGACCGTCTCCGAACTGACGCGTACCCTCCCCTCCACCATCCGCTTCTCCCTGCCGGGCACCCTCCCCGAGGCGCCGCTCCCGCTGCAGGCCGCCCGCGACGCCGAAGGCACGTTCCTGATCGAGACCTTCGGCCTGCAGAAGGACCTGCACACCCTGCTCCGCTGGGCGCAGGACCACTCGGTGGAACTGCGGGACCTCCAGGCCGGCTCGACCCGGCTCGACGACGTCTTCCGCGCCCTCGGCAGCGAGTAGACCTCCGTCCCCTCAAGCGCGTGGACACCCGAGCCCTCAGCAAACCCCCGAACCTTCAAAGGAAAGAAGCTTCGCCATGCTCTCGATCGCTCGCAGCGAGCTGATCCAGATCTTCAGGAACCGGCTGGTCCTGGTCACCAGTCTCGTCATGCCCATGGTGGTCAGCGGGTTCTTCATCTACCAGCACGAGGGCTTCGCCGCCATCGGCAGCCTCGGATACATCGCGGCGATCATGATGTTCACCGTGGGGGCGTTCGGGCTCTACACCACCGTGGTGACGACCCTCGCCTCACGTCGGCAGAACCTCTTCCTCAAGCGGCTCCGCTCCACCGCGGCGAGCGACAGTGAGATCATCTCCGGGCTGATCCTCCCGGTCACCGTCATCGCGCTCGTCCAGGTGGCCGTGATCATGACCGCGTTGGCCGCCGTCACGGGCCGGCCGGACAACGTCCTCCTCCTCGCGGCGGCCGTCCTCTCGATGATGATCATGATGCTCGGCCTGGGACTGGCCACGGCGGGAGTGACGAACTCCCCCGAACACGCCCAGGTGACCACGCTGCCCGTCAGTCTCGGCGCCATCGCCGTGGCCAGCTGGGTGGGAATCACCGGCACCGAAGAACTCGCCATGCTCAAACGGCTGCTCCCCGGTGGCTCGGCCACCGAACTCGCCGTCAACGCCTGGAACGGCGGCGTTCCCTTCACCGACTCCCTGCTCCTCCTCGGGCCCACCCTGGGCTGGGTGGTCGTCGCCGTCGCGCTCGCCTCCCGGATCTTCCGCTGGGAGCCGCGCCGATGACGTCCCTCGACGTCGCCGACCGTACGAGAGTGCCTCGTGTGCTCCTGCCGCGGCGGCGGGACGCGATGGACTGGCGTGACGTTTCCGCAGGTCAATCCATTTAATCCATGAAACGGTGTCACCGGTGGTGCCCCGGAGCGAGAGGAATGCCGGGACGGACTCCGCTGTTCGACCCTGGAGAGCCGTTCTTGCGGGACCACCGCGCGATACCGCCGGCTGTGGACACGACACGGCCGATGTGTACGACCAGCGGCCCAGCGGCCCGACCGCGAGGACCGACCGTCCGGCGACCAGGTGAGGATCAGTGAGCCCGACACACGCGGTGCCCCAGGCCACCGAGTCCACGCGAGGGCGGCTGCGCAGGCTCAACCTCACCCTGTTCCTCCCGATGCTCATCGGCGTCGGGGTGCTGACGGTGGTGAAGGACGCCCGGACCTGGGGGGAGGCCCTCGTCCTGAGCGCGGGCGTGGTGGCGGCCCTGGTGGTCTTCGTACGGTGGGCGGCGGGCGACGTCCTGCGCGTCGCGATCCCCTGCCTGATCGTCACCGCGGCCGTGTGGCCCTTCTCCGTGTTCGTGGTCGGCGGCGGCATGGCGTTCTACGGCATCTCGATCGTGGCCTCCCACGTCATCCCCCAGCTACCGCGCCACCGGGTCGCGGCGGCCCTGGGAGTGGTCGCCTACGTCGCCGCGGTGGGGGCGACAAGGCTGCTGATCACCCAGGAGGTCGACTCCTCCGCCCTGATCGAGTACCTCGTCTTTCCCACGGGAGGCACGGCCGCGGTCATCGGTCTCATGTTTCCCAACAAGCGGTTCTACGGCCTCGTCGAGGAGCTGGAGGAGGCACGAGAGCGCGAAGCGGAGCTGGCCGTCATCCGCGAACGCGTCCGGTTCGCCAGCGACCTGCACGACATCCAGGGCCACACCCTGCACGTGGTGAAGCTCAAGATCGCGCTGGCACAGAGACTCGTCCGCAGCGACGCCGAACGGGCCGAGCAGGAGCTACGCGAGGTGCACGCCCTGGTCAGCGACACCATCAACCAGACCAAGGAGCTCGCCTACGCCCAGCGGCGGCTCAACCTCTCCGCGGAGCTGGAGAACGCGAAGAACCTCTTCGAGGCCGCGGGCATCCACGTACGCGTCGACCGCGAGGCCGAGGTCGACGCCCGCGCGGGCGAACTGCTCGGCCTGGTCCTGCGGGAGACGACGACCAACATCCTGCGGCACGCGCAGGCCAGGCAGGTGCGCGTCACCCTCTCGGAGTCGGGCATCGTCATCGTGAACGACGGCGTGCCGGACGCCCCGCTTCCCCCGCTCCGAGGGCTCGCCACACTCAGAGAACGGGTGGCGACCAACGGGGGCGAGCTGACGGTGGAGCAGAAGGACGGACGTTTCCTCACGGCCGCGACATTCCTCCACGGCCCTTCGAACGCCACTCCCTGACCTGTGGAAGAAAAATCGACGACCTGTGAAAATCGACGATCTGTGGAAGGAGAATCGACCGACATGACCACCGTGGTGCTCGCCGACGACGAGGCCCTCCTCCGCAAGGCGCTGGCCGCTTTGCTCCCCCTCGAAGGCGACATCACCGTACTCGCCGAAGCGGAGGACGGGGAGACGGCCGTCCAGGCCACCCTGCGACACCGGCCCGACGTGCTCGTCATCGACCTGGAGATGCCCGGTGTGGACGGCCTCGGCGCCGTCGCGGAGATCCGCCGTACCCGGCCAGAGCAGGTGATCCTCATGCTCACCCGCCACGCCAGACCCGGCGTGCTACGCAGGGCGCTCAGGCTCGGCGTCCAGGGCTTCGTCAGCAAGTCCGCCGAACCGGCACACATCGTCTCGGTCATCACCACCCTGCACGAGGGCAGGCGATGGATCGACCCGGACGTCTCCGCCCTCGCCGTGATCGACGACTGCCCGCTCACCGACCGCGAGCTCGACGTCCTGCGAGCGACCGGCGAAGGCTACTCGGCCGCCGACATCGCCACCCGGCTCCGCCTGGCCGAGGGCACGGTCCGCAACTACCTCTCGAACGCGATGCAGAAGACCCAGACCCGCACCCGCCACGAAGCGGCCAGATACGCGCGTGAACACGACTGGCTGTAACCGCCCGAGGCCGGTGACGAGGAAGGCTCCTCGATGTCATGGCGCCTGCCGGACGTCTCTCGTCTCGGCGTCACCGCGAGCCACGTCGGCGAGGGTGCCGAAGTCGAGGAAATGCGGCGCGGGAGTGACGTCAATTCGACGATGGTGGGAAGCCCTGCTCTGTGAGCTGACGGTTCACGTGTCGCATCATGCGGGCTACTCGCTCGGGATCGGCTCTGCGTGCGTGTTCCCGCAGCAGGGTGAGCGCCCGCTGGTCAGCCATGCGCTTGGCATGGCCGGCAACGCCAGGGGCGGTGTTCGTGATTCGGGCCTTCTCCTCGCTCATGCTCGGAATCCTATTTAGGTAGTGCCAACTTGGCAGGGAAACAATAGCGCTGCATCCCGGTGGAACCCCTCGTAGGGGTGATGAGGGCATACGCCGGAACGGGCACCTTAATCGGATGAAGGTCGTTGCGACCCCTCCCAGGGGGATAAGGACCTCACGGTAAAGGGCCAGTTCAGTGTATGTAATACCGGGTGCTGAAGCCGCTGTTTTGCAGTGAACCTCCGGTAATGCGAGAAACCTGAGGGGCTGCTGCAAAACGTGCGTGGCCTTCGCCCGAACTGAGCCATAGTTGAGGTTCCCGTTAGGTTAGAAGGCGTCGGCGCGGATGCCTGTCAGGAAGTCGTTCCAGCTTTTCGAGGTGAAGGTGAGTATCGGGCCGTACGGGTCCTTGCTGTCACGGACGGCGACGAGGTTCGGCAGGTTGGTGGCCACTTCCACGCAGTCATTTCCGCTAACGCTGTAGCTGCTCTTGCGGAATTCGGCGCCGGGCAGGTCAGGGGAGGTCATGATGGCTCCTCGCTGCGGCGATGAGCGCCGCAGACTTCTCGGGGGACAGGCACGCGTCAATAAGACGCTCAAAGGTCAGCATAAGGTTTCGCACCTGGCCGGCCGCCTCGATGTACACCTCTCCAGCAGGACCTTCTGTGTACCCTACGGCGGGGTCATCGGCATCGAATGACAGCACGGAAAAACCGCCCTCCATCCCTATGTGCGCTCCGGTGCTGAACGGTAGGACCTGCACTGTGACGTGGGCCCACTCCATGACTCGGAGAAGGTCGTCGAACTGGTGGGCCATGACGCCTGGAGGTCCGATGGGACGGCGTATGACCGCCTCGTCCATCAGAACATGGAGCTTGGGGGCGTTGGGGCCAACGAGGCTGACCTTGCGGACCATCCGAGCGTCCACACGGCGCTTCAACTCGGCTTCGCTCAGTTCGGGCAATGTCGCCTTGATGACTCCACGGGCGTAATCCTCGCTCTGGAGGAGGCCCGGGATGGCGCGTTGTTCCCATTTAAGGATGGTGGACGCCTCTGCCTCCATGCTGATGTAACTGCCGGTGAAAACGTCGCTGTAGGCCGTCCACCAGCCACGACGTCCGGCGTCTTTGCTGAGTTGGATCAAGCTCGCCGTCGTCGCGCTGTCCGCCCCGAAAAGGTCGCAGGCGTCGGCAAGGTCCGTCTCGGACACCATGATCCGACCGGCCTCGATGCGGTGCGCCTTGCTGACAGACCAACCGAGCCGCCGGGCTACGTCGGGCACGGACAGACCCGCGCGTTCTCGGAGTCGGCGCAGCTCACGGCCCAAGCGGCGATGGCGGACGGTAGGGGACTTCATAGGCATAGAGACATTGTGCCGTTACTGTTCGTGAAGATTCTATGTGCGTAAGGCTTGCGCACGTGCCTCACGCACGTCCATGATGACTCCGACGCCGCTACTTTGAGTGAGGTGATCGTGACAGAAGTGAATGAGTCAGGCCTCTTGGCCAGCTCAGGCGTGTGGGGGCGGGCTTTCCTCATGAGGAGAGGACTCCCAGTCGATGGGAGAACGGGCGAAGGTCCCCAATCCTCGAACGGCGTAGACCACGCCCTCTGCTCGAAGTCGCTGAAGCGCCTAGCGAGCGGAGCCCCGAGCCACGTCGAACTCTTGGACGATCTCGTGTTCGGATGCCACGGACTCATCGACGGCGTACACACCCTCACGGATGCGGTCCTTGATCAGGAAGGTCTCCCTGGCTCGTGAACGACCTCAGTGCTCCAGTCCTTGACCGGCTGATCGCGGGAGAAAACAGCTGCGGCTGTTTCGCTGAGGTCGCGCCGTTGCCGATGGGGTGTGCCGTCTGTGGGCACGCGCCGTACGCGCACGGTTGTCCCGGTCAACCCGCTGATCACGAGTACGCGCAGCCGTCCGGTGAGCTGATGGCGATGCGGTTGGATGCCCGTCGCCTCGGTCTCCCCATGCCTGTCTCCAAGTCGGCAGCCGACGAGGCCCTCGCCGAAGTGATTCCTCTGGTGCCCGTGCAACGTGGCCCCGGCCGGTCCGAGACCGGCACGGTCGCACCTACCGCGCGCACACCGCTTCCCCGGCGAGTGCACCGATCTCAGGGGACAGGTCCCGCAATCATGCTGCCCCGGCGTGGAGGCACTCGATGCCTGGCCGGTAGAGGACATCCGGACACCCGACGTTCTCGCCTGAGGACCGTTTCACCCAGGCCGCCGTACGGCGGCGCATGTCAGACCCCTCCTGCCCATATAAGCCGGACCCGCCCGGCGCTCGCGACGTCCGGGCGGGTCCTTGATCGGATGGAGGTCCGATCCATGGACGATGGTAAGTCAACGACTCCTGAGCCGGTGATTTCCGGTTGGCGGGTCATTCTCAGTGACAAGGGGCGGTTGTGGGCGTCTCGTGTCGTTCCGTTCACCGATGCGGAGTTCGATGCCGGGGCGGCGCGTACGGTCGACGCCGACACTCTCGACGAGTTGCGGGAGGAGGTCGAGCGGCAGGAGAGTGCCGCTCGGCAGGTGAGCGGGCAGGCGGTCTCGTGATCCGGCGCAGACCCGCGTCCGGGGGAGGGCGGCATCGTGACGGTATGGCGCCCGCCCTCGTTCCCCGGCGTACGTGGGATCACCGTGCCCGTGGTGAGGCGGAGCGACTGGATCGCGAGTGGAAGGACTGGACCGTCTTCTACGGCGCGCACTCGCGGCTGTTCTACGCGATCGCTGCCTGGCCGGTGCCCGGCCCGGTGATCCTCCAGGGGGCCACGGTTGATGATCTCGAAGCCCAGATGTACGGGATCGTGATGGCTCTGGCCGTCCGCCCCGAGGTGGAGGGCTCTGGTGCGTCTCCCGAACGGGTGCGGCGGCGGTCTCGTGATCGTCGTGCCGATGACTCCCGCGAGCGCGAGCGGTGGTGCGAACCTTCCGGGATCGCTCGCGGGGCCGGGGGCGACCGGGACTCATGACCCCGGTCGCCGTGGCGGTGCCCTTGTCAGGGGTGGCGAGGGCACCGCTGCCGGTCGTTCCCGGCAAGAGCCGCGCTCCGGAGGAGATCCGGCGATCGGCCCGACGTGGGGGCGCCGCTTTCCAAGGGTGGTGCCCTGCCCCCGGCGAGGGCACCACCACGGGACGGTCCGGTGGACGCGGGACGAGGCGTTCACCGGCACCTCGTCAGGCGGGCAGGCCGAGCTTGCCGGCAAGGGCCTCCAGCAGTTCGATCTGATCGTCCGGGGAGACGGGCTTGAGGTTGAGGGTGAGGTGCATCTCGTCCGCACCGGCTTTCGCGGCGCGTTCGAGATCGTTCAGCGTGGCGTCCGTGAACGTGGCGGGGGTGATCGGGGCGTCGGGGTAGGCCTGGATCGTGTTCACCACGACCGTGCCGGTGCCGCCCGCCTCCCGGTACCACTGGATCTTGGTCCGGGTCTCCTCCCAGTCCAGGGCCACGACGATGAAGCCGTCACCGACGCGCGCCGCCCGTTCGATGGTGTGCCGGGTGAGCGCGCCGATGAACAGCGGGATGGTGTCCCCGAACGGTTTCGGCCCGACCAGGGACGACGGGATGCGGTAGTACCGGCCGTGATGCGTGACGGGATCCGGCCCCCAGCAGGCCCGCATCGCGGCGATGTGCTCGACGAACCCGGCGCCCCTGCGCGAGGCCGGCACTCCCGCCGCGACGAACTCCTCGGGAATGTAGTACGGCGGTTCCATCGTGCCGCCCCCCTGGCCGATACCGGCGTCGAGACGGCCACCGGACAGCCGGTCGAGGGTGGCCAGCCTGCGGGCGAGGATGACGGGCGACTGGAAGATCGAGTTGACGATTCCGGTGCTCACCCGGATCCGCTCCGTGTGGGCGGCGGCCCAGGTCAGGATCTCCAGCGAGTCCCAGACATGGGACTCGGGCAGGCCGGCGTCGTTGGTCCAGTCCGGTGTGGCGGGCATGAGCAGCCGTTCGCTGACGGACACGGCGTGGAACCCGAGCCGCTCCGTCGCCCGCGCCACGGCGACGACGGCGTCCGGGCCCGCGTACGGCCCGAAGTGCGGCAGGCTGACGCCGATACGGGGATGGTCCATCTCGTTCTCCGATGATCGTTGAGGTGTGTCCTTTCGATGAGTAGTCGGAGCGGCCATGAGATTTTTGCGCTCTCCCCGGGAGGGATGTCGAAATCTCCGTACGGATTCGGCCGGGCGGCGGAGGAGGGCCGTCCTGCCTGGTGAAACGGGTGACCCGACCGGTCAGGATCGGAGAAGCGACCACCCCCGAGCCGCACCTAGCGTGAACGTCATGGACATCACCATTCACGCGAGCTTCCTCCCGCATGACGACCCGGACGCCTCCCTCGCCTTCTACCGCGACACCCTCGGCTTCGAGGTCCGCAACGACGCCGGATACGCCGGGATGCGCTGGATCACGGTCGGTCCTCCAGGGCAGCCGGACACCTCCATCGTGCTGCAACCGCCGGTCGCCGACCCCGGAGTCACCGACGACGAGCGCCGTACCATCGTGGAAATGATGGCGAAGGGCACCTACGCCGGTATTGTCCTCTCCACCGACGATCTCGATAGTATTTTCGAACGGTTGCGTGCCGGTGGCGCCGAGATCAGTCAGGAGCCGACCGAGCAGCCGTACGGCGTTCGAGACTGCGCCGTCCGCGACCCCGCGGGCAACCTGATCCGAATCCAGGAACTGCGCTGATCCCCCAGGGAAAGCGCAGCCAAGAAGAACTCGCACAGCCGCCCCCGCAGACAGTTGGAGAGCCGATGAGCATGACCGAGAGGTCGCCCGAGCCGCACGCCGCCGACAGCCACGATCTGATCCGCGTGCTCGGCGCGCGGGTGAACAACCTCAAGGACGTGAGCGTCGAGATCCCGAAGCGACGGCTCACGGTGTTCACCGGTGTCTCCGGCTCGGGCAAGAGCTCCCTGGTCTTCGGTACGATCGCCGCCGAGTCGCAGCGGATGATCAACGAGACCTACAGCGCCTTCGTGCAGGGTTTCATGCCGACGCAGGCGCGGCCCGAGGTCGACGTCCTCGAAGGGCTGACGACCGCGATCATCGTGGACCAGCAGCGGCTGGGCGCCGACCCCCGCTCCACGGTCGGCACCGCCACCGACGCGAACGCGATGCTGCGCATCCTCTTCAGCCGGCTCGGGCAGCCGCACATCGGTTCGCCCCAGGCGTTCTCCTTCAACGTCGCCACGGTCCGGGCGAGCGGTGCGATCACGGTCGAGCGCGGTGCCCGCAAGGCCGAGAAGGCGACCTTCACCCGTATCGGCGGCATGTGCGTGCGCTGCGAGGGCCGGGGAGCGGTCTCCGACATCGACCTCACCCAGCTGTACGACGACTCCAAGTCGCTCGCCGAGGGGGCGTTCACCATCCCCGGCTGGAAGTCGGACAGCTTCTGGACCGTACGGGTCTACGCCGAGTCGGGGTTCGTCGACCCGGACAAGCCGATCCGCGACTACACCAAGAAGGAGCTGCACGACTTCCTCTACGGGGAGCCGGTCAAGGTGAAGGTCGACGGCGTCAACCTCACCTACGAGGGACTGATCCCGAAGATCCAGAAGTCGTTCCTGTCGAAGGACCGGGAGGGGATGCAGCCGCACATCCGGGCGTTCGTGGACCGGGCGGTCACCTTCACCACCTGCCCGGAGTGCGACGGCACCCGGCTCAGCGAGGCGGCGAGGTCCTCACGCATCGGCGGGGTCAGCATCGCCGACGCGTGCGCGATGCAGATCAGCGACCTGGCCGGATGGGTACGCGGCCTGGACGAGCCCTCGGTGGCTCCGCTGCTCGGCACGCTGGCGCACACCCTCGACTCGTTCGTGGAGATCGGGCTGGGTTACCTCTCGCTCGACCGGCCCGCGGGCACGCTGTCGGGTGGCGAGGCGCAGCGCGTGAAGATGATCCGGCACCTCGGCTCCTCGCTCACCGACGTCACCTACGTCTTCGACGAGCCGACCATCGGCCTGCACCCCCACGACATCCAGCGGATGAACAACCTGCTGCTGCGGCTGCGGGACAAGGGCAACACGGTGCTCGTCGTGGAGCACAAGCCGGAGACGATCGTGATCGCCGACCACGTCGTCGACCTCGGCCCCGGAGCCGGTACGGAGGGAGGCACCGTCTGCTTCGAGGGCACCGTCGAGGGGCTGCGTTCCGGTGGCACGATCACCGGCCGTCACTTCGACGACCGGTCCACGCTCAAGGAGACGGTGCGGACGCCCAAGGGCACGCTGGAGATTCGCGGCGCCGACCGCCACAACCTCCAGAACGTCGACGTCGACATCCCGCTCGGGGTGCTCGTCGTCGTCACCGGCGTCGCGGGGTCCGGCAAGAGCTCGCTCATCCACGGGTCGATCCCCCGACGCGCGGGGGTGGTCTCGGTCGACCAGAGCGCGATCCGCGGCTCGCGGCGCAGCAACCCGGCGACGTACACCGGCCTGCTCGAACCGATCCGCAAGGCGTTCGCGAAGGCGAACGGCGTGAAGCCGGCGCTGTTCAGCGCGAACTCCGAGGGTGCCTGCCCCGAGTGCAACGGCGCGGGCGTCATCTACACCGACCTGGCGATGATGGCGGGCGTCGCCACCGTCTGTGAGGAGTGCGAGGGGAAGCGGTTCCAGGCGTCGGTGCTGGAGTACCGCTTCGGCGGTCGCGACATCAGCGAGGTGCTCGCGATGTCGGTGGTCGAGGCCGAGGAGTTCTTCGGAGCGGGCGAGGCGCGCACCCCGGCCGCGCACGCCATTCTCGGCAGGCTCGCCGACGTCGGGCTCGGCTACCTCAGCCTCGGTCAGCCGCTCACCACGCTGTCCGGCGGCGAGCGGCAGCGGCTCAAGCTCGCCACCCACATGGCCGAGAAGGGCGGTGTCTACGTCCTCGACGAGCCGACCACCGGCCTGCACCTCGCCGACGTCGAGCAGCTGCTCGGCCTGCTGGACCGGCTCGTCGACTCCGGCAAGTCGGTCATCGTCATCGAGCACCACCAGGCGGTGATGGCGCACGCCGACTGGATCATCGACCTCGGCCCGGGGGCCGGCCACGACGGCGGCCGGGTCGTCTTCGAGGGCACCCCCGCCGACCTCGTCGCCGCTCGCCCCACCCTCACCGGCGAACACCTCGCGGCCTACGTCGGCACCTGACCGGGAGAACGCGGGCACCTGATCAAGGGGAACGTCGAGCGCCGGGAATTCGGGGCGCTCGGGTCAGGTGCCCGCGGTCACCGCTCTGAGTCCTTCGAACGACTCCTTGACGAACCGGGAGAGGTCCCCCTGGCCTGACTGCTCGACCCAGAGGCGGGTCGCGATCTTGAAGACGGCGATGCCCGCCTCGGCGGCGAGGTTCGCGCAGGCGTCCTCGACTCCGCGTTGCCGCAGCGCGTCGGCGAGTGTGGCCGACAGTGAGGCGAGTTTGATCAGCTCGCGTTCCTGCAGCTCGGCGCTGGCGGCGATGACGGTCTGGCGCCGGAGGGTGTACTCCCGGCGTTCCTGGAGCACGGCCGCGGTGGCCTCGATGGCCGCCGCCACGGCTTCTATCGGGGTGGCGGACTCGGGGGCCTGGGTGACCGCGTCCGTGAAAAGCTGCTGCAGCAGGCTCGGACACGAGAACAGCACTTCGCGCTTGTCCGCGTAGTGGCGGAAGAACGTCCGCTCGGTCAGCCCCGCCCGCTGGGCGATCTCCGCGACCGAGGTGCGTTCGAAGCCGCGCTCAAGGTAGAGATCCAGCGCAGCCTGTTCGAGCCGAGATCGTGCGTTCGGCTCCCATCTCCCCATGCCGGGCAGTGTACCCGATGGCAGTGGCTGACATCGGTCGGCGTCGCGCGATGACAGTTACTGACATTGTTCGCCGTCATGTGATGACAGCGACTGACATCGGTTGCTACGGTGTGATGACAGCAACTGACATTACTTGGTCGCCCGACGCGCCTTCTCCGCGCGAGGGCGACCGACCGGGCTGGAGGCATGACTCATGCGCGTTTTCGTCACCGGAGCATCCGGATGGATCGGCTCCGCACTCGTCCCCGAACTTATCGACGCGGGTCACCGGGTCGTGGGGCTCGCCCGTTCCGACGCCTCGGCCGCCGCCCTCACCGAGGCCGGGGTCGAGGTGGTCCGCGGCACGCTCGACGATCTCGACGTCCTGCGCGACGCGGCCGCCGCCTCGGACGGGGTGATCCACCTCGCGTTCAAGCACGAGAGCGCCTTCACGGGAGACTTCCAGGGCGCCGCCGACGCGGACCGCCGCGTCGTCGAGACGTTCGGTGAGGTGCTCGCCGGGTCCGCCCGGCCGTTCCTGCTCGCCTCCGGGGTGCTCGGGCTCAGCCCGGGCCATATGGCCACGGAAGAGGACGTGCTCACCCCCGAGGCGTTGCCCGCGGGCCTGGAGAGCGGCCCGCGGACCCGGCTGAGCACCGCGCACGTCACCCTCGCCCTCGCCGACCGGAACATCCGCTCGTCCGTCGTACGACTTCCGCCGACCGTGCACGGCGAGGGCGACAACGGGTTCATGACGGCCCTGGTCGGCGTCGCCCTCGACAAGGGCTTCTCCGGCTACGTCGGCGACGGCTCCCAGCGCTGGCCGGCCACGCACCGCCTCGACGCCGCGCACCTGTTCCGGCTCGCCCTGGAGGGGGCGCCGCCCGGATCGGTCCTGCACGCGGTCGCCGAAGAGGGCGTGCCGATCCGCTCGATCGCCGAGGTCATCGGCCGTCACCTCGATCTGCCGACCCGTTCCGTCCCCGTCGACGAAGCGGCCGGGCACTTCGGGTGGCTGTCATGGTTCCTCGCCACCGACAACCCCGCCTCCGGCGAACTCACCCGCGAACTGCTGGGATGGCAGCCGACCCAGCCGGGCCTGATCGAGGACCTGGAGAAGGGCCACTACTTCAGGACCGGCGGGCCCGCGTAGCCTCGGCCCTCCCGGTCAGGACCGGCAGGCCCGTGTAATCTCGACCCTCCCGTTCAGAGTAGGCGGGCCCGCCGGCCTCGGCTCTCCCGTTCAGGACCGGCAGGCCCGCCGGCCTCAGTCCTCCTGTTCAGGGCCGACCGGTCCGTTTACCTCAGCCCTCCGGATCGCTCACCGAGATCGCGCCAGAGGGGCAGAGCTGCACGGCCCGGCGGACGGCGGCGTGCAACTCGGGCGGGGGCGTCTCGTCGAGGAGCACGACGGTGCCCTCGTCCTCGCTCTGGTCGAAGACCTCGGGCGCGGTGAGCACGCACATGCCCGCTCCGATGCACCGCGCCACGTCCGTGGTGACCTTCATCTCGCCTCCTACCATCTGACCGGCAGCTCCCGTACACCGTAGATGGACATCTTCTCGCGCATGGGGACCTCCTCCGCCGGTACGGCGAGGCGCAGGCCGGGGAAGCGGTCGAACAGCATCGGGAACGCGGTGCGCATCTCCACGCGGGCGAGCTGCTGGCCGAGACACTGGTGCAGTCCGTGGCCGAACGTGAGGTGCCCGGCCGCGGGGTTGGTGATGTCCAGGTGCTCGGGGTCGGCGAAGCGGGCGGGGTCGCGGTTGGCGGCCATGAGCGAGAGGGTCACCGGGTCTCCCGCCTTGATGAGCCGCCCCTCGACCTCGACGTCCTCCAGGGCCGCGCGGAGCGGGCCGACGTGGATGATCGTGAGATGGCGCAGCAGCTCCTCGACCGTGTTGTCGATCAGCGAGGGGTCGGCGCGCAGCGCTGCGAGCTGGTCGGGGTGCTGGAGCAGGGCGAACGTGCCCAGGCCGAGCATGTTCGCCGTCGTCTCGTGTCCGGCGACGAGCAGCAGGAACCCGACGTTGCCCAGTTCCTCGTCGGTCAGCTCGCCGCCCTCGATCAGCCCGCTGAGCAGGTCGTCGGCGGGGTCGGCCCGCTTGGCCTCGATGAGCCGGGCGAAGAACGCGCTGAAGCCGGCGATCGTCGCGCGGATGTCCTCGACGGAGGACTCCAGGTTCAGCAACACCGCGGTGGACCGCTGGAACTCGTCGCGGTCGGCGTACGGGACGCCGAGCAGCTCACAGATCACCAGGGAGGGGATGGGCAGCGCGAACTCCTTCACCAGGTCCTGGGGAGGCCCGGCCTTCTCCATCGCGTCGAGCCGCTCCTCGGTGATCTCGCGGATCCTCGGCTCCAGCTGCTTCATCCGCCGCACCGTGAACTGCGCGGTGAGCGGCTTGCGGTAGCGGGTGTGGTCGGGTGGGTCCATCCGGATGAACATGCCGGGGTCGGCCGGCCGGCGCATCTCCTGCATCAGCGGGAAGGGCACGGGGATGTGCAGCAACTCGCGCCGGGAGCTGAAGCGGGGGTCGGCCAGGATCGACCGTACGGCGGAGTAGCCGGTCACGAGCCAGCCCGTCGCACCGTCCGGGTAGACCATCGGGGTGATGGGTCCCTCCTCGCGCAGCGAGGTGAGTCGCTCGGGCGGTTCGAAGGGGCTGGGACGTCCGAAGGGGAAGGTGACGGCTTCCTGGTGGGCCTGGGCTTCCGGTTGGGACTGTGCCATCTCACGCTCCTTTGCGGTGACGTGCTTCGTCCCATCCAGAAAACTACATCAAATGCAAAGTTTCAATAGATGCAAAGTATGGTCTGATGTACTAAACTGCCCGCATGTGTGAGGTTCTGGGCTTGCGCGAACGCAAGAAACTGCGCACCCGGCACGCGCTCATCGCCGCCGCGCTGAAGCTCTTCATGGACAAGGGCTACGAGCAGACCACCGTCTCGGAGATCGCCGCGGCCGCCGACGTCTCGACGCGCACCTTCTTCAGCTACTTCGCGAGCAAGGAGGACGTGATCTTCTGCAACTCGCGCGACGGCATCGAGCGCGTGCTACGGGTGATCGCGGAGCCCCGTCCTGGAGACCGGGCGATCGACCTCCTCACCCGCGCCGTCGAGTCCGGCTTCTCCGCGATCACCCTCGACGAGCAGCTCCAGGGCGAGATAGGCCCGATCAACCACCTCGTCATGACCGTCCCCTCACTGCGGGCACGCGGCCTGCTGCTCCTCTTCGAGAGCCAGCGGGAGCTCGCCGAGGCCCTGCACCAGGCATTTCCGGAGGAGCTGAGCCTCATCGAGGCGTCGGCGGTCGTCGGCGCGGTGATCGGCGGGGGCAAGCTCGCCGCCGTCGTCAGCTTGAGCAACGGCGCCTCGGCGGAGGAGATGCTGAAGGCCGGCCGCGAGGCGACCCAACTCGTCCTCTCCGCCCTCCGCACCGCCTCCACGCCGCCGCTCTGACCACGCCTCCGCCTTCGGCCCCCGACGATGACCCGTACACCTCGGACCGGCCGGTCTTCCCCGGGTTCCTTCAGGGGGAGAGGTCGGCTGTTCTCGCGGTGAGGAGCGTTCCCCGAAGGTGCCGGGGTGGGCATGAGTCCCGGCATCTTCGCTATTCGATGGCAGCCAGGTCCACGACGTACATCTCCTTGCCGACCTGATAGGCCATCAGCCGGTCGAAGCCGCCGTCGGGGGTGGATATTCCCCCCTGTTTGTCCTGCCGTACGCCCAGGTCGGCGGAGGTGCCGGTAAGCGCGTCGTGGAGGACGACGCCTTTCATGAGCGCCCCCTTGTAGAACCGCTCCAGGCCAGGATCGTCACCTACCTCGATCACGGAGGGCAGCGTCTGCTCCCGGGAGCCGTCGCGGTCGCGGGCGAAGACGCGCGGGCCGGGCCCGCCGGACGAGCTGTGGCCATAGCATCGGTTGACGCCGCACCTGACGAACTTCTCGCCGGGCCTGACGACGGCGTCGCGCCGCTCCCGCGTCTTGATATTGAACAGCTTGGCGAAGACGGCCTGTTTGCTGTGGGAGCCGACCCAGGGCCACCGCAGGAGGTGCTGTCCTTCGGTGCCCGGCACCAGGTGCGGAGTGCCGCCGCGTAGCGGTGCCGTGTACACCCCGCCGCTCTCGCGGGAGAAGACCACGTCCGAGCCCACCACTTCCAATGCCCGGATGTGACCCTTCTTCATGACGTCCTCCAGCGGGACGTCGGTCACCTTACGGGGAGTGCCGCCGCCGACGGGCACCGTCCAGATCCGCGCGACCCGCTGCTTGCCCGGCTCCTTGTACGACGCCCACCAGGCGATGTTTCCGCCGTTCACGGTGACGTTTTCGGCGATGAGCGTCGAATTCCGGCTCGGGAACTCGGCGATCCGCCGGAGCTTGCCGCTCACCAGGTCGTAGCTCCACAGGAGCCGCCTTTTCTCGGCGCCTACTCTCGTTATGACGAGCAGCGTCCGATCGTCGAGAAGCAACTGCGGATGGTAGACACGGCCATCGGGCAGCCTGGCCGGGATCTTGTGCAGGGCCTGCGGCCATACCCGCTCGATGTGCGGTGGCAGGTCGTCGTCCCATCCCGGGATCGGCGGTGGCGTGGATTTCTGCGCACCCGTGGCGTTCACCGCGGGCTGGGGTACGGCCGACGCGCCCAGGGTTCGCACCGCCGTACCCGCCCCACCGGCCACCACGACCACGGCCACCGCCGCGAGTAGCGCGGCGGGCGCCCGCCGAGGCCGACGGCGTTCCCTGACCGCCGCGGACAACGTGATCCGCGCCTGCTCGGGCACCTGCTCCGCGGCTGCGGACAGGACGCGGCTCAGCTTGTCTTCGATCTCGGTCATCGCGTGCCCCCCGTAGGCCTTCGGTGAGGTGGAGACGGCGGATCGCAGCTTGTCCAGGCCCCGGGAGACCTGGCTGCGCACGGTCCCCTGGGAGATGCGGAGCACCTCGGCGATCTCGGCGTCGGTCAGCTGTTCGTAGTAGCGGAGCACCAGCACGGCGCGCTGTCTGCGGGGCAGCGCGGCCAGTTCTTTCCAGAGCCCCCGGTCCTCGTCGGACGGGAAGACCACCTCCCAGGTCTGCTCGGGCGGCTCCCCGGTGAGATGCTCGCGCCTGCGCCGGCGCCAGATGCTGATGTGCAGCCGAGCCATCGTCGTCCGGGCGTAACCGAGCGCGTCGGTCTTGCGCCGCACCCTCGGCCAGGCGGCGCGTAATCGGGTCAGCGCCTCCTGCGTGAGGTCGGCGGCGTCGTGCGGGTTGCCGGTCAGGACGTACGCGTAGCGGAGCAGCGCCTCGCCTCGCTCGGCCACGAAGTCGTCAAAGCCGGGTTCGTCGTCCAACTGTCGCCCTTTCTGCGTCGTTACGGCCTAGACGGCGCAGGGACCGGAATTGTTGCAGCGCCGTCGAGACGTACGGGCCGCGCTGGCTGTCGGCGGAGGGCTCGGCTACGTTCGTTCACGTGACGAGCACTTCGGCGGTTACGGCCGGGGACGACCCGACGACCTCCCTCGACGACCTGGTGGTCAGGGCGCGCTCCCTCGTACGGGAGGGGCACCGCGCGCTGCTCGGCGTCACCGGGAGCCCGGGGGCGGGCAAGACCACCCTCGCCGAGCACCTGGTCGGCCTGCTGCGATCGGTGCCTCCGGAGGGACTGCCGGAGCGGGAGTGGGTGGCGTACGTGCCGATGGACGGCTTCCACCTCGCCGACGTCGAGCTCGACCGGCTCGGGCGCCGCGAGCGTAAGGGCGCGCCCGACACCTTCGACGCCGCCGGATACGCGGCGCTCCTGCGCCGCCTGCGCGAGGACGAGGACGACATGGTCTACGCGCCCGCGTTCGAACGTGACCTGGAGCAGCCGATCGCGGGAAGCATTCCGGTCCCTCGGGCCGCCCGGCTCGTCGTCACCGAGGGAAACTACCTGCTGCTCGACCGGGGCGACTGGGCACGCGTGCGATCGTGGCTCCACGAGGTCTGGTACTGCGACCTCGACCCGGACGAGCGCGTACGCCGCCTCGTCGCCCGGCACGAGCGCTTCGGCAAGGACCCCGAGGCCGCCGCGGCCTGGGCGCTGGGCACCGACCAGCGCAACGCCGACCTCATCGCCACCACCCGCTTCCGCGCCGACCTCGTCGTCCCCGACGCCGTCCTGCGCTCGATCGGCGAGGTCAGCGGAAGTCCGCCACCGGCCTTCCCGCCCTCGCGATGACCTCCTCGGTGCTGAGCGGGTCTTTCGGATGGTGGCTCAGGCACATGGGAACCTGCACCTTCACGAACGCCGAACCCTCGGAGGCCGCGTAGAACTGGCCCGTCCGCAGCCGCGAGATGTCGGTGACGTCGCTCCCCTTGGCCTGGGCCATCTCCCTCGCGGCGGAAATCTGGATCGGGCTGTTCAGCAGGCCGAAGAACTGGGTCGCGGCGTTACCGGGAATCCGGTTGTGCAGTCCCTTGGGTGCCTGGGTCGCGAACACGAGACCGAGCCCGTACTTGCGGGCCTGGGAGGCGAGCGCGAGCGTGCTGTGCGTGCAGGGCGTCATCGTGCCGGACGGCGCGAACGTCTGGGCCTCGTCCATCACGAACAGTCCGCCCAACGGCCGGTCACCGGCCGGGTTCTTCTTGATCCAGGCGAACAGGGCCATCTGCAGTTGGTTCACGAAGCTCTGCCGCTGGTGGTCCGACTGCAGCCCGACAAGGCTGATCACCGAGACGCGTGCCCGCTTTCCAGGGGGAGGGGTGAGCAGGAGTCCGGCATCCACCGGCGTACCCTCACCGCCGAACAACGGGTCGTTCAC
This sequence comes from Streptosporangium sp. NPDC049046, assembly GCF_040649155.1. NCBI lineage: Bacteria > Bacillati > Actinomycetota > Actinomycetes > Streptosporangiales > Streptosporangiaceae > Streptosporangium > Streptosporangium sp. NPDC049046. The sequence continues at coordinate 56,928 of NZ_JBEZEZ010000007.1, read as the reverse complement.
CATGGCCGCGGTCAGGTTCTGGGCCAGCTCGGACGCGATCTTCTCCGCGTTGTCGAGCCCGCTCACCCCGTCCGGCAGTGCCGACAGCATCGCGATGAGCCCTCTGAGGCCGCTCGCCCCCTGCCTTCCGTAGTGTCTGAGCGTCTCCCTGAGCACCGCCTGCCCGAGCTGGGCCTTGGCCGTTCTCGCATCCAGTTTGACCCGCGGCACGATGGACGCGACGGCCACCTCCACGGCCTCGGTGAACTCGTCGGGGTTGTCGAGGACACTCGCGAAGTCGGGCAGGGGCTGGAAGCTGAGGGGACGTCCCGCGCTGCGACGCGGCGTCCAGATCACGACGTCGGTGTCGGCGAGATACCTCTCGGCCTCCGCGGGGGCATCGGCGTCCCAGTGCGTCGGCGGGTACGGCCAGGGGTCTCCCAGACGTGCCAGGTCGTTGTTGGGGTCGAGCACGATGGCCGACACGCCCTGGAGCGCGCACCTCTCGATCAGGCCGCGAATGAGCACGGTCTTCCCCGACCCGGACCCGGCGAAGATTGCGGTGTGTTTCCTGAGCGATTCCAGGTCGAGATCGAGGGGGGTGCCGTCGGCCATCGCCCTGCCGAGGGTGACGGAAGGCGCGCGGTTCGCGTCGGGTCTCGTACGAGGGCTCGTGTTGGATTCCGTGCCGGTTCCCGTACGACGGTCCGTGTGGTTCACGGGTCCGTGGTTCGTGGGTCTCGCGTGAGGGCTCGCGTCGGACTCCGTGTCGGGCCTCACAGCGGGTCTTGCCACGGGGGAGACCTGCGGTGAGGAAGCGGCCTGGCCGGGGTGCCCTCCGGCGGCGTGCCCCGCCGTCTCGGCATCTTCGAGAGCGACCTGGCCGGACGGCTCGTCGGAGGTGACGGGAGAGGGCGGATCTTCGGGGCCCGGAAGCTCGCCGGGAACGGTCCACCCGTCACCCAGCGCCTCGCTGAACAGCTTGACGTCACCGCTGGGCTTCCGCGAGACGAGCCAGGCCTGCAGGTTCGCGGGGTCCTCGACGAACAGGTCGCGGAGCGCCGTGAGGATCCTGAGGTCCTCGTCGTCCACGCGGAGCACCCTGCCGCCCGCCCGCTCGAACTCCGCGAGAACCTCCCGGGTGCGCGGCCCCTTCGCCCACTCCGCGTTCCGCAGAACGAACAGTTTCCGCTTCGGGACCCCGGCGTCCAGGCCCGCCGCCACCGAGGCGTTGCGCAGGCGGACCAGCGCGGCGTTGGCGTGCTTGGTGGCGATCGCGCGGAAGCACCAGTGCGCCTCGTCCTCGGTGGTCTCGTCCAGGCTGCGGCGCAGACGCGCGTGCAGGGGAGGCTTCGAGCTCGGCGGGGGATCCTGGCTGAACAGGCGTTCCGCGTCGCCCTGTTCGGCGATCCAGGCGTTGAGCCCCGCCGAGAGCAGCGCGGGCATCGTCATGTCCTCGGTCGATGGAGCGGTCGCCGAGGTCACGTCCGCCCTGTCTCGCAGCACGGCGAAGCGGGCGTCCAGCGCCGCGAACTCCTGCGGGGAGACAGGGGGTCCGGGGACGGGGGGCGGATCCGTGGTGGGGCGGGAGTTGAGGCTCTCCAGCTCCCTGATCTCGCCGTCGACCAGGCAGGAGTGGAGATGCCGGTCGACGACCTTCAACAACTGCCGTGGGGTGAAGTCGGGTGCGTCCTCGAACGCGGACGGCCGCACCGGCCACGTCGGATAGGGCAGCGTGAAGTCGATCCCTCGGAACGGCGGGGCAAACCGCCGCTCGACCAGCTCGCGGCCCACCTTGGCGTCGGGAATGGTCATGAGCTGGACCGTCTTCCTGAACCGGTCCTGGACGGTGTCGGTCGCGAGCCTCTCGATGAGGATCCAGGTCGCGGGGAGGCAGGAGACGACCGTGAGCGTCCTGCGGGTGACCTCCCTCAGTGCCATCAAGCCGCCCGCGACCTGCTCGACAACGAGGGCCTGCTGCCAGTCCTGCTCCAAGTCGTTGACACCGGCGATCGAGGACTGCGCGATGAGCATGTCGATCTGGTCGACCGCGATCACGGTGGGGCCGGTGAGCGCCATCAGCCGCGAGATGTCCTTCACGATCTCCTGCGGTGTCTTCTCACCTCGCCGGATCCCCCACGGGGCGCGCTCGCCTGGCTCCTCCTCGGGGATGGAAGAGAGGTAGGAGGTTCCGATGTCCTGGGTCGCGAGGCCACCGGAGGCGAGCAGGACGAGCGCCCGCACGGTGTTCTGGGTGTCCAGGCACAGCGGTCCGTCGAAGCGGTGCAGCGCCTCGACGAAGGCGTCGAGGGCCTCCCTTGTCAACGCCGTGTTCCCGGTCACCGCGCGCCGCACCATCCGGGGAACCTCGACCAGTTCCGACAGGTGCTCCAGGAAGATCTTGAGCTGGTTCGCCCCGTCCTCCTCCCTGACCTTGCGGGAGAGGCTGTCGAGCATCGATACCACGACGCTCTCCCAGAAGCTCCTGGCGTCCAGCAGGCTCACCAAGATGAAATATCCGCCCTCCCTCAGGACCCGGGCGCGCGCCCAGCCCAACAGGTGCGTCTTGCCCGTGCCCCGCTGCCCCTGGACGACCACACCGATCGGGCTTGGTCCCCGGCTCTCCCCTGCTTCGCCCAGCCCGTCGAGCAGGAGCTGGCCGGTGTGGCGGTGCAGGCCTTTCACGTGGAACGGCGAGGTGTTCCACACGTCGTCGACGGTCAGCACCGAGTTCAGCCTGAGCTTGAACTCCGTCAGTAACCTGCGCTCCTCGTTTCTCATCGCGCCTCGATTTTGAGGAGGTGCTTCTCCTGCTCGCCCATGGTCACCGCCGCGTCCCTGTCCTTTTGGGAGAGCGTCTTCTGGTTGGCCTCGGGAATGATGTTCACGTCATTACTCATGCGGTTCATTCGGATGAGAGTCTCGTCGACCGTCGCCCTCGGTACCTCGCCCAGCAGGGGGCGGAGCCTCGTGAGACTTACCCAGGCGCCCGGCTCGGTGGCCAGCTCGCGGTAGGCGGCACGAATGCGCTGCTCGACGTCCGGAGCCGCCGACGCCAGGGAAGCTGCGGAGGTATCTGCGGAAGCGGAGGCCGTGGGGGCTTCCGCAGGGGTGTTTACAGAAGCCGAGGCTGTGGGGGCCTTTGCGAGGGTGTCTGCGGAAGTCGTGGGCGCGGGCTCGTCCGAGGAGGCCGCGGGTGCCGGTGCGGGGTCGCCGGAAGAGTCCTCGGATACGGGGGTGGTGTTTCCGTCGAAGATGTCGGCGAGATTGTCGTCGGTCCGCTTCATGAAGCCCTGCAGGATGCGCAGGGCGGCGCGGAGCGCGGCCCTCTCCGAGCTTGAGCCCTTCGGGACGACGATCCCGGTCCGGAGCTCGGTGTTCAGGCAGGCCCATCCGGCGTCGGTCAGTGTGTGGAAGAACGCGCCGCGCTTTCCCTTCCGGCTCTCCACGAGCTTCAGGTCGTTCAACTTATCGCGCACCTGTTTGGTCATCGTCAGACCGTGAAGCTTCTTGAGCTCCGGATTGGAGATCTCTTTCGCCTCGATCATCAACACCAGCAGTGCGGCGATTTCCGGCAGTGAAAGTGCTTTATCGGGCATGTTCTAATCCTTCCAACGCTCCGGGGCGACGGTCCCGGAGAAATCGCCTTATCTGGTGAAGCACGGTTTTCGTATCGGTGATGACCTGCGCGTTGGTGAAGCGCAGCACGGCGTAGCCGTCGAGTTGGAGCCGTACGTCCCGTTGCCTGTCCGCCGCGTACGCGCGCGGGGAGTGGTGCTCGGGGCCGTCGATCTCGATCACGCACCGCTCGTCCCGCCAGAGCAGGTCCACCCGGATGGGGTTGACGAGCGGGTGCGGCCGGTGGGTCTGGTTCCACGCGCGTCCTGTCGCCCAGTCGCACGTGGCGAGCGCGGCCTCCAGCGTCCGTTCGGCGACGCTCGCCGGATGCGGCCTTCCCGCCAACGCCGGGTAGGTGACCGTGTGCGCCGTACGGGCCTCGGGCTGGGGATCCGCCGGTTCCGGTAGGCCGCGGAGGAGGTCCGTCACCTCGGTCGGCAGTCGCAGGGGCGTCACGGCGATCCGGTCCACGGTGGCCAGGGGGGCGCCGGTGAGCCAGATTCCCAGGCCACCGTGGTGGGCGAGCCATTCGCACCCCGCGACGAGCGCCTCCTCCGCCGAGGGAGAGAGGTCTGCGGGGACGTGTACGAGGATCGCCGCGCGGGACCGGCCGAAGCTGGCGGCGATCACTCGTCCGAGGCCGGCGGCCCGCGTCTCGGCCGTGAATCTGGAGGGGCGCCGCGCTCTCGCCTCGCGGGAGGCCCCTCGTAGCGCTTCCCGAGCGGCCCGCGACGCCCCGCGAAGTGCCTCCCGGGTCGCCGCCTCCCGCGATGCTCGGAGCGCCTCCCGGGCCGTGGCCTCCCGTGACGCCCCCGGTGGCGGGGGAGGTTCGACCTCGTGCAGCGCCCGCTCGGCGAGGTCGGCGAGGAAGGGGCCGAAGTGCTCGGTCGCGGACGCGGCCCGCAGCGCGAGCACGCGTACGGCGCGCCCGCCCGCGCCACCGGGGCCGCCGATGCCCTCGGCGCCGGGCAGCCACGCGGGGAACAGATCGACGGCGGCTTTTTCCAGCTCACCCAGTACCGAGGAGACCGTTTCCCCTGCGGATCGCGTGTCACCCGCGTAGTAGGTGACGATCGCCGGCGCGTCGTCGGGAAGCGGGTCGATCGAAAGGGCGATGGCATCGGGGTCCGCGCCGCGAACGCGCACGACGCGTCCCGTCGGCAGCTCCGCCCATGATCCTGCCACGCCACTTCCTTTTCCGCGTGTTGAGACTTCGCGAGGTTATACGCCAGTGCTGGGTGATGCAGGCGTTTTGCGAGAAGCGATAAAATTCATCCGTTTCCAATGCCCGAAATTTCGTATTTGAGATGATTTATCCCCCGACCATGGAAGACGTGATTCCAGCTGGTGGACAAATCCGGATGATCCGAATGTGACTCGGTGTGAATCTTGATGGTCGGCGTGGTTCGGCTTTCCGGAAAAAAGGCGATATCTCCGTCGGATCATCCGCACGTCATGGGAGAACCCATGCCTGTTGCCCGCTGTATCACCGCTGTCATCGCCCTCACCGCCTCCACGGTGGTGCTCGCCGCGCCGGTTGCGTCCGCCGCCCTCATCCCGCCCACGCCCGCCATGGCGAGCGAATGCTCGCTCTTCGGGAGGGAGACCGTCAAAAACGGCGATCGTACGGAGACCTGGACGTGGGGACCGGGCTACCAGAGCTACCAGAGCAGTGAGAGCAACTCCCGGACGTTCACCGAGAGCATGTAGGGAGTTCTCCCGAACGCGCTCCTGAAAGAGGTCGGGGGCGCGACGCCGGTTGGTGATCGTGGCGAGTAGGGGTATTCGCGCCGGAATTCCCAAACATTCTCCAACCGTGGGCCTGAACCGGTCATTTCTTGGCAGCACGCCCTCGCCCTCACGAGGGAGCCCGCCCACCGGCCTTAACGTCGAACGATGAAGATCGACGTGGTGCCGCAGTGCCCGTACGGGGAGGCGGTTCTGACGCGCCGGGTCATGGCCGATCGAGCGGACGCATGAGCCGTGCCGGGAGCGGACGGTACGGCACCGGCCCGTTCCCTCACATCTGGAACACCGGGAACACCGGGAACGAGACACCTCATGGCGAGGCGTCCAGGAGCCGACGAGCCTGGGGCGGGCCGTCGCGGCGCGTACCGTCCCAGGGCGGGCCGCCCGAGGGGCAGGTGGTGGTGATCGCGAGGGAGCCGGTGCCGGGACAGGTGAAGACCCGGCTGATCCCGCCCTTCACCGCGCGTGAGGCGGCCGCGCTGGCCGCCGCCGCCCTCGAGGACACGCTGCGCGCGGTCGCCCGCGTTCCCGTCGACAGGAGGGTGCTCGCGCTCGACGGCGCCCCCGGCCCCTGGCTTCCCCACGGTTTCGCGGTGCTGCCGCAGCGCGGGGAAGCGCCGGACGAGCGGCTCGCCGCGGCCTTCGACGACGCCCACCGGCTCCTGCCCGTACCGGTCGTGCTCATCGGCGCCGACACCCCGCAGGTCACCCCGGACATGCTCGTCTACGCCCTGTCCATGCTCAGCGCCTACGACGCGGTGTTCGGCCCGACGACGGCCGGCGGGTTCTGGCTGCTCGGGCTGCGCGCTCCCGAGCCCACACTCCTGCTCGGCGTCCCGATGTCGGAGCCGACCGTCGGAGAGATCCAGCTGCGGAGGCTGGAGGAGGCCGGGTTGAGCGTCGCCCTGATGCCCCGCCTCACCGACGTGGACACCGCGGCCGACGCGTTCGTGGTGGCCGCGCAGGCTCCGCGCTCTTTTTTCGCCGCCGCTCTCGCGAGGATGAGCGCGCTGCGGTGATCCGGAGTCCAGGAAGGCCGCACGCACGGAATCGAGGGGCGCGGTCGCGGAGACCGGGACCGAGGGGAAGCCGGGAGGTCGCGGTCAGCGGGGCTGGGTGTCGGGGCAGCGGGCCTGAAAGGCGGTGTCTCGAAGGCAGGGCCTGAAAGGCGGGGACCTGGAAAGTAGTGCCTGGCAGGCGGGGCTGGTGGCCCGTCTCCGAACGTTGACCGGGTATCACGACCGGGTGACCGGCTCTCTTCAGGTCTGGTTTCCCCAGCAAGGTTGTGTGACGGCCCACTAGAAAAGCGTCGGGGCGGTGTCCTCGCGCGCCCGCTCCAGCTCGCCCGGTTCGAAGAGCCGGATCACGCCGTACGTGCCGTCGTACCCGGGTTCCCTGATCACCTCGCCGCGGCGCAGCCGTCCGACGGCCTCCGCGAGCGGCGGTGAGAGGTCCGCGATGTCCTCGACCGGTACGTCCTCCAGGATCCCCAACTCGGGGCCCAGCGCGGCGGTGAGCCTGTCGACCTCCCTGAGGACCTTCTTGCTCTTCGACCCCACGTCGAGGATCTCGCCGACGATCTCCGGCAGCGGTACGAGGTTGCGGAAGCCCGCGACGCCCTCGGGCCGGAAACCGTCGGGCCGGTCGGCCAGCTCCTGGACCCGGTTCAGCACGCCCACCGTGAGCGGCTTCCCGCACACCGGGCAGATCCCGTCGCGCCCGCGCGTCTCCTCGGGACCCATCCGGACGTCGCACCTGCGGTGCCCGTCGACGTGGTATCTCCCCTCCTCGGGGAAGAACTCGGTCGTTCCCGCGTACCCGGTCCCGGTCCGGAGCGCCCGCAGGACGGCGAAGTAGTCGAGGTCGGTCTCGAACACCGTGGTCTCGCGGCCGACCATGGGCGGCGAGTGGGCGTCGGAGTAACTGACCAGCCGGTAGCGGTCGAGGGCGGAGACCCGCCAGTTCATGGCCGGGTCGCTGGACAGGCCGGTCTCCAGCGCGAAGATGTGGCCGGAGAGCTCGCCGTAGCACTCCTCGATCGTGTCGAAGCCCGACTTCGAGCCGAAGACGCCGAACCACGGCGTCCAGACGTGGGCGGGCACCAGGTAGGCGCCGTCACCGCTGCTCAGGGTGATCTCCAGCAGGGCACGGGAGTCGAGGCCGAGGACGGGGTGTCCGTCCGAGCTCAGGTCGCCGATCCGGTCGAGCCTGGCGTTGAACGTCGCGGCCTCGTCGAAGCCCGGCATGTAGACCAGGTGGTGGATCTTGCGGGTGTGCTCGCCGCGCCGGTAGATCGTGGAGATCTCCGCGGACAGCATGAACCGCACCTCATCGGGGCCGACACCGGCGGGCAGCGGTCCGAGGGCCTCCGAGGCGATCTCCTCGCGGGGCCGGAACAGCCCCGGCTCCGCCGGTACGAGATTTTCGCGTAAATGCTCGAACCACGCCGGATGCGTGAAATCACCGGTGCCCAGCAACGCGACGCCCTTGCGCCGAGCCCACCACGTCAGGTGCTCCAGGTCGCTGTCTTTGCTGCAGGCCCGCGCGTATTTCGAGTGAATGTGCAAATCCGCATGAAAACGCATCCATCGCTTCCTGTCCCGGGAAGGCCGGCTCGGCGAGGGCCACCCGTAGGCGTCGGTGAAGCCCTCATACCCAGACCGTCATGACCCAGACCGCCACAGCCCAGGAAAAAGGATCATGGCCGTACGTCGCCGAAGGTGATCGACCTGTGCGGCGGTCGGGAAAGCGGTCGATGCGTGCGGCACCGGCCCGAGTACGACGACCGGTCGTTTCCCCAGGGCGTGCGACAGGGCGTGCGACAGGGCGTGCGACGGTCAGGAAAGGCAGCCGACGTGTGCGAGGGCCTGCTTCAGCAGGAGGCCCTGCCCGCCGAGCATCTCCTGCTGCACCACCGGTGAGGAAGCCTCCTCGGGGGTGAACCAGACGAGGTCGAGGGCGTCCTGCCGAGGACGGCAGTCGCCGGTGACCGGGACGACGTAGGCGAGGGAGACCGCGTGCTGCCGGGGGTCGTGATAGGGCGTGACGCCGTGGGTCGGAAAGTACTCGGCGATGGTGAACGGCTGCGGGGAAGGGGGGATGCAGGGCAGTGCCGTCGGACCGAGATCCTTCTCCAGGTGCCGCATGAGCGCGTCGCGGACGCGCTCATGGTGAAGCACGCGGCCGGAGACGAGGGCGCGGCTGACCGCTCCGTCCGCTCCGATGCGCAGCAGCAGGCCGACGCGCGTGACCGTTCCCGTCTCGTCGACCCGTACGGGGACGGCGTCGACGTAGAGGATCGGCATCCGCGCGCGGGTCGCCTCCAGTTCTTCCGGAGCGAGCCAGCCGGGCGTGGTTTCGGTCATTTCGGTCATTGACCGATGGTACTTCGCGGTCGGCTCGGAAAGACGTCGGAGCGGCCGGTTCTTCCCGGCGAGCGCGGTCGGATCGGCATTCCGGGACACGACCAGATCGTAGGTCAAGGCGAAGCTCGCCGCGGGATGCTCCACCGGCTACAGGCCGTTCCCCGGCGACTTGAACCATGATCTACGAATGTAGTTAAAACCTTAGGGGTGCCCAGTGCATCATGATCGCGGTTGTCGTCAAAAGAGTCAATCCCTCGCACGCATTTTTTCGTGGGGACTGCAATGGGCGACGCGTTTGCCTGTTCTTCATGCTCGGGGAGGGAAAGGAAATGCTGGGCACCGTAGAGATAGTGGTCGGCCTTTTCCCGGGTCAAGGCGCATATGTGCCGAACGCCCTGCGATGGTTGAAGGACCATGGAAATGGTGCGACAGAAGCGATTGAAATCATCGACGAAGTGGCCAGGGGAATGCTGGGCAAGGGCCTGGATCGCGCTTTTTCCGGTGATTCCCCGGAGCGGTTGCTGAATGAGGCGCCGGATGTCCTGCAGCTGGCCGTGTTCGCCGCGTCCACCGCGGCTCACCGCGCGCTCACCGAGGAGGGAGCACGGTTCAGCGTGCTCGTCGGGCACAGCCTCGGCGAGATCGCGGCCCTGGTCGCCGGCGGCGCGCTGAACATCGCCGAGGGGGCGGAGATCCTCTGCCACCGCATCATCGTGCTGCGCGAGCACGACAGCAGCGGCGGCGGGCTGCTGGCGCTGGGCTGCGCGGCGGAGCGGACCCAGCAGATCCTGGATCTGCTGCCCACCTCCGGGGCCGTGATCGCGGTGGACAACGGGCCGGATCAGACGGTGGTGGCGGGGCCGGCCGACGCGCTGCGGCGCACGTCCGCGATCGCCGACGCCGTGGGACTTTCCGTCACCGAGCTGCGCGCGCCGCACCCGTTCCACAGCCCGCTGCTCGCCCCTGCCGGGCGGGAACTGGGCCGTAGGCTCACCGGGTACGGGCGGCGCGGGCTGGACGTGCCCGTCTTCTCGCCCATCCTGAGCCGTTACTATCGCGACTCGGACGACCTCGGCGAACTGCTCGCCTCCCACCTCGTCACCCCGGTGCGCTTCGGCGCGGCCGTCGAGCGGCTGCACCGTTCCGGCGCGGGCGTCTGGGTGGAGGTGGGCGCGGGGCGGGCACTGACGTCACGGGTGCGGTCGGCGCACCGGGCCGCGTCCGTGTGCACGCCGCTGCTTCAGGACGTGAACACGTTGCGGGAGACCGGACGTTTCCTGGCTCCCGCCGCCACCTCCCGGTCGGTGACCGCGGAGAATCCCGTTACTCGGTCGACGACCATCGAGAACCCCGCTGTCCAGACGATTTCCGCCGACAGCGCCGTCGCCCGGCCGGTGACCGTCGATGTCCCCACCACTCAGGTGGCCGTCGAAGAAAGCACCGCCGTATCCGCCGGAGGCGCGGCCTCGCAGTCGAGGGAGGCGATCGCCGCCCGCGTGCGCGACCTCTACGCCACCGCCCTGGAGTACCCGGAAGAGGTCTTCGAGGACCATGCCGAGCTGGAGGCCGACCTCGGTGTCGACTCGGTCAAGCGCGTGGAGCTCATGAGCCGGATCAACCTCCTGTTCGAGCTGGGCAGGCGCCCCGAGGACCTGCGAGTGTCCGACTACCGCACGTTCGGCCAGGTGGTGGACTTCACGGTCGACTCGCTGGCCAAGTCGGACGCGGCATGACGGTGTTCGAGGGCCGGGTGGCCCTCGTCACGGGCGGGGCGGGCAGCGTGGGAGCGCACCTCGTGCGCTCGCTCGCCGAGGCAGGCGCCACGGTGGTGCTGAACTGTTTCCACTCCTACGACGCGGCCAAGGAGCTCGCGGCCGAGCTGGGCGGCGGCGTCCGGGTGATCCGGGCGTCGGTGGCCAAGCAAGACCAGGTGCGTCGGATGTTCGACGAGGTGACCTCGGCGTACGGACGGCTGGACCTGCTGGTCAACAACGCCGCCACGGGCACCTTCGTCGGCTGGGACGAGCTCACCGAGGAGCACCTGGACCAGGCGTACGAAACCAACGTCAAGGGCGCGCTGTGGTGTGCTCGCGCAGCCCGTCCGCTGCTGGCGCGCTCGGACGGGGGCTGCGTCGTCAACGTCTCCTCGGTCGGGGCGGCGTACACACCGGCGAACTACCTGCCGGTGGGGTTGTCCAAGGCGGCGCTGGAGGCGCTGACCCGCTACCTGGCCGCCGAGTTCGCGCCGGACGGGATCCGCGTGAACACCGCCTCCGCAGGGCTGCTGGACAACCCTGTCGGACGGATGTTCCCCGGCTTCGACTCGATGAGCGCGAACGCCGTGGCCGCGACCCCGATGGGCCGGCTGGCGACCCCGGCCGACCTGGCGGACCTGGTGCTGCTGCTGGCGTCGCCGGGTGCGGCCTGGGTCACGGGACAGACGGTGGTCGCGGACGGCGGCCTGTCGCTGCACCGCGCGGCACTGTCCCCGGGCCCCGGGCCGGAGCCCGCGCGGTCGCGACCGGAGCCCGGGCCGGAGCCCGGGCCGGAACCCGGGCCGGAACCCGGATCCGAGTTCAGACCCGTGCCCGAGGCGCGCACAGAGCGGATCCAGGGCGTGGATCCGATCGCGGTGGTCGGCATGGGGCTGGCCGTGCCGGGAGCCAACGATCCCGACGCGTTCTGGCGGCTGCTCACCGAGGGCGCCGACCTGTTCGTGGACGTCCCACCGGACCGTTGGCCGCTGGCAAGCTTCCACGACGACGACCCCGGCGCCCCCGACAAGACCTACCAGCGCCGCTCCGGCTTCATCACCGACTTCACCCCGCACCCCGCCCTGGCCGCGGAACGCCCGGACGCCGGGCTCGACCACACCACGCTGTGGCTGCGGCACAGCGTCCACCAGGCGCTGGAGGGTGTGACCAGGCGGGACGCCGATCGTTTCACCGCCTGCTTCGGCTACACCCCCGACGGCAGCCAGCACCTGGTGGAGGCGCTGGTGGACCTGGAGCTCGGCGGCCCCGGTGTGCTGCCGCACGGCGACGCCCTCCGGTCGGAGCCGCTCCCGCACCGGGTGGGCGCGAGCGCGATCGACGGCCTGCTCCCGGAGGACACGCGGCTGCTCATGGTGGACACCGCGTGCTCGTCATCCCTCTACGCCGTCGATCTGGGGGTACGCGACCTCCTGGCGGACCGGGCCGAGGTCGCCGTGTGCGGCGGTGCGTTCGCGCTGGCCCCCGGCGGTTCTGTGCTGTTCTCCAAGCTCCACGGCCTGTCGCGTGGTGGCGAGGTGCGCGCCCTGGACAGGAACGCGGACGGCGTGCTGTTCTCCGACGGCGCCGGCGTCGTGGTGCTGAAGCGGCTGTCGCGGGCGCTGGCGGACGGCGACACCGTGCACGGCCTCATCGCGGGTGTCGGGCTGTCGGCGGACGGCAAGGGCAAAGCGATCTACGCGCCTTCCAGCGCGGGCCAGGAACTCGCGATCGCCCGCGCCTTCGACAAGTCGGGTGTCGGCGCCGACGACGTCGACTGGGTGATCGCGCACGCCACGGGCACCCCGGCGGGTGACGAGGCCGAGTTCCTCAGCCTGCGTGCCGCCTATGCCGGCACCCGTCAGGTGCGGGTGACCTCGAACAAGTCGCTGATCGGCCACACCGGCTGGGCGGCGGGCGTGGTGTCGGTCATCCACGCGCTGCTGGGGCTGCGGCACGAGACGATCCCTCCCCAGCATCGCTTCTCGGCCGCGCCGGACTCCTTCGGATTGGCGACCTGCAATCTGACCATCCCCACGCGGCCGGTGCGGTGGCCGTCCCGGCCCGATGGGCCGCGCACGGCTGCCGTGTCCGGATTCGGGTTCGGCGGCACGAACGCGCACCTGCTGGTGCAGGAGTTCCTCCAGGACCGGCCCGCTCGTGCGGGTTACGGGGCCAGGAACGACGAGCCCATGGTGATCGTCGGTTGGTCGGCGCACACGCCGGGGGCCGAGGACAACGAGCAGGTAGGCGCGTGGGCGCGCGGACGGCACCTCCAGCCGGACTCGTTCGGCGACCGCTATCCGCATCCGCCGTTCGCCCGCCTGCGGTTGCCGGCGTCCACGATCCGGGCGACCGACCGTACCCAGCTCATGATCATCGAGTGCATGCAGCGGCTGGAGCCGCGCGTCCGCGAGTTCTGCGCCCGTCACAACCGCACGACCGGCGTGGTCGTGGGCCACACCGGTCCCACACGCAACGCCGTCCTGTACGCCGTGCGCGCCTACCTGGACGAGCTCGATCACCTGGCGGGTGAGCGGGCGGTGGAGCTGCGCGAGCGCGTGGAGGGGCTCATCGGGCCGCCGGACGAGGACTCCTTTCCCGGTGAGATGCCGAACGTCATCGCCGCCCGCCTGTGTGGCTATTTCGACCTGCGCGGGCTCAACATCGCCGTGGACGGCGGTGCCGCCTCGCTGGCCGACGCCTTCGACCTGGCCGGACGCTACCTGGACTTCGGCGACGTGGACGTCGTTCTGGTGGCGGGAAGTAACGGCAACAGCCTGCGGTCGTGGGGCGACCTGCTCGGCTGCGGGCCGATCGGCGAGGGCACGTTCCTGTTCGCGGTCACCCGCGAGTCGCTGGCTCTGGCCGAGGGACTGCCGGTGCTGGCCGTGGTGTCCGTCGAGGCGGTCGCCGAGGACAGGCTGGAGGCCACGGCATGAGCAGGGCGAATCTGCTGGGCGCGCAGGGCGCCCGCGAGTTGATCGCGTTCCTGGAGGGCGGGGGAGACGGGGCGATCGAGCTCAGGCCCGACCCCGGCGCCGGCGCGCGCCTCATCAAACTGAGGAGACCTGACACGCAGGACCCGCGGAAGGCAGGGGCCGCCGTGCGGGACGCGCGGTCTCCGGGGTCCGCCGCACAGCACGAACCGCGACGGCTGCTGGACCGTCACGTGTTCGAGCTGGCCCCCGACCCGCGCCGCCCTGTCCGCACGGCACCCCCCGCGATCCCGGCGGACGCCGTCGTGCTGACCAACGCACCGCGCTTCAGGACGGGCCGCGACGACGGTGTGTCCGCGCACGTCAGGGTGCTTGTGGACGCGACCGACCCCCGTCTGCGCGCGGCTCGCCGGTCGGAAGCGGTCGATGAGCTGCTCGACCTGCACGAACGCGTGTTCTTGAAGGCCAAGGAGTGCGCCGCGTATCTGGACGGCGGCTCGTTCGTGGTGAGCGTTGTGGGCGGTGTGACGGAGGCGGGCGTGCCGCTGCCGTTCACGGGCCTGTTCACGGGCCTGGTCAAGAGCCTGGCGCTGGAGTTCCCCGGCGCCGACGTGCTGGCCACCGTGCACGAGGACGTGCCGCTCGACGAGGTGCTGGCCACGGTGAGCGCCGAGCTGGGCGCGCGGCGGCTCATCCCGGTGACCTACCACGCGGGAGGCATGCGGCTCACACCGAGAGCGGTGCCCACCCCGGCCCCGCCGTCCGAGGTCCCGGCGCTGGGCGAGGACGCCCTGGTCGTGGCAGCCGGAGGGGCGCGGGGCATCGGCGCGCCGATACTGGAGGCGCTGGCCGCGCGCCACCGTCCGCGCCTGGTGGTGCTGGGCAGTTCCGAGTTGCCCGACGACGCCGGTGAGGAGCTCGACCGCAGCGCGTTCATCCGCGTCCAGGTGCGGCGGGGAGTCTCGGTGTCGGAGGCGAACGCCCGGTACGACCGGCTCGGCGAGGCGCGGCAGACCCGGCGTACGCTGGCCGGGCTGGAACGGCTGTGCGGGCCGGGACGCGTCCGCTACCTGCGCTGCGACCTGCGTGACGGCAACGAGGTCGGGCGCGCGCTCGCCACCGTGGACGGCCCCATCGACCTGCTGCTCAACATCGCTGGTACGAACCGGGCCTCCGACGTCACCGCCAAGTCCGTCCAGGACTTCCGGGCGGTGCGCGACCTCAAGGTGCGTGCGTACCTGAACCTGAAGGAGGCGACGCGGGGCCGCGAGCCACGCCTGTGGTGTAACTTCGGCTCGTTCATCGGGCTGACGGGCCAGCGTGGCGAGACCGACTACGGCGCCGCCAACGACTTCCTCAACACGGCCGCCGTGAACGCCGCCGGGGAGTTCACCATCGGCTGGACGCTCTGGCGCGACATCGGACTGGGCGCGTCGCCGTTGATGCGCGACTTTCTGGAAGGCAGCGGAGAGTTCACGCCGACGCCGACCGAGGAGGGCGTCGAGCACTTCATGGCCGAGCTGGCCGCCGCCCCGGACGCGCCCGTCACCGTGTTCTTCGGCGCCAAGGAGCGGGCCGCGATCAGGGCCGCCGTACCGGAGTTCCTGGAGTTCTCCGCGGGCGCGAAGCGGCTCCTGCCGTTCATCGACCGGACGTTGCGCCACGACGCCGCAGAGCTGGTGGCCGAGCGGACGTTCTCCCTGGACCGGGACGGATACCTCGACCTCCACCGGGTCCGCGGCTACCCGACACTGCCTGGCACGTTCGTCCCTGAGCTGGCGGCGCAGGCCGCGGTCTCGCTCGTGCCCGACCGGGTGCCCGCCGTCTTCGAGGACCTGCGGCTGGAGTCGTTCCTGCGCGTCTACCGCGCGGACCGGCCGGAGGTGAAGCGGCTCACCGCCAGGCTGGTGCGCGCCGACGAGCGTGAGTCGGTGGTGGCCGTGCGGGTGTTGGGGGACGTGGTCGCCCCGAACGGTGTCGTGGTCGCTCGCGACCGGCTGCACTTCTCGGTCACGGTGCGGCTGCGCGACGCGGCGGTGCCCGGCCCTTCGTGGACGCACTGGGACGAGCACGGGAGCCGGCCACTGCGCGATCCGTACCACATGCCGGGATCCGACGTCCTGCTGCGCGAGGTGTTCGTGTCCACGACCGACACCCGGACGCATCCGCTGGGGCGGCGCGGCCGGCTCGCACTCGACGCGCCCGCGCTGCGCCGCTGGTTTCCCGACCTGTTGGTCCCGTCCGTGACGCTGGACGGCCTGGTGCGAGTGGCCGTCCTGGAGCGGGCGGGGGGCCGCTGGACGCCGGTCGCGATCCCCCGCTCGATCCGCCGCGTCGACCTGTACGGCGGGCACACCGACCTGACGCTGGCCGCGCTGACCGAGCCGGTGGAGTTGTACGTCACCCCGGTCGACCTCGACCTGGAGGACCCCGAACCGGACAACCGGGCCATCGCGGTCGCGTCGAACGGTGAGGTGCTGCTACAGGCGAAGGACATCGTCGGCGCCATTGTCGGCTACGTGGACCAGGAGACCGGTCAGTACGTCGACAGAGAGAGATTCGACCGCGAGGAGCGCCGATGACCCCCGAAGGGACCTGCCCGGTCGCCCACGGCCCGCGAGGGCTGCCGGTGATCGGCGACGCCATCCCCTACTTCAAGGACCCGCTGGCCTACACGCTGCGCATGCAGGAGCGCGACTCGCTGGTGTCGGTCCAGCTGCCCATCCCGTTCGTCCAGGTCACCGAGCCGGAGGCGATCGAGCGGGTGCTGCGCGTCAACCCGGACAACTATCGGCGTGGCACCCTTTACAAGGGGTTCGTCGGCACGATGGGAACGGGCCTGCTCACGCTCGACACCGATGGCTGGCGCGGCCCGCGCAAGGCGGTGCAGCCGGCCTTCACCCCACAACGGGTGACCGGCAGCGCCCGCGAGGCGATCGCGGCCACGGAGAAACTGCTGCGGCGCTGGTCGGAGCACGCCGCCTCGGGCGCGGTCGTGGACGTCGCGCCGGGCCTGATGGACGTGTCCGCACGGGTGATGGGCATGGCCCTGATCAGCCGAGACCTGTCGGGCACCGACTACTCCCGGGCCGCGGGGATCGCCAACAAGGTCATGTACACCAGCACGATCAAGGGCATCTCCGCGCTGATCCCGTCCTTCGTGCCGACGCGTTATCACCGCGACCGCAAGTGGGCGGAAGGGGTGCTCGACGCCATCGTCAGCCAGGTGATCGAGGAGCGGCGGGCCGCGGGCGAGCATGGCACGGACGCCGCCGGACTGCTGCTGGACGCCGGACTGTCCGACGCGGAGGTGTCGGACAACCTGCGCACGCTGCTGCTGGCCGGCTCCGACACCACCGGCCAGGCGCTGGCCTGGACCATGTACGAGCTGGCCCGTCACCCGCAGGCCCGCCGTGCCGTCGAGCGCGAGGTGGACGAGGTACTGGCCGAAGGGCCGCCCGACCTCGAACGGCTTGGCGAGCTGCCCCAGACGACGGCGGCGGTGAACGAGGCTCTCCGCCTGCACCCGCCGGTCTGGCAGTTCCCCCGCGACGCCATCGAGCCGGACACTCTGGCCGGGCGGCACGTCCCCGCGGGCACGACGGTCCTGCTCAGCGTGTACGGCACGCATCGCTCGCCCGAGCACTGGGCGGACCCGGAGGCGTACGACCCGCAGCGTTTCCTGGGCGACGCCCAGGACGAGCGGCACAAGCACGCCTTCCTGCCGTTCGGCGGCGGGCGGCGTATGTGCGTCGGCAAGGGACTGGCGATGGCGACGCTGGTGACGGCGGTGGCGATGCTGTCGCGGCGCTACCGGCTGCGGCTGCCGGGCACGCGCCAGGTGCGCAGCGGCCACTACATCACGCTCTTCCCCAGCTCGGGGCTTCCGGCGGTCGTGCGGGAACGGACGTGACCGTGACGGCGGTCCGGCCGCATCTGGTGTCGTTCGAGACCGGCTCCTTCGTCAGGCCCGTGCGTCGCATGGTCTGGGAGCCGGTGCCGCACCCGCTCCCGCCCCCGTCCCCGTCCCCCGTGGCGCGGCGGCTGCTGGTCATCGGCTCGGACCCGGACCTGGCCGTGCGGCTGGCGAGCCGCCTCGGCGCCGACGTGTGCGCCCCCGGTCGCGAGCCGGAGCACGACGACTGGGACGGAATCGTCGACCTGAACGTCACCGGCGTCCCGTACCGGCTCGGCGGCGGCGAGTGGCGGGACGCGCTGGACAGGACCACCCGCATGGTGCAGCGCCGCTACGCCTCCTGGCGGGCGGAGTCGCGCGCCGACCGATGCTGCTACGTCGCGGTCACCCACCTGGGCGGCCTGATGGGCTACGACGACGGGCGGATCGGCACGCCCCTGGGCGGCATCTGGGCGGGGTTCGCCAAGTGCCTGCCACGCGAGCTGCCCAACCTCGCGGTGAAGGTGCTGGACGTCGACACCGCCGACCCGGACGGGCTCGCAGGGCTTCTGGAGTCCGAGCTGGCGGCGTGGGACCTGTTCGAGATCGGCTACCGGCGGGGCGTGCGCCACGCGCTCACCGCCCTGCCGAGCCCGGAACCGCAGCCGCGCCTGGACCTGGACGCCGACGACGTGGTGCTGATCTCGGGAGGCGCGCGAGGCGTCGGCTTCGCCCTGGCGCGCGGACTGGCCGAGCGGTTCGGCTGTCGCGTCGTGGTGACGGGCCGCGACGAGCTGCCCACCGCGGACTGGCTCACGCTGCCGGACGACCGCTACGCCGCCCACCGCCACGCCCGGATCGCGGCCGCCCGCACCGCCGACGCGCTGAGGAAGACGCGGGCGGCGCTCAAGCGCGAGTCGGAGCTGCGCCAGGTCGCGGCCAATCTGGCCGCCGCCGAGCGGGACGGCCTGCGCATCGCGTACGAGGCGTGCGACTGCGTTCGGCAGGAACAGGTGGACGCCCTGTTCGCCCGTCTCCCGGCTCCGACCGTGGTGGTGCACAACGCGGGCATCGACGTGCCGACCAGGCTCGACATGAAGAGCCCCGAGGAGGTCGTGCGCACCGTGGAGGTGAAGGTGTCGGGGTTCGAGTCCCTGACCAGGGCGGTGCTCGCCACCCCGGAGCGGCGAGCGGCGCTCAAGGTCTTCTGCAACGTGGGGTCGCTGGCCGGCCGGATGGGCGGCATGATCGGCCAGATCGACTACGCGGCGGGCAACGAGGCGTTGCCGAGGCTGGGATTCTGGGCGCGGAACACCTACGGGCTGCCGACTCAGACGCTCTGCTGGCCGACGTGGGAGCGCCTGGGCGTGATCGCCAACTACGACGCGGCGGTCCGGTACGTGTCCACCCTCGACCCCGCCGAGGGCGTGCGCCGCTGGATCGACGAGCTGCGCTCCGGCGGAACCGGCGAGGTCATGTTCATCGGTCAGGTGGGCGGCGCGCTGGTGCCCACGCAGCTGCGCGGTTTCTGGCTGTTCACCGGCCACCCCGACCTGCCCCGGCTGCACGGCCTGGCGCACTTCCTCGGCGACGTCGAGGACTTCCGGCCCTTCCACTCACTGCGCGGCTCGATCGTCCACCGGCAGGGCTCCCATCCCTGCCTGACCGACTTCACGGTGGACGGCCGACCGGCGCTGCCGGTGTCGGTGCTGGTGGAGCAGGCGTGCTCGGTCGCCGACTGGGTGGTGCCGCCCGGCTGGCCGCCGCAGCACCTGGCCTCGGTGCGTGACGTGCGGGTGCACCTGTCGGCGCTGGTCCTGGAGGGCGGCCGGTTCACCACGTCGGCGGTGGGCGAGACGACGGAGGAGGGCTGGACGGTCAACGCCACGATCACCGCCGCCGACGGCGCGGTCGCCGGTTCGATGCGCCTGCTGTACGAACCGGAGCCTCCAGCGCTCCCTCACCACCAGCCCGAACCTCCCGCGCTCTCTCCCCTGATCCCCGCCCCGTCCGCGGTCAAGGCGCGCGGCGGTGGCCGCCTGGCCTGGTCGGGGCTCGTTCTCGGAACGGCGGAGGACCCGCTGCCCGTCGTGACGGCCGCCGACCTGTGGACGACACCCTTCCCGCCGGTCCACGGCATCTCGCCCGCCGCTCTGGAGGCAGCCGTCCGCGCGGCAGGCCCGGTGAGCGGCGATCTCCTCACCATTGACCGGATCGTGCCCTGCCCAGGGGCGCAGCACGTGGACCGGCTGCTGCCCGTGGAAGGTGGCTGGGTCGGGTCGCGGGCGGGCGAGCCCGTACTGTTCGTCGCAGGGGTGATCCCCGGCAGCCGAAGGACTGGGAGATCGGCGGCAGGTTCCCCGCATCGGTCGGGGTGAGGAGCCGATCGTTCGTCAGGCGGTCTCCGATCGCACTTCCCGGCCGGCTCGGAAACGCGTCATCCTCCGATGACCTTTACCGGAGGGCGGGCTGGGCCAGGTCGCGGACGGTCTCCCGCAGGCGCGACGCCTCGTCCGGGTCCACCGTGAGATCGACGGTCCTGCCCCTCTTCCAGACCGTGAGCGGCTCGGCCGGCGGCTCGTCGATGAGCGCGATGATCGGCGGTACGGCCTTCGCGACCGGCTGGGCGAACACCGCGGAGGCCGCCCGTACGAGACCGCGCATCGGCTGCCTGAAAGGCTCGTGCAGTGCGGTCGCGACGACGCCCGGGTTGTACAGCACGTACTTGATGCGCTCGGAGGCGTAGACCGTCCCCAGCAACTCGCACGCCTTGGCTCCCTGCAGGGTCGCGGCGAATCCCCGGTACCTGTTCTTCATCTGGAGGTCGTCCCAGTGGATCCGGCTGCCCTGCCCGGCACCGCACAGGTTGACGATCACCGGTGCCGGTGCTTTCTCCAGCGGGCCACGTAGCCCTTCCGCCATGAGCCAGCGGTTGAGCACGTAGAGGGCGAAGGTGCGCTCGAATCCGTCCTCGGTCTCCACCCGCACCGGATTGTGCCGGTATGCGGCGATCACCAGCGCGTCGATCGCCGGGTACTCGGCGTTGAGCCGTTTCAGCAGGTCTCGGGTCTGACCGAGTGAGCCGAGGTCGCACCTGACGAAGCGGGCGCTTGGCGCCGCCTCGCGCAGGCGGCGTTCGCCCTCCTCGGTGCTGCCCACGGCGACGACCTGGTCGCCCTGTTCGGCGTAGTGGCGGGCGAGGGCTTTGCCGATGCCGTTGGTGCCACCGGTGATCACGATGGTCCGGGTCATAAGTTGAGGCACTCCTCAAGTTGAGATCGACCTCAACTTAGCTAGGATCGAGGGCATGCGCAAGGACGCGGCACAGAACCGGGAGCGACTCCTGCGGGCGGCCCGGCGGCTGTTCGCGGATCACGGGCTCGACGTGCCGCTCGAAGAGATCGCCCGCTCGGCCGGGGTGAGCATCGGGACGCTCTACAACCGCTTCCCCACCCGGGGCGCCCTGGTGGACGCGGCCTTCGCGGATCGAATGGCGATCGTGGACGGATTGGCCGAGCAGGCGCTGGCGATAGACGACGCCTGGGAAGGGTTCGTCGCGTTCCTGACCGGCGTGTGCGAGCTACAGGCGGTCGACCTCGGCTACAACGAGCTCGCCGCGCGCGGGGCGGCCGTGGACTGGGAGCGCGGGTACGGCCTGATGAGCGGGATCCTCGAACGCGCGCAGCGATCCGGGGAGCTGCGCGACGACATCACCCTCGCCGACGTGGCCTTCGTGGCCCGGGGCGTGACCGCGATCATCAAGGCGACGTACCGGGTGGCGCCGGGGGCCTGGCGGC
Organism: Streptosporangium sp. NPDC049046; assembly: GCF_040649155.1. Taxonomy (NCBI): domain Bacteria; kingdom Bacillati; phylum Actinomycetota; class Actinomycetes; order Streptosporangiales; family Streptosporangiaceae; genus Streptosporangium; species Streptosporangium sp. NPDC049046. The sequence continues at coordinate 35,835 of NZ_JBEZEZ010000007.1, read as the reverse complement.
GGCACCTCGCCCTCGCCCTGGACGGCCTGCGCGCCGTCGCCGCCCGGCCGCTGCCCGTCCCGCCGCTGTCGGCCGAGCAGACCCGCGCCACGATGGGGGAGGACTGCTGACGTCCCCCCGCCCTCCCGGCCGATAAACCCTTCCTGACCTGCTAAAAGGTGGCCTTCTGCTCAGGTGGGGCCAGGGTCAGCCGGCGGGTATCCGCCGCTGCGCGTCGGAGAACAGGTTGTGCATGGCGCCGCGGAAGATCTCCGCCTGCAGCGGGCCGATGAAGGAGGTGTGCCCGAACACCTCCAGAACCACGAGACCGTGCAGGTGGCCCCAGACGCTGACGAAGAGGGCGGCGGCCTGCGGTGGAAGCCCGCCGATCATCTCGGGCGGCATCTGCTCGAGGCGGGCACGTAGCGCCGGGCTCAGCGGTGGAACCTCGGTGCGGCCCAGTTGCTCGTGGGTGAACGCACCGAACAACTCCCGGTGGAAGAGGGCCGCGATCCTGCGGGCACCGGCGGTCGTGCGGCCGTCGGCGGGCGCCTCGTAACGCAGCAGCGGTGTCCCGTAGATGAGCTGGAACCGTGAGGGGTTGTCCAGACCCCACCTGCGGAAGGCTTCCGCGGCGACGACGAACCTCGGCAGGTCGCCATGCGGCGGTGCGCCGTCGAGCGCCGACCGTACGGTGTCGGCGAGTTCGTGGTACGCCTCCGTGATCAGTGCCGTGACGAGCTCGTCGCGGCTGGGGAAATAGTGGTAGAGCGCCTGCACCGTCATGCCGAGACCGCGGGCGATCGATCGCAGGGACAGCCCGAAGGGGCCGTGCAGCGCGATCTGCTCCTGTGCCGCGTCGAGGATCTCGCGGGTCGCGGTGGCCCGCCGGCGCTGGCGGAGCGGTACCGGGTCGGCGTCGGGCGTCGCGGAGTCGTCCGTCATGCCCGACACCGTACTGTCTGCTTAACGCTGTTAGGTAAATCTGGCACTGCCAAATCCGGGACGACGTCATTAGCGTCGTTGTCATGGCCGTCGCCGAACAGCACACGGCCGTCCGGTGCCGTCGTCCGGCGCCCTCCGTCCGGCCGTGGACGCCGATCACGGCCGGCCCGCGGTGCTCGACCCGCGGCGATACCCCTCACCACAAGGAGTTCTCATGACCGCTGAAACCGGTGTCCCCGCCACCGCCGGACGCCCGTCCCCCCTGGCGGATCGGATCGGGCGCACGCTGATGGCCGTCAACGCGGCCGCGACGCTCGTCCCGTTCGCGAACGGGATCTTCCTGATGAACAGCTTCTCCGACGACCGCCTCGTCACCGAGGCCTGGCGGACGTTCGCCTACATCGTCTTCGCGGGATTATGGGCCATCCTCGCCGTCGCACCGCGCAGGCAGTGGGGCCTGTGGGAGCTTCTGCTCTTCCAGAAGGGCGCGATCACCGTCTACTGCTTCGTCATGTGGGACAAGCCCGACGCGATGCAGACCGCGTTCATCGACCTCTTCGTCGTGACGACGACCGCGGTGGCGTACGTGCTCTGCCGAGGCTGGATCAGCTGGCGGACCGGTGCCTCCGAGTCGGCCGACGGCCGCCGGCCCGCGACCTCGACCGGGTGACGCGCGTTGATCGGGTCGTCTCGGACGTGCCCGCCGAACCCGCGGTCGATCCTCGTCCGTCGGACAGGCTCCGATCACGAACGGCGCGGCTTCACCGGCTCCACGGACTCCGGGGACTTCAGCGGCCGAGGCCGGCGTCCCGCGCGCGGATGATGGCCTCCGCCCGGTCGGCCGCCTGGAGTTTGGTGAGGACCGCGTGGACGTGATTGCGTACGGTCTTCTGGGACAGGAACAGGCGTGCGGCGATCTGGCCGTTGGACAGACCGGCGGCCACCAGGTCGAGGACCTCGTGCTCCCTCGCGGTCAGGCCGGGGAACGCCGTGGTGCCGGTCTGCGGCTTTCCGGTCATGAAGTCGGCGATGCGTGAGGCGAGCACCGCGCCGAAGACCACGCCGCCGCCCGCGACGGTGGTGATCGCGCGCACCACCTCGTCGGGTTCGGCGCCCTTGAGGAGATAGCCGCGGGCGCCGGCGCGCAGCGCGTCGAAGATGGTGCCGTCCTCCTCGGACATGGTGAGCACCACGACGCCGATCCCGGGGCGCTCCTGGAGGAGGCGGCGGGTGGCCTCGATGCCATCCATACCGGGCATCTGTACGTCCATCACGACCACGTCGGGTTCTGCCCGAGCGGCCTGTTCGAGGGCTTCGACGCCGGACGAGGCGGTGCCGACGACCTCGACCTCGTCGATGCTGCCGAGCAGTGCCGCGAAGCCTTCACGGAACACCGGGTGGTCGTCCACCACGAGGACTCTTATCGGCTGTTCGGGGCTCATATCCCGTTTTCTCCAGTGGTGATCAGTGCCGGTGCCTGCCTGGACGGCGCCAACGGCAGCCGCGCCCATACTCGCGTACCGCCCGGTGTCGCGGGGCCCACGCTCACCGAGCCGCCGAGTTCGGCGGCCCGCTCGCGCAGCGACACCAGCCCCACGCCGGTCACCGCCTCGGCGGCGAAGCCGACGCCGTCGTCGACGATCACCACGTCGAGGCATCCGGCTTCGACGTCGCGGGTGAGCGTGACGACGCACTCGCCGGCCCGGGCGTGGCGGACCACGTTGGTGACCGCCTCCGAGGCGATCCGGTACGCGGCCACCTCGACCGCGGCCGGCAGGCCGGCCGCATCACCGTGCTCCTCGACGCGTACGGCCAGCTCCGGGGGGCGCAGCCGTTCGGCCAGCTGGCGGATCGCGCCGACCAGGCCGACGTCGTCGAGAGCGGGCGGACGCAGGCCGTGCACCAGCCGCCGCACCTCGGTGAGCATGCCGGTGAGCTCCTGGCGGGCGAGCCCGAGGATCGGGTCGGCCTTCTCCGCCGACCGGCGCCCGGTGATCCTCGCGGTGTCGATCAGGGACGCGACCGCGGCGAGGGTCGGTCCCAGGCCGTCGTGGAGTTCGCGGCGCAGACGTCGTCGCTCGTCCTCGACCGCCGAGACGATGCGTTCGCGGCTCTGCTGCAGTTCCTCGGCGAGGCGTACGGCGCGGGTGGCCGCGGCGGCCTGGCGGACCAGGTCGGCGAGGAGTCGTTCGTCGCTGTCCCTGAGACGGTTGAGGCGGGCGGCCTGGCGGGGCAGCAACAGGCGGCCGATCCGCTCACCCCGATAGGTGATGGGCAGGGCGCGGGTCTCGGTGGGAGGTTCGCCCTCTTCGACGAGCAGTCGTTCGCCGTTGACCTGGGTGATCTCCACGCCCACGTACCGGGTGCGGAAGGCCTGGGCCACCGTTCTGGCGAGGGTGTGGAGCTGGGCTTCGGAGTCGTCGGTGCGTTCCAGCCGTTCGGCGAGGCCGGACATCACCTGGTAGGGGTCGTCCCGGTCTCCGGCCACCCGGCGCCGTACCAGCCGCCACAGCCGGTGGCGTAGCTGTGCGTAGATGATCGCGACCGCGAAGACGGCGAGGACCAGGCGCTCGCCCTCGTTCAGGTGTGCCCCGAGCAACCGGCCGACGCCGCCGAGGACGAGCAGGTCGAGGACGGTGGTCAGCGCGAGCAGGATGCCGTAGACGACGGTCCCGCCGAGCAGCCGGTCGATGTCGACGAGGTCGGGGCGCGCGATCCCGATCGCGACCGAGGCGGCCGTGAGGGTGACGGCGACGGTCATGCCGACGGAGCCGAACCAGCTGGGGAGCAGCCGGAACGCCAGCATGACCATCAGGTCGACCACGGCCGCCCACAGCAGCCAGCGCATGCGCATCCGATTGATCCCGGTCGCCGTACGGTAGCGCCGCACCACGAGGATGAACGGCGCGATCAGGCTCAGGGGGAGGCAGAACTGCGCGACCAGCAGCAGTCCGGTCCAGACCTCGTCCGGCAGGGGGAGGTAGAGCGGGTCGAGGTTCAGCGTCCGCAGCGGCGCGGGCATCGGCCCGGCGCCGGAGGTGTCCTGGGCGATGCCGGACGGGGCCGCGATCAGGGTGAGCGGGAGCAGGGCGGTCATGGCGAGGCTGACCAGCGAGACGACCCGCCACCGTCCTTGGGGCAGTCTCCCTTCCGGATACAGGAACAGCACCAGGGGGAGGAGCAGCGCCAGGGCGGCCCCGGGCCGGTGATAGATGTAGAAGGCCGCGGAGGCGCCGGAAAGCGGGGGAGCGGCCACGGTGGCGTAGGCGAGCCACGTGGCGGCCAGTCCGTCCACGCTCCACCAGAGGCCGAAGGCCGACATCAGCCAGCCGAGAAGATGCCGCGGATACCTGGCGAGCACCACCGTGCCGGCCGCCGCCAGCGCGACACCCGCCATCGCGTCGAATCCGCCGGGCCGCAGGTCGATCACGGTGCGGTGGGCCTGCGGCACCCGCATGTCCAGCAGCGCCGCCGCCACCGCGATGATCACGGCGACCACGAGGAACGCGAGGCCGGGCCTTGATCGTAAAGACCGGCAAACCATCACAAACTGCACCCGATGAGTGTGCCTCACCAGGGATGGGATGTCCCTAGGACGCGCGTCCTGTTTGTCCTGGGACACCAGAGGGGTCCGGAGTCGGGACACGACGCCCTGACGGCCTGGGGCGGCGGATCACCAGGATCGTCCTTGTCACCGCGGTGCTCCGTACCGCCAACTGCAGGCGGTGCTCCGTACCGCCGAACCGTACGCGGTGCTCCGTACCGCCGAACCGGACAAGGAACGAAGAACGATGACCGAGACCCTCCGCGATCACACGCAGCAGACCACCCGCGACGCCGGCTCGTCCGCGCAGCCGTCCGAATCGACCGTGCGCCGCCTCGCCCTGTGCCTCTCCACCGGGGCGCTCATCTGGTCGGCCTCCAGCTTCGTCTACGGCTTCCAGCCCACCTCCGAGATCGGCTGGACGTTCACCGACCTGGGCGGCCTGGCGTTCCAGTTCGGCCTCTGGGCCCTCATCACGCTCATGAGCCGCACCGGTGCGATCGGGGTGACCCGCACCGCCCGCGTCATGCTGGTGGTCGAACGGGTACTGCTCGCCCCGGCCATGGTGTGGAGCCTGATCCACGGTCTCTTCCCCGCCGCCCGCGACACGCTCTGGCTGGGCATCCTCGACATCTTCTGGCCGCTCTCGATGCTGGGCATGTTCGTGATCGGCATCAAGGTCGTGGTGGCCGGTCGGTGGCGCGGACTCGCCCGCGTCTGGCCGCTCGTCGCCGAGAGCTGGGCGATCGTGTCCATCCCCGCGATGGGAATCCTCGGCGCCTCGCTCGGAGGCGTCGTCGCCGCGACCCACCTGCTCGTGGGGTACACCACCCTCGGACTCATCATCGCCTTCCGCCCCGAACTGGTACGCGGCGAGAACTGAGTACGCCCCTTTGGCAGCACGGCGTCCGTCGCCACGGGAGCAGGACCCCGAACAACGGGGGGCGAGTCCTCGATCCACAGGAGCAGCCGATCCATGAGGCCGGGACCCCGAGTCAGGGGGACAGGACCCCGCAGAAAGGCCGGGCCGCGCGATGCGGCCCGGCCTTCCGACATGAAACGAGCACCTCGTGCCCCGACCGCGGAGGATCACGCGGCAACGGACGGCAGGGATGATCCGGTCGCGTACCAGGTTGGTCGCTCTCGTGGTGCGGTGGCATGGTCAGGTGCCGGGCGTTCCGGGCCGCTCGGCGGCATGGTCATACTCGGCGTTCCGGGCCGTCTGACGATCGCGGCCGGAACCGGCTCCCCGATCTCGCACCGGGCTCGTTATTCGCCGGTGGCACCGTCGATGCGCTCGCGCAGCAGGTCCGCGTGACCGTTGTGCCTGGCGTACTCCTCGATCATGTGGACGAGGATCCAGCGATGGGTGCACTCCTGGCCGTTGCGGTCACCGAAGGCGTCCAGGGGTTTGGCCGAGGAGATGACGCGGGCGTGTTCGATCTCGGATCGCCAGGTGGCGAAGGCCTCCTCGACGGAGGCGGTGTCGGCCTCGTTGAAGTCGGCGTCGTTGTCGCGGTCCTTGTCCCAGAGCTTGGGGATGTCCTCGCCGTTCAACACGCGGCGGAACCAGCCGCGTTCGACGTGTGCCATATGCCTGACCAGGCCGAGCAGGGACATGGCCGAGGGCGGCACGGAGCGCAGGCGCAGCTGGTCGTCCGTCAGGCCCGCGCATTTCACGGCGAGGGTGGCCCTGTGCCATTCGAGCCAGTTGGTGAGCATGGTGAACTCGTCACCGATGAAGGGCGGCGAAACGCGCGTGTCGATCACGGACACAACCTATCCGCCGTCGCCGGCGACAGCCCGGTGACGCGGGCATCGACGCTTCAGGGGGAGCTTGACCGATCCGGGCGGTGAGTCCGGCACACCATGTGGTCCCTGCGATGTCGGCGCGGGCGGTGAGTCCGGCACACCACCTGGTCTCTGCGACGTCGGCGCGGGCGGCGGGTTGTCCGATGGTGAGCCCCTGGCATCGGAAGGAGACTTGGTCGCGCCCACGGGCTGAAGGTTGACCTCATCTTTGGTTGAGGTTTCATGATTGATGAGTGACAAGATCTTCTGCGGACCCCGACCCGACTGTCCTTGACCGCGCTGGGCGACGAGAGTGGATCGGACTCGCCGTTCTCTCCCTCCCCGCTTTCCTCGCCTCCCTCGAATTGACCGTGACCCATCTGGCGTTGCCCGCCATCGGCAGGGCGTTGGCGGCCGACAGCGCTGAGCTGTTGTGGATCGTGGATGTTTACGCCTTTCTGCTCGCCGGATCGCTGATCACCATGGGTACGCTGGGCGACCGGATCGGCCGCCGACGACTCCTGTTGATCGGTGCGGCCGCGTACGGCATCGCCTCCGTGCTCGCGGCCTACGCGCCCAGCGCGGGTGCGCTCATCGCGATCCGCGCACTGCTCGGAATCTCCGGTGCCACGTTGATGCCGTCCGTGCTCTCCCTGACCGTCGCCATGTTCCGGGACCCTCGGCAACGCACCGTCGCCGTCGGGATCGTCATCGCGAGTGTGTCCGGAGGTACCGCGATCGGGCCTCTCGTGGGCGGCTGGTTGCTTGAGCGCTTCTGGTGGGGGTCGGTGTTCCTGCTCGGCGTGCCGGTGATGGCGCTGCTTCTGGTGCTGGGGCCGATCCTGCTGCCGGAGCGACGCTATGCCGGGGTAGGGCGGTTGGACCCGATCAGCGCAGTACTGTCGTTGGCCGCGGTCTTGGTGGCGGTCTACGGTCTCAAACAGATGGCCGCCGACGGTCCCGGCCCGTTGCCCGTGTTCTCCGTCACGGCTGGATTGCTGTTCGCCGTCATCTTCGTACGCAGGCAGCGTGCGCTCCGCGACCCGTTGATCAACCTGAGGTTGTTCGCGAACCGAGCGTTCAGCACCGCGGTGGCCACGCTGGCGTTCGGCATCTTCGTGTTGTGGGGTTTCAATTACGCCTTCGCGCAGTACTTGCAGTTGGTACGCGGACTCTCTCCGCTGGAGGCGGGCCTGTGGACGGCGCCTTCGGCGGTCGGGGTGATCATTGGGTCGACGCTGGCCTCCAGGATCGTGCGATGGACGGCCCCGGGACCGGTCATCGCGGTCGGACTGGCTCTCGCCGCCACCGGCTTCGTGGTGGTCGCGCAGGTGGGCGTCCCGCCGGTAGGCATGACAGCCGGGACAGGCGACCTGGCCATCCTGGTGGCCGGGGCCGTCATCGTGTCCGCCGGGCTCGGTCCGATGATGGCGCTCGCCACCGACATGGCCGTGGGTGTCGCGCCGCCCGAGCAGGCCGGCGCCGCCTCGGCGATCTCCTCGACCGCTCCCCAGTTGGGCGGTGCACTCGGCATCGCCGTTCTCGGCAGCGCCATCACCGCGGTCTATCGAGACGAAATGAGCGGCGGCGTTGTGGTGGGTTTCCCCGCGGAGGCCGCGTCCGCCGCGACGGAGAGCCTGGCCGGTGCTGTGGCGGCGAGTCGCATACTCCCCGACCGGCTCGGGGACACGCTGCTCGGCGCGGCCCGTCAGGCGTTCACCGCGGGATTCCAGTTGAGCGCCCTGGTCAGCGCCGCGATCGTGGCGGTCATGGCCGTCACGGTCGCGGTCATGCTCGGGCGCGGCAGAGTCGGCCCCAAGCCGACCACAGGACGTTGATCGGACCGCATGTGCCGGGGGCCACGGCGGCCAACGCCGGCGGCCGGCGGGAGATCCTCGGTCCGGAGGTCACCTCCGCCGAGGACGGCGCCAACCGGCCGGCGGTTCGTCCCGGTTCAGGCGACCAGGATCGTCCTCAGGTAGTCGACCACCGCATCGGCTGACCGGGTCCGTACGGCCACATAGCCGTCCGGCCGGACGAGGACGAGCGTGCCCCCGCCGGCGCCGTAGCGCTTGCTCGGAGGTCCTGGCTCCAGCCGGTAGACGCGGATGTCGTCGCCGTGAAGTCTGTTCAGGCGCTCGGCCGGATCCGGCGTCACCGCGCCGAACTGGAGCAGGGTGAAGTGGGAGCCGCGGAAGAGGTCGAACAGCCGCGACCGCTCGCCGGTCACCGGGTGCCGACACGGCGAGTCGGGCGCCCGGTCACCGGGACGGACCTTGCCCTTGTCGCCGACCGACAGCTCGGAGGCGCGGTAGTTCACGTTGAGCTGGGAGGTCCTGCCGACGATCGTCCTGGTCACCGCGGGGCTGCGCATCAGCGGCAGGATGATCCGGTCGCGCAGGAAGGTCATCAGAGGTTTGGTGGAGAACAGCGCGGTCATGCCGGCGCCGCTGGCCTTGAGCACGGATTCGGCCACCGGGCGGCGCTCCAGCTCGTACGTGTCGAGCAGGCTGTCGGGGGCTTGGCCGCGTACCGTGAGGGCCAGCTTCCAGCCGAGGTTGTAGGCGTCCTGGATGCCGGTGTTCATGCCGAGCCCGCCCGCGATCGGGTGGACGTGGGCGGCGTCTCCGGCGATGAAGACGCGGCCGGCACGGTAACGGTCGGCGAGCCGTACCTTGTAGCTGAAGCGCGACAGCCAGGTGGCGTTGTGCAGGCGCACGTCCGTCCGGCCGGTGCGCTGCTCGAACAGGCGCTGGAAAAGCTCAAGTGAGGGCTCCTGACCGGCGCCCTCCTCGCCAGGGCGTACGGTGAGGCCGAACTGCCACGACAGCGTACCGGGCAGCAGCGCGAGGCCCACGGAGGACTCGTCCGCTGCGTACCAGACATAGGAGCCGTCGCGGGGCAGACCGTCGACCTCCACGTCGCCGAGCAGGTAGTGCTCGGTCTCCGACACCAGCCCGGGGAAGGTGATCCCGGCGGCCTCGCGTACCGCGCTACCGCCGCCGTCGCAGCCTACGAGGTAGGAGGCGTGGATCATCTCACCCGTGGCGAGCCGTGCGACGACCTGGCTGTCGGACTGCTTGAGGTCGGCCAGTCGCAGGCCGCGCTCCACGTGGCCGCCCAGCTCGGCCAGGCGGGCGCGGAGGATCTGCTCAGTGCGCCACTGCGGCAGCAGGACGAGCGTCGGGTACGGCACATCCGGCCGCGGGCGGACACCGGCCAGGAGGTGCAGCTCCGCGACGAACCGGCGGTCCATGTGAATCCGCGCCGGCATCTCGGACGCCCCGGCGTCCAGAAAGTCCTGGACCACGCCGAGGTCGTCGAACACCTCCAGGCTGCGCGGCTGGATGCCCTTGCCCCGGGACTGACGGTGGAATTCGGGAGATCTGTCGATCACCCGGAAGGTGACGCCGCGCCGGGCCAGCTCGCAGGCCAGCGTCAGTCCGGTCGGTCCGCCTCCGACGATGAGTACGTCTACGTCGGTCATGTCTTCCCCCGATTCCGGAACGGAACCTATCCGTTCCGTTTGGAGGATAAGCGGCCCAGAAGCTGGGACGCAACCGTTCCGTCTCGTGTTAATGTCGCCGACATGGCCGAGATCCGCCCGCGTGGTCGCGGCGCAGCCGTACTGCGCCGGACAGTCACCGACACCATCCTCGCGGCGGCGGTCGCCGAGCTGGCGGAGACAGGCTATGCCGGGATGTCAATGGGCGCGGTGGCCCGGCGGGCCGGTACGGGAAAGGCCGCGCTCTACCGGCGGTGGTCGTCGAAAGAGGAGATGGTGGTCGACCTCATCGACGTCGTCGCCTCCCGGCAGGTCCCGGTCGGCGGGGCCGGCGACCTGAACGGCGACGTGCGAGCCTACGTCCGAGCGGTGGCGGACACGCTGTCGGATCCCGCGGTCATGTGCATCGTGCTCGATCTGACAGCCGAGGCCGCTCGCAACCCCGAACTCGCCGAGGCGTTCGACACCGCGATCCGGCAACCGCGCAGGGCCGCGTGCGAGCGGTTGCTGAGGAGCGCGATGGAACGCGGCCAGTTGCCCGCCGACCTCGACCTCGACCTCGCCCTCGACCTGCTGGTCGGGCTCACCCAGTGGCGCGTCCTCAACACCGGCCGCACCGTCGACGACTCCTGCGTCGAAACGACGAGCAAGCTGATCATCCAGGCACTTCCGCTCTGCGTGGGCGTCGGCGATGGGCGTGGTGTGCCGGGATGACGGCTCCCGCGCGGGTCTCCGTGCGCCGGACGACGCCAAGGACGCCCCATCCCGCGCTGAGGCGTGTGGGCGGGTGTGGGCCGCGCCAACGGTGCCACCTACGACCTGGCATCCTGCTCTGAGCGTGTGGGCGGAGGGCTGTTCATCAAGCCGAAGGGCGAGAGCGAGCGAACCGTCTCCGTCGCGTGCGGCACCGTTTCGTGCGCCCGCAACGGTGCCGCACGCGACGGAGACGGACCGTTACCCGTCGATCCAGCCGAGCTCAACCGCCCACCCGTGCGTCATGGCTTCGGCCGCGGGCAGCGTGAGGAACGAAACGGCATACAGAACGACAAGGAGCCCGATCGGAACGGCCCAGGCGCGAGTGCGGGCTTCCGGCGGACCTGCCTCATCCTGTCCGGCGTCGGTACGGCGCTCCCGCCGGAACCGCGTCCCCGGGAGCCTGCGGTCGTCGGGCCTCAGCGCCCACGACGCGACGGCGCACACCCCGAACACCAGCGGCACCCCCCACGTCCGAAGACCGTCGCCGACCGTCAGATGCGACACCACGGCACTCGACCACAGGAAAAAGGCGCCCGCGTACGCCCATTCCTTGATCAGCGGCAGCCCGGGCGCGATGATCGCGATGGCCGCGCCCGCCTGCCACGCGGCCAGAACATAGGCGAAGAATTCGGGGTATCCCAGGTGGCGTAACTGGGCTTCCACCCATTCGATCGGCACAAGGTTCCACACCGATCCGGCAACCAACTCGAAGACGATGACAAACGTGGTGGCCCAGAAGGCGACAGGGCGGATCCTGCCCCGATTCCAGCCGCTTCGTGCTGCGGAGGTCGGCTTCTCGCCCGTCGCGTGCTGGAACGTCATGGTCGTTCGAGTTCGCATCGCGGCCTCCTCGTCACGTCGGTCCGCCATGTTCATGAGATTCTCCTTGCGTTGCGAGCGACTTCGGTTCGAAGTCGCAGGTGGCGATCGATTCCACAACGAAGTGGCCGGCCAGGGCTGCTGGCCCGGTGGGGCCGCTGAACGCGACATTCGCCCGCATGCTCGTCAACCCCCGTGAACCGTCCGGGGTGCTCGTCGGTGGTCACGGGGACGCGACCCCGCGCGGAGCGGAGGCGGGCTGCTCGGGACGTGGGCCGCCCTTGGGCCAGAAGCCGGAACCCGGCTTGCGGGCCTCACGGCGGATCCTCGACACCCCGAGCCTGCAGGTCGCCTCCTTGATCACTGCGGCCATGCGCCCGGCGACGTAGAGGTTCACCGCCGTGTCGTCTTTGCGGGCGAGCTGCCGTATGCCGGCGCGCCGGCCGAGGCTGACGCACGATCCGGTGAGGGCCTGGTCGATCACTGCCGGTTCGGTTCCCGCGATGCGGCTCAACACGGTGTTGGCAGCCTGCACCCCGAGCGGCTGAGCGGCCTGGGAGCTCATCCGAAGCGGCCGGCCCGACGGTGCGGCGGCGTCCCCGGCCGCGACGATGCGGTCGTCGTCGACGCTGGTCAGCGTCTCGTCGGTGAGCAGCCGGCCAAGCGCGTCGGTCCGCAGCCCGCTCACGGACGCCAAATCCGGTACGCCGAAACCGGCCGTCCAGATGGTCAGTGCGCTCGCACGCATCTCACCGTCGCCCAAAACCACCGCATCCGGCCGGACTTCGGTCACCACGCCGGCCCCGAGCACGGTGACACCGTGCCGGGACAGCCACGTGGCCACGGATCGGCGAGCGGGAACACTCAGTGTCGGCGCGAGGGCTCGGCCACACACCAGCGTGACCGTGCGTCCTTGTTCGGCCAGCTCGGCGGCCGTCTCGATGCCGGTCAATCCGGCGCCCACCACAGTGACCGGAGCATCGAACGGCAACTCGGCCAGCCGGGCGCGCAGCCGCTGGGCGGATTCGAGTTCAGCGATGGGGAAAGCGAATTCGGCCGCTCCGGATACCGATGACGGTATCGCCGCGATGCTGCCGACGGCGTAGACGACGTAGTCATAGACCAGCGCGCGCCCCGACGCCAGCCGCACTGTGCGGGCGGCGGCGTCGATGCGCGTGGCGCTGTCGACCACCAACCGGATGTCCTCTCCCAGCAGTGAGCCGTAGTCCACCGTGGCCTCGCCGGTGTCGGCCACGAACTGGTGCAGCCGGATTCGTTCGACGAAATCCGGGCGGGGATTGACAAGGGTGATGTCGACGTCGGCACGCATCCGCAGGTGGTTGGCCGCGAGTGCTCCGGCGTAACCACCACCGATGACGACGACCTTGCGGGGTGTGTGGTCTTCGTGCGTGGACATGGCGAGGCCTTTCCTTCTCGACTTCAGGCGGTTCTTGAGGCTTTGCGAATGAGCGGAGTCGGTCTTCCCTCACGAAGTGGCCGCCGCGCGGACGATCACGTGTACGGCGATCCGCATACCTGCCGTGGGTGCCCTGCTGCGTGCTGGACGGTGTCTCGCTGGTTGGACAAGACAGCCCCGCGGAATGTGAGGCGACGCGCCGACCTCACCGGAGGACAGGCTCCGCGACCTGACGTTCCCGGAGCGTAAGGAACGGCAGGTCCGGCATGGTCGCCCGGCGACACAGGGGAGTTCGGCCTGTGGAACCGGCCTTCCGCGGCGCGGTGGCGTCAGACGATTTCAAGGTTGGCCATCATCCCCATGTCCTCGTGTTCGGCGTTGTGGCAGTGGAAGAGATAGCGGCCGCGATAGCCGTCGAAGCGGGTGATGATCTCCACTGATTCGCCCGGCCGCAGGGAGACGGTGTCCTTCAGACCGGCGTCGTGGGGCAGAGGCGGCCGGTCGCGGCGCGAGAGCACCCGGAAGCCGACCAGGTGCAGGTGGACGGGATGGTGGACGTCGGCGATCAGCCGCCACACTTCCACGTCGCCGAGTCCGGTGGTGACGTCGGAGCGGGCGGGGTCGAACGGCAGCCCGCCGATCAGCCATCCGTGACCGCCGTGCATACGCCCGGTGCGGAAGGAGAGGTCGCGCACCCGGACGGCGTCCGACCGGCGCCAGGTCGGGAGATCGGTGGAAAGGACACGCGGGATGCGGCTGTCGTCGGTGGCCTCGCGCGCGACCCGGAAGGCCATCACGTCGCGGGTGCGGCCGGAGCCGAGCCGGTTGACGACTCTGACGCGGCTGCCGACCGGGACGCCGGAGAAGTCGACGACCACGTCGTAGCGTTCGGCCGGCGCGATCGGCAGGAACCGGTGGACGACCGGCGCCGCGAGCAGCCCCTGGTCGGCCCCGATCTGCACGAGGTCGAGCCGGTGTCCGTCGTCGGTGATCGCCTCAAGCTCGTAGTGCCGGGCGTTGGAGGCGTTCAGTACGCGTAGCCGGTAGCGGGCCGCGTCGATCTCGTGCACGGGCCACGGGGCGCCGTTGACCAGGATCACGTCACCGAGGACCCCGGCAAGGTACGGCTCGCGCACGCCCGGCCGCTCCCGCGACGTGGGATCGAGGGCGGGGTAGTCGAGGCCGCCGTCGGCGGCGAACGCACGGTCCACGATCATGAGAGGCAGTTCGCGCCGCCCGGCGGGCAGGCCGAGCGAGTCCTCGGCATCGTCACGGACGACGTGCAGCCCGGCGAGGCCCCGCCAGACGGCGGGGGCGGTGAAGTCCATCCGGTGGTCGTGGTACCACAGGAGCGTCGGCCGCTGATCCAGCGGGAACGTGTAGTCCCGCGACAGCCTGGTCACCACCGCCCGCGGATCGTGCATGACATGTCCCGGCCCGCCCGGGCTCGTGTGCGTGACGTGTCCCGGCCCGCCTGGGCCCGTGTGCGTGACGTGGACGGCGTCCGGCCAGCCCTCGGGCAGGACGAGGTCGGTCGGATATCCGTCGGACCCCGCCGGGGTCCGGCCGCCGTGCAGATGTACGACGGTCGGTACGGGAAGGTCGTTGCGATGCGTCACGGTGACCGGCCGACCGCGGCGCGACTCGATCGTCGGCCCCGGGAAGGAACCCTCGTACGTCCACAGCGGCGTCCTGACACCGGGCAGGATCTCCACGGTCGCCTCGCGCTGGGTGATCTCGTAACGGTCGACCCCGCCCGAAGTGCTGACCGGCGCCAGCACGGAGGGAAGCGGCAACGGCACCTGGAACGCGGGCGGCAGCGGCACGGCGCTGCGCAGCTCGGCCCCGGTGAACGGCGTACGGCGGGCCAGCGCGGCCGAGGCCGACAGCCCGCCGGCCGCCACCAGGCCGAGCGCTCCGCCGATGCCCAGTGCCCGACGCCTGGTCACCGTACGGGCACGGCCGGATCGGTCGTCGTACGGCTCACGCATCGTCGGCTCCCTGCCGCTTCGGCTCCCGCGAGCTCCGTATCCGCTCCCGCTCGTTCCGGGGGTGCTGTCGCCTCCGGAGGGGCCGGCTCCACACGGCGACGAACAACGCGACGAGCGCGACGACGGTCATCACCCCCAGCGGGAAGTGCAACCACAGGGCGCCGTCCAGCCCGGCGAAGTACTGCACCGACTCGGCCGTCAGCAGAGCCGACGTGGCAAGAAACGGCCAGGCCTGACGCAGCCGTACCCAGATCACGATCCCCACGATCACCTGCACCAAGCCGACATAGGTGACGGCGTCCGCACCGGCCGCATGCCAGCGCAGGCCGTCGTAGTCACCGCTCATGTACACCCCGGCGAACACCGGCTGACCGGCGATCGCGACCACGTGCGCGCTGACGACGGCCCGCAGCACCCAGTCGGCGGGCCTCGTCCGATGCGTGGCATCGGATCGGGCCGACATGGCCGCGCGGAGCCTGTTGGCCGCGGTAACCATCAAGCGTTCTCCTCACACCGTTCTCGGCAAGAGACTGTTCTCGGCAAGCCGGTCGGCGCGCCGCCTGGCGAGACGACCAGTGGAAAGGCGTTCGTCCGACCGGTACGACAAGACAGCCCCTCGAAATGTGAGACGACGCGTCAAGCTCACATTTCGAAGGGCTGTCTTGTCGTCCTACTGACAGCAACCGCGACAAAAGAAGTCGGGGACACCGTGACCACCCAGCCCGAGCCAGGAGACAGACCGCTCGATCCAAGCCTGAGCGCGATCACGAGCGAGCGGCGTCGGCTGATCAATCTCGCCTACCGGCTCCTCGGCTCGCTGTCGGAGGCCGAGGACGTCGTCCAGGAGACCTACGCCCGCTGGTACGCCATGACCCGGCAGCAGCAGGACGACATCGCGTCCCCCGGCGCCTGGCTGTCCACCGTCGCCGGCCGGATCTGTCTCAACGTGCTCACCTCGGCACGGGCCCGGCGAGAGACCTACGTGGGCGAGTGGATCCCCGAGCCGCTACCCGAAGCCACGGAGTGGATCAGCGGGCGGCCGGGCGGCATCACCGTCGATCCGGCCGACCGGGTCACTCTCGACGAGTCGGTCAACATGGCCTTCCTCGTCGTGCTCGAATCGATGACCCCGGCCGAGCGCGTCGCGTTCGTTCTGCACGACGTCTTCCGTTACTCCTTCGCCGAGGTGGCCGAGATCGTCGGCCGTACCCCGGCGGCCTGCCGCCAGCTGGCCTCCTCGGCCCGCCGCCGCATCCGTGCCGCGCGGGCGTCCACGACCCCGGCGGCCCGGCAGGCCCGGATCGTCAGGGAGTTCAAACAGGCATGGGAGGCCAAGGACATCGACGCCCTCGTCGCCCTGCTCGACCCCGGCGCCACGGCGACCGCCGACGGCGGCGGCGTCGCCGGCGCGCTGCTCCGCCCGGTCGAAGGCGCCGAGCGGATCGTGCGCTCCCTGGTCCAGCTTGAGGGAAGGCTCCGCGACCTGACGTTCCTGGAGCGTACGGTCAACGGCCGGCCCGGCCTGATCGCCCAGGAAGACGGCGTCACCGTGTCGGTCTACGCGTTCGAGGTGGCAGACGACCGGATCAAGCACATCTGGGCGGTACGCAACCCCGACAAGCTCCGCTCATGGACGGCGGAACCGCAGCGGCCACCACTGGAAACGCCGGCTCCGCCACAACAGGATCCAGATATGGATCAAGAAAGACGACTGCGATAGGCACACGAGCATCGACACGTACCGACACCCGTAGGACTCCGCGGACGAGACCACCGCGCGGCCGTCGATGCCGCTTCGCTCCTCGACGACGTACATTCCGAGACCCTGTGGGCCGACGGGGAGCAGACCCCGGCCGTGCTCGCGAAGCTCTTCGTCGAGCGCCCGCTCGCCGAGCACCGCCAGGCGTGGCCCGTCGTGACCTCTCGGCGTCATCGTGTGGTCCGGCCCCGAGAAGGTCTCCACGTGAAGAGTCGCCGCCCCGTCCGCGCGCGGGACACGCCCCCCGGCCGGCTGCGCGAAAGAATCTTGGTGTGGGCTGTAGTGGAGGGCCTTTCCCGTTCGTCATCCACATGACGCACGGGAGAGGAGGGCACCCATGGACACGCATGGGCATGGTCACCGGTGCACAATCGCCCTGTGCCGAAACATGGCCACCACGATCGCCGTGATGGTCACCGCCGGCTACACGATAGGAGCAACCCGATGAAGTACCTGATGCTGGTGTGCACCGACCCGGCCTACACGCCCGGCCAGGACGACGGCGCCCCGGATGTGGAGGACTGGGTCACGGAGATGGACGGCAAGGGGATCCGGCTGATGGGCAACCGCACCCGGCCGGCGAGCGACGCGACCACGGTTCGCGTCCGCGACCGTAAGGTGCTGCTGACCGACGGCCCGTACGCGGAGACCAAGGACCAGATAGTCGGCTTCGACGTCCTGGAGTGCGGCGACCTCGACGAGGCCATCGAGGTCGCGTCCAGGCACCCGATGGCGTGGGCCGGGATGATCGAGCTGCGCCCGTTCTGGCCCGACGGCGAGGACTGACGGCCAAGACGGACGACGTCGATGACAGCTCAGGTGGCTCGGGTGAAGGACCGGATCGCCGGGATCTACGCCGACGGGTGGAGTCGGATCGTGGCCACCATGATCCGATTCACCGGCGGAGCCTGGGACCTGGCCGAGGAGTGTACGCAGGACGCGTTCGCGCAGGCACTCCAGAGGTGGCCCGAATCAGGCGTACCGGATCAGCCACTGGCGTGGCTCACCACCGCGGCACGCCACCGCGCGATCGACCGGATGCGTCGCGCGTCGACCGAGGCGGCGAAACTACGGGAGGTGGCCGCGTTGGACCTGGAACCGTCGCCCTACTCGAGCGACAGCGAGATCCCCGACGAGCGCCTGGAGCTCATGTTCACCTGCTGTCATCCGTCGCTGAGCCTCGAAGCCCAGGTGGCGTTGACCCTGCGGAGCCTGACCGGCATGAGCACCGCCGAGATCGCGCGTGCGTTCCTGGTGCCGGAACGCACCATGGGCCAACGCCTCTTTCGCGCCAAACAGAAGGTCGCGCACGCGGGCATCCCGTTTCGGGTGCCGCCCGCGCATCTACTGCCGGACCGCCTTCCCGCCGTACTCCACGTGCTCTACCTGCTCTTCAACGAAGGGTACGGAGACCCGGAAAAGGCCCGGCTGTGCCGGGAGGCCATCCGTCTCGCCCGGGTGGTGACGGCGTTGATGCCCGACGAGCCGGAAGCGCACGGCATGCTCGCGCTGATGCTGCTGCACGACGCCCGGCGGCCGGCGCGTACGGACGCGGCCGGCGACATGGTCACCCTCGCCGAGCAGGACCGCTCGCTGTGGGACCGGGCGCAGATCGCGGAGGGTGCCGCGATCTGCGAACGAGCACTACGGCGACGCCGCGCCGGGCCGTTCCAGCTCCAGGCGGCCATCGCGGCGTGTCACGCCACCGCGCCGGTCGCCGACCAGACGGACTGGCCGCAGATCGTCGGGCTGTACACGCGGCTCGCGCGGATGGCACCGAGCCCGATCGTGGATCTGAACCGGGCCGTGGCGATCAGCATGGCCGACGGTCCCGAGGCGGCGCTGCCCCTGGTCGACGCGATCGCCGGGACCGGACAGCTCGACGACTACCACCTGTTGCACGCCACCCGCGCCGACCTGCTGCGACGCGCCGGCCGTACGCGGGAGGCGGCCGACGGCTACCGCGCGGCGATCGACCTCGCACCCACCGACGCCGAACGCCGTTTCCTGCGCAACCGGCTGCGGCTTCTCTGACGGCCTACTCGGCCCCCGCACGCGGCGAGGATCCTCACCGCGTCGCTCGCCCTGACCATGTGCGCGGATCAGCCATCGCCAGGCGATCGTCCTCCGTTGAGGGGCCGTCAGCCCGGGAGGGTCTCACCGCCGATCGGCGCCAAGATCTCGCCTGTGTAGTAGGACGACAGCCGCCCGGAGGCGAAGAACACGTACGACGGGGCGATCTCGTCGGGGTCGGGGCTCAGGCGGGCTGAGCCGCGTTTCCACGCGTTGCGTCACGGTCATGTGGTCGACGGCGGGAGATCGCCAGCGCGACGATGGTCGCGACGGCGAACAGCACGAGCGTCACGAGGATGTAGAGGGAGACTCCCGCCGCGGAGTTCACCGGCTCGCCGTTGCCGGTGAGGGAGGTCGCCCGGAGGATGCTTCCTCCGATGATGTTGAGGATCACCGCGCCGACACCGAGCATTACCTGGACCAGAGCGGCCACGATCCCCTGTTTCTCCTCGCTCACCAGCGTTGTCGACAGATTGAAGCCGGAGGTGACCACGGCCCCGGCGGTGAAGCCGAGGAGTCCGGTGGAGATGACGGCGGGGAGGAAGGCGGAGGTGGAGAACAGCAGCCCGAGTGTGGCGAATGTGCCGATGACCATTCCGCCGGCGAGTGTGCGGGCTGGGCCGATCCGTCCGGCGAGCCATCCGGCGAGGATCCCGCCTGTCATCGCGCCGAAGGACGGCACGGCGAAGAGCAAGCCGAGCGCACCCGACGCGCCGGCGAGCCCGTACCCCAGCCCTTCGTCCACGGAGGTCTGCGCGATCAGCCCGACCAGCTGAAGGAGTGCCTGGTAGGCGCCGGCGCCGAGCACAACGACCACCAGGGTGGCCACGACGGGACGAGTGAGCATCCGCAGATCGATGACGGGTTCGGGCAGGCGCAGCGCCGTCAGGATCCATGCGCCAAGGAGGACGATCCCGACGATAAGCAGGGCGATCATGCCGGCGCTCATCCAGCCCAGGTCATGACCCAGGCTGATGTACGCCAGGATGCCCGCGAGGCCCGCCCCGAGAAGAACGGCGCCGGCGACGTCCACGCGGCTTCTCACCTTGATCGGCGACTCGGGCAAGAAGATGCGGACGGTCAGCGCAGCGAAGAACGCGAGCACCGCGGACACGACGAAGACTGAGCGAAAACCGTACGCACCTACGACGATCTCGAAGAGGAAGGGCGAGACGATGCCAAGGATCGCAGAGCCAGAGGTGACGATGCCGACGGACGTCATACCGACGCGGGGCGGGAAGACCTGGCGGATGAACACGACGGTGATGAACACGGAGCCGACGGCGGCGCCTTGAATCACGCGGCCGACCAGGAAGATCCCGATGTTGGGGGCCAGGAGGCAGACCAGCGCGCCGATGCCGCCCACGAGTAGTGCGAGGACGAGCATTCGGCGTTTGCCGAAGACATCGGCGCTCTTGCCGAGGAGCGGTGCCCACATCGCGCCGGCGAGGATCGCACTGGCGTTGAGCCACGCGCTCTGGTCGGTTCCGAAGAACTCCGACATCTGCGGCAGCACGAGCAATGGTGCGACGACGACCGTGTCAACCAGCGTGTTGGCGATGATTAGGATGGTGACCCACCAGAGGATCCGACCGCTCCACCCGCTGCCTGGAGTCTCGGTCTCGGAGGGGCTCGTGGGTGTCTGGGTCATGGCCACTTCCCTGAATCTGGACTCGATCGGGGCATCGATCTGAGATTCCGGACATTGTCGGCCTGCCCGGTCGGCGCCCCTAGCGTTTGCAGGAAAGTGGCCATGGTTGGCGACTCGGCGCGGGAAACTGCCGGGATTGAGCACCTCGCGACCGTTTCGGGCGACATCGTTGCATGATCGTCTGGTCACTACGATCGGGAGTCGCCGACGAGAAGCGGAGGGAGAGTCATCGATGCGGCCGTACCGGCCGACAGAACACGCAGGTGGGCCGGATCCGCGTCGATGCGACGAGAATGAGTGCAGAACTACAACCGGCACGCCGGCCGGGGGGCCGCACGCGGCTGGTCAGCGAGCGTCTGTGGGCGGCCACGCTCGAGATCCTGGCCGAGAAGGGGGTTGACGGCCTCCAGTACGAGGACCTCGCCGCGCGAGCACAGGTCGCTCGGGCGACGGTGTACCGACGCTGGCCGAATCGAGGGGACCTGTTCCGCGACATACTCGCGCGGTTCGCGGAGACCTTTGTCCCCCTCCGCGACTCCGGTGACATCCATGACGATCTGGTCGCGTTCGTCTGTGCCTTCGCCGAGGCCTCCGCTACCCCGGAAGGTCGCGCGGTCCTGCAAATCCTGATGCGGAGGGCCGACGAGAACGACGGCCTGCGCGAGATAGGCCTGGAACTCCTTGAGCGGCGCACGGATGATCTGCAACTCCGGCTCGATGCGGCAGCGGCCCTTGGTCAACTTCCGGCCGTCGATGCGCGTTTCGTGAACATGATGCTCGCCGGACCTGTGCAGTGGTTCCTTGTCCGCCGGACTCGACCGTTCACCAGAGACGACGCGGACAAGATCGTCGGCATGGTCCTCGCCGGTTTGCGGCAAGGAGGTGCCGTATAGGGCGCGAAATCTTCGCAGGTGCGCGCGTTCGAGTGCCGTTCTCTGCGCACCGCGTGGCGGAGACCGACCGACGGCAGTTAAAGAGATACTTTGTCTCATTAACGAGCGAGGTCGGCTCGCTTCGGCGAAAGGAGCCATGATGGCGAATGCGTCCAGCTTCGGATGGGCCGGTCACGTGCCCCCCACGACGTTCGAGGAGTACTCCGAGAGGTACGCGGCGTTCTTCAAGATGCGTCGCGAGAACGGGATCATCGAACTGCGGCTCCACACCGACGGCGGCCCGTACGTCCACAACTGGGCCGCCCACAACGCGTGGAGCCGCGTGTGGCAGGACGTGGGCAACGACTCCGAGAACCACGTGCTCATCATCACCGGCACGGGCGAGACCTGGTTCCAGGGCGACCCGCGACAGACGTGGCCGAAGCCGCTGGTCGAGGAGGAGCCCGACTACATCTTTCAGCAGACGATCGACGCCTGGAAGCTGATCGAGAACTTCGTCAACAACATCGACATCCCCACGATCGCCGCGGTGAACGGGCCAGGCATTCACACCGAGTTCGCACTCATGTGCGACGTCACCCTGGCCGCCGAGGACGCGGACTTCATGGATCCCCATTTCATGGCCGGCACCGCCCCCGGTGACGGTCTCGCGCTCGCGCTGCAGCATCTCATGGGGAGCAAGCGCGCCGCCTACGCGATCTACGGGGGCACCTCCATCCCGGCACCCAAGGCGCTTGAGTACGGGCTCGTGAGCGACGTCCTGCCCCGCGAGGAACTGCTGCCCAAGGCGTGGGAGCTCGCGCGCGACATCATGAAGCGGCCGCGATTCGCACGATGGGCGACGCACAACATCGTCAACCGCCCTTGGCGCAAGCTCGTCGCGGAGGACTTCGGTTTCCACTTCTCGCAGCAGTCGCTCGCGACGGTCGGGTCGAAGGCGTTGATCCCCGTCCCCGATCTGGTCGCGGACGCACGCCAGCGCAAGGTCTGGTGAGACGGTGACCGGAGGTGAGGGTGCGGTCACCGTTACCAACGGTGGCCGCACTTCCTTCCGGATCGACGGAGCGGGGCCCCCGGTTGTCCTCGTCCACGGACTGCAGATCGGGCAGGACCTCTTCGACGCATTCCGCCGTTACCTCATCGACACGTTCACGGTCGTAACGTACGATCAGCGCGATCGGGGTGCCAGTGTCTTCGCCCCGGAGCCGTACACGATCGACGATCTCGCTGACGATCTCGCCGCGCTGATCTCAGCTCTCGGCTTCGACCAGGCCCACGTCCTGGGCACCTCCTACGGGGGAATGATCGCGCAGGCGTTCGCACTGCGGCATCCGAATCGATTGGACCGGCTCATCCTCGGCTCCACGAATCGGTTCCCCTTCGATCCCGCCCGGCTTCCTGACGGCGTCCGTGCCCTTCTCGGGGCGCTTGAAACGGGCGATCACGCGCGAGCCCGGGCTCTTCTGGCTCAGATGGCCCCCGCCGTCGGCCGCGCCGCTGCGAGATCGCGGGATTCGGAAGGGGAGACGCCGGAGTCCGCGAGCGAACAGCTCGTGCGACGGTTTGCCGCCACGCGCGGGTTCGACACGCGTGGCCTCCTCGGCTCCGTCACGTCGCCGACCCTCGTGGTGCACGGTCGACGGGACGCGACGATACGGGTCGCCGACGTCCTGGCGATGGCGGACGAGATCCCCGGCGCCAGCGTTCTGCAGCTCGCGGACGCGGGTCACGCATGGGAGAACGAACGACCCGAATCGGCCGCCGCGCTGATCGCGGCCTTCCTGACCGGCTCGGATTAGTACAGGGAACGGATCCCCGCCGGGGATCCGTTCCCTGTACGACGTTCCCTGTACGAGCTCTCAGCGGACGCGAACACCCGCGAGCCACACCTGACGGATCCGGCCGCGAAGGCCTCGAAGATCGAGCAGGTCGCCGTCCACGACGACGATGTCAGCCAGCCCGCCCGGCTCGATAACGCCGAGATCGTCGTACCCGAGCAGCTTCGCCGCGCTCGACGTCGCGGCTCGCCACGCCTCGATCGCCGACATGGAGGACGCCTCGGTCATGAGTCCCAGCTCGTCCAGGTTACTGGCGGACGGGCTCCAGTACGGCGGGGTATCCGTTCCCATCGCGATCTTCACGCCGGCGTTGACCGCCAGCGCGAAACTCGCGCGGTGAGCCTCGAGCGCCTCTTGGGCGAGCGCGAGACTTTCGGCCGGTATCGGCACCCCGCTTGCCGCCGCGTCGATGATGGCACGCGTCGCCGAGAGCGTCGGGACCAGCCAGGCCTCGTTCTTCAGCATGAGGGCGACCGCCTCGTCGTCGAGATAGTAGCCGTGCTCGATCGAGCGAACCCCGTGACGCAATGCCGCTTTGATCCCCTCGGTCCCCTGCGCGTGAGCGAAGACGTAGGTTTCGGCTGCCGCGGCCTCCGCCACGATGGCTGCGAGCTCGTCGTCACGGAAGTGTGAATGCCGAGGATTGTCTCCCAGCGACATGACCCCGCCAGTCGTAGCGATCTTAATCACGTCGGCGCCGGCGCGCAGGACCTCCCGGACGCCACGCCGAACGCCGCCGGGGCCGTCCACGCCGTCGACGATCGAGCGTGGTCGGCCGGGATGTTCGAGCATCATCGGCACCGAGCGTTCTCCGCCCGATGGGAGATGCAGATCGCTGTGCCCTCCGGTCTGTGACAGCATCACGATGGCGATCTGCAGCCGCGGCCCCTCGATGAGCTTGCGCTCGATCGCCTGCTTGATGCCGAGGTCCGCCCCCGCAGCGTCTCGCGCGGAGGTGATGCCCTGGTCCAGTAGCAGGGACAGATTGCGACCGGCTTCGAAGTACTGAAGCGAGAAGGCTTGCTGTTCGGTGCGCGCGACGTTGAGATCGCGCGCCATCACGTGGACGTGACAGTCGAACAGGCCCGGAACGATCGACATTCCGGTGCAGTCGACGACCTCGTCGCCATCCAGGTCCACGCCTATCGCGACGACGCGGTCACCGGCCACGGCGACATCGGCGTCGGAGACGGACGTGCCATCGAAGACGACGCCATTCTTGAACACGGTACGGGAGTGCATGTGGGCTCGCTTCTCCTGGACTGATGATCTGGCTGGGGCGTATTGGCGCCGATCAGCATTCGACGACGTTGACGGCGAGGCCGCCGCGGGCGGTTTCCTTGTATTTGTCGCTCATATCCGCGCCGGTCTCCCGCATAGTCGCGATGACCTGGTCGAGGGAGACATGGTGTTCACCGTCCCCCCAGAGCGCCATGTTCGCGGCGTTGATGGCTTTGGCCGCGGCGATGGCGTTGCGTTCGATGCACGGGATCTGGACGAGTCCGCCGATAGGGTCGCAGGTGAGGCCGAGATTGTGTTCCATGGCGATCTCGGCGGCGTTCTCGACCTGCTGGGGGGTGCCCCCGAGGATCTCGGCAAGGCCGGCGGCGGCCATCGACGAGGCGGAGCCGACCTCGCCCTGGCAGCCGACCTCTGCGCCGGAGATGGACGCGTTCGCCTTGTAGAGGGTGCCGATCGCCGCGGCGGTGAGCAGGAACCGTTGGACGATGTCGTCTTCGCCGGTGGTCGTGGATCGGCCGGCCGGCGTGTAGTGCAAGGCGTAGTACAGCACGGCGGGGATGATGCCCGCGGCACCGTTCGTGGGTGCCGTGACGATACGTCCTCCGCTCGCGTTCTCCTCGTTCACGGCGAGGGCGACGAGGTTGACTCGTTGCTGCCAGTATCCGTTGGCGTGGTCGGGGTCTTCCGCGGCGAGACGGGCGGCCCATTCCCCGGCGCGGCGACGTACGCTAAGACCGCCGGGCAGAATGCCGTCGCGGGCGATCGACGAGCGGACACACGACTCCATGACATCCCACAGACCTCGCAGTAAGTGCCGGATGTCGGTTTCCGAGCGCAGGACCCGTTCGTTCGCCATCATTACCTCGGCGATGCTGAACCCGGTCTCCTCGCAGATGGTGAGCAGCTCGGCCGCGGTGCGGAACGGAAAGGGCCGACGCGCCGCCGGAGGTCCGGCGTTTTTCTCGTCACCGTCACGCACGACGAAGCCGCCACCGATCGAGTAGTACGTATCCGTGGCAAGCTCCGCGCCGGTGGAGTCGAACGCGGTGAAGGACAGCGCGTTGCTGTGCCGGGCGCGGACCGTCAGCGGGCGGAGGATGAAGTCTTCGACGCGGCAGTGGATGCGATGACGGCCGCCGAGAGCGACAAACCCTGTGTCTTCGATCACGGCGAGCTTTGCGGTGATCTCCGCTGGGGTCACCGCATCGGGCCGGACTCCCTCCAGCCCGAGGAGCACGGCACTGAATGTGCCATGTCCGGCACCGGTCGCGGCGAGGGAACCGAAGATCTCCACGCGTACCTTGTCCACCCGATCGATGATCGTCTCGCCCGTGAGACGATCAACGAACTCGGCGGCGGCTCTCATGGGGCCCACCGTGTGCGAACTCGAAGGGCCGATACCGATCGTGAAAAGGTCGAACACGCCGACAGTTGGCTCCGAGACAGTCATGAATGAGGACCGTACGCACCATGGCGGTCCCGATCCATCCGATGCAGGTTTCTATCGCGGAGGCGCTCCCGCATGCGGGAAAGACATCGGAAGCGGCGTAAAATCGCCGGTTGCGTTCCCGTTCGCGTCGAGGTGGCGGCCCTCCTTCTTGAGCGTCCGCAGCACCAACGATCGATCCGCGATAGCCACTTCCGGGATGTTCTCCTCGATCGCCACCTCGAGCCGCTGAATGTCCGCCAGCGTCTTCATCCAGACGGAGAGGACGAGATTGGACGGGCCGATTGTCGAGGCGGCGAGGCGGATCTCACTGATGCCGGCGAGGGCCGTCCCCGCCCGAGCGGTCAACCTGGCAGGGACCCGCAGGAAATACCATGCGTGCACGGGCCAGCCGGAGTGCGCTCGCGCGAGGTCGAGACGAACCGTCAGGCGGCCGCCACTCGCCAGCGAAGCCATGGTCTCCCGCACGCGCCGCTCACTGACATCGAGAACCCTCGCCATCGAGGCGATGGTCACACGCCCGTTCACACCGAGCAGTTTCAGGAGCTCACGCTCAAGTTGGGAGTCGATGCGCGCCGGTTCGGGCGCGTCGGCCGAGACCGTGCGTTTGACCGCGGCGACCTCGGCGGCGCTCAGCGAGCGGAGTCGCCACTGACCCGCGTCGGTGAACGGCGAGGAGAGGAGATGTGTCCGCGTCGCGCGGACGCCCTCAAGCCGACGCATCCGGGTCATGACGTATTCGCCGAGGGCGTCCAGGCTCTCGGCGCCCGCGATGACCAGCATGTCGCGGCCGCCTGCTGTGAGGTCGACGGTGAACGCCTCCCGGTCGGCCGCCAACGCCTGAGCGATCTCAAGGGTCGAACCAGGGTGGGATTCCACTTCGAGGATCGCGGAGGGTCCGCGAGCGTCAGCCCCCGGATGCCCGGCGACCCAGGCAAGACCGTCGCCGGACAAGCGTTCCCAGCGGCGGGAAAGCGTCACCGAATCCACCCCCACGATTGGTGCGATCGCCGCCCATCGCGCCCGAGGATGGATCTGAAGCGCGTGGATCAGTCGCCTGTCGATCTCATCCAGGCCGCGAATCTGCGGATTAATGTCTTTTTTGTCCATAAACTGTCACTTTAGTGTCGTTGGTGTACGACTATCAGCACATAACCGGACTGAAATAGTTTGATCATGATCTCGGCGATACGGTCACCGCGAGGACGTGGAGAACCTCGGCGGCACGCTTGTTACGCCGGGCCTGATCGACGCCCGCACCCACCTCGTCTACCCGGGCAACCGCGACGCCGAGCGCGATCACCGCGGCCGGTGGCGGCATCGGCTCCACCGTCACCGTGACACGCGGCACCGCCCCGTGAACCCGCGCGACGGCGTGCGCGAGCGCCTGCGTGAGACGAAGCGTCTATGTCCGCGCTGACACTGGAGTCATTGATGATGCGATTCGCCTTCCGCTCCCGATCGCCGTTCGGTGTCGTGGGCTTTCTGGTCGTCATGGAGCTGGGGAGCGG
Source organism: Streptosporangium sp. NPDC049046 (assembly GCF_040649155.1). Lineage (NCBI taxonomy): Bacteria > Bacillati > Actinomycetota > Actinomycetes > Streptosporangiales > Streptosporangiaceae > Streptosporangium > Streptosporangium sp. NPDC049046. The sequence goes on along the minus strand of NZ_JBEZEZ010000007.1, from coordinate 8,674 downwards.
CATGCTGCAGGGGTGGTTCTCGCCTCTGCTCGCGGCGATCGGGCAGCAGTTCTCCGTCAGCGCGGGCTCCCTCAACTGGGTCAACGCGATGTACATGCTGGTCACGGTCGCGTGTGTCCCGATCCTGGCGAAGCTCGGGGACATGTTCGGCCACAAGCGGCTCCTCGTCGCCGCGGCGGCACTCGTCGCCGTCGGCTCGCTGGTCGTCGCTTTCGCGCCGACCTTCGAGCTGTTCCTTCTCGGTCGCGCGCTTCAGGCGCCGCTGGCGGCTTTCCTACCGCTTGAGTTCGCGATCGTCCGCTCCCGCGACGCGAAGTCGGCAAGCAGGAACATCGGCGTCCTGGTCGGTGCACTCACTCTCGGCGCGGCTGTTGGCTCACTCGCCTCTGGCCTGCTGTACGCCTCGACGCAGAACCTGAACGTGGTCCTGCTGTTCCCCGCGATCTTCATCGCCCTGTGCGTTCCGGTGGTGATCTTCCTCGTGCCCGAGACGACCGTACGCAAGAAAGGCCGCATCGACTGGACGGGCGCGATCCTGCTCACGGCCGGTCTCCTCGCCACCCTCACGGGAATTTCGAACGGCGGCGCCTGGGGCTGGCTCGAGGCGAGGACCCTCTCTCTGGTGCTCGGCGGCGTCGTCGTGCTCACGCTCTGGGTGTTCGTGGAGCGCCGGGTGGAGAACCCCCTTGTCGATCTGTCGATGCTGGCGAAGAGCGGCATCGGCCTGCCGATCGTCGTATCCGCCCTCTTCGGAGCGCAGACCTACGGCGGGCAGACCGCGAGCTTCCTCTGGCTTCTCAGCGATCCGGCCCGGGAGGGATACGGACTCGGTCTGCCCCCGGCCGGTGCCGGCGCCATCATCGTGCTCTACGCGATCGCCGCGTTCGCCGGGACGCTGCTCGGCGAACGCCTTGCGCGGTGGGTCACCCCGCCGAGAGCCGTCGCGCTGGCCGGCGTCGTCGCGGGGGCGAGCTTCGCCCTCATGATCATCTTCTCCGGGTCGACGGCGATGTTCATCGGTTGGATGGCCTTGGGCGGTCTTTCCGCCGGTGTCCTCCTCGCCGTCCTCCCCTCGATCGTGGTGCGCAACGCACCCGCCGATTCCGTGGGCATCGCCTCGGCTTTGTTCAACACCGCGCGCACTGCGGCGGGCGCGGTCGCGGGCGCCGTCTTCGCGCTGGTGATGTCCCTCTTCGTCACCACGCGGAGCGTCGAAGGATCGACCGCGGTGAGTTCGACGCCCCTGTCGTTCTTCGCCGTCTGGGGGATCTGCCTGGCGATCTCCCTGGCGCTCTCCGCCCTCGCCCTGCGGATGCGCGTGGCGAGAGAACCTGACACCGACGAGACATCCACCGTCGAATCCCCCACCGCCGAACCGATCGAGGAAAGATGACCATCGCAAAACGCCCTTCCCATCAGGAATTGTCCAACTCCGTCCGGGAAGCAATCCTCGCCTCCCGGACGGAATGGGAGGAGTCCGCGATCGCACTCAGCCGAGAGATACACCGAGTTCCCGAGATCGCCTTTCAGGAGCGCTACGCGTCGACCCTCGTCGCGCGAGAGCTCGAGGCCGCGGGCTTCGACGTCGCGATCGGCGCGTATGGACTCGACACCGCGGTCGAGGCGACCTATGGGAGCGGCGACGTGACCGTGGCGATCTGCGCCGAGTACGACGCGCTCCCCGGTATCGGTCACGCGTGTGGTCACAACATCATCGGCGCGGCAGCCGTCGGCGCGGCCATCGCACTGACGGCTGTCGCCGATCGAATCGGCCTCCGTATCAAGCTGCTCGGCACCCCCGCGGAGGAGCACGGCGGCGGAAAGGTGATCATGCTGGATGCGGGCGCGTGGGACGACGTCACGTTCTCCCTCATGGTGCACGGTGCTCCCGGCGAGGACGTCCGCTGCCTCGATGTCCGCACGCAGGCCGTGTGCCGATTGCACATCACGTTCCAAGGCCGGCCGGGACATACGGGCGGGCCTACTCCGAGCAGCGACAACGCCTCAAACGCGGCGACAATCGGACTCGTCGCCCTTGGTCTGCTCCGCCAGCATCTCCCCGACGGCGTTCGCGCCAATGCGTTCGTTTCCGAGGGCGGGCAGACGACCAATGTCGTCCCCGCCGCGGCCGCCGTGCGTGTCGAGGTTCGGGCCGACACCCTTGAGGACCTGCAGGAGACACGACGACGAATTCTCACCTGCTTCGAGGGAGGAGCGACGGCGGCGGGATGCACATGGAGCTGGGATGAAGCGGAGCCGACATACGCCGACATGCGGCAGGATCCGATCCTGGCAGCCGCATGGGACCGCAGCCTTGCATCGCTCGGCCGCGAAATACGCGAACAGCCGCGCCCCGCGGCCGGGTCCACCGACATGGGAAACGTGTCGCACGTGGTGCCATCGATTCACCCTCTTATCGCGGTCCTCGGGAGTACGTCCTGGCCGCACACCCCCGAGTTCACCGCGGACGCGACAGGCCCGGCCGCGGAACGCGCCGCCATCGACGGCGCCCTGGCGATGGCTCTCACCGTCGTCGACGTCGTCACGGGACCTCACCTCGGTCAACTCTCACATGAGGCGTTGCGCGCGGGTCTCGAGCCCACCGGGACGTGAGTCGGGAACGCGCCGAGCGCCATCACCGGTACTGCGGTCATCGGAGGTCGGTACCACGGACACACCCATGTTGGTACTGAGGGCAGATGTCACACCGTCGACGGATTCCTAGCGTGGGGGGGTGATCGTTTCTCAGAATCTGACCAAACGCTACGGCGAGAAGACCGTCGTCGACGACCTGTCGTTCACCGTCCGTCCCGGGGTGGTGACCGGATTCCTCGGGCCGAACGGCGCGGGGAAATCGACGACGATGCGGCTGATGGTGGGCCTCGACCGCCCGACTCGCGGCGGCATCACGATCGGAGGCTGCCACTACCATGAACTCCGCGACCCGATGCGGCACCTCGGGGTGATGCTCGATGCGCGATCGGTCCACCCCGGCCGGAGTGCGCGCGACCATCTGCTCGCGGTCGGGGAGACCCACGGCATCGGCCGGGCTCGCGTGGACGAGGTCCTCGAGATGGTGGGTCTCAGAATCGTCGCCGGCCGTCGTGCCGGCGGCTTCTCGCTCGGGATGAGCCAGCGACTGGGGATCGCGACCGCGCTCCTCGGTGATCCGGCCGTGCTCGTCCTCGACGAGCCCGTGAACGGTCTCGATCCCGACGGTGTGCTCTGGCTGAGACACCTGCTTGTGCGACTCGCAGACGAGGGAAGGACCGTCTTCCTCTCATCCCACCTGATGAGCGAGCTGTCCCTGGTCGCTCAGGATCTTGTCGTCATCGGGCAGGGCAGGCTGCTCGCGTCCGGCTCGATAGACGACGTCATCGATTCGGTCGCACCCCAGGCCACGCGCGTCGTCTCGCCCGACGCCCTCAGCCTTGCCGACGCCCTGCGCGGCGAGAACGTATCGATCCGGCAGACCGATCGTGACACGCTCCTCGTCCGCGGGCGGACCGCGCGGGAGGTCGGCACAGTCGCGGCCGCCGAAGGAGCGACGCTCTTCGCGCTCGTCGAGGAACGCGCATCCCTTGAGGAGGCTTTCATGCACATCACCCGCAACGCCGTCGAGTACTCCACCCACCGAGAGGTCGCCTCGTGAACCTCGAAACCATCCCCGCTCACCTCGCCGGCGACGACGCGTCGTACGATCCCGGATCGGTGCGAATCACGGCCGGAGGGCTCCTCCGGTCGGAGTGGCGGAAGCTGTGGTCCGTGCGCTCGCTCTGGATCACCCTCGCGGCCGGGTTCGGTCTGATCATGGCCCTTTGCGGCTACATGATCCTCGATGGCCGAACGCTGGGCCGCGGCCAGGCTGCCGACATCCCGTTCGGCTGGACGGCGATCTATCCAGTCGGAATGCTCGTGCTGGTGGTGCTCGGAGTGCTCAGCGTGAGCACCGAATACTCCAGCGGGTCGATCCGGACGAGCCTCACCGTCAACCCTCGTCGCACCGGCGTGATGCTGGCGAAGGCGGCCGTCGTCACCGGCATCGTCGCCGCGCTTGCGGCCGTCGCATCGGTTCTGCTCTATCTCTTGCTGCAGGCAGCACGCACGGTTCCCTCGGCGGTGGGCATGTCGCTCTTCGCTCCGAACATGTTCTGGGGAGTCCTCGGGGGCACGCTCATGCTCCCGTACGGTGCGTTGTTCGGCGTGCTCCTCGGCTGGCTCATCCGTAACGCCGCCGGCGCGATCTGCCTGTACTTCGGCGTGTTCCAGATGGGGCCGCAGATCCTGCCCGCACTTCTTCCGGAGCCGTTCTCCGGCATCAAGGACTTCATGCCGCTGGCAGCGATCAACGTGATGCGTTCCGGTGGACTGGCGACGGAGCCCTACCGCCTCGGAGTGGCGATCGTCGTTCTGATCTTGTGGTTGGCCGTGCTCGGCGCCGCCGCCTGGTGGCGGTTGAAGAGGCGTGATGCGTGACGAAGACGAAACGGAACGAGGTCGGCGTCCGTGAAGCGATTCCTCATCCAGGCGAAGGCCTTCGACGGGCGTCATCCGTGGTGCGGGGACGTCGCGCTCGCGCTGGTCTCCGCAGCGGCCTCGGTCAGCGCGTCCCCGGCCCTCGATTCGCTCACGGTACCGTTCGTCGTTCTGGTGAACGGTGCCGTGGCGTTCCGGCGGTGCTGTCCGCTCACCGCCCTCGTGGTCGCGGTCGGCGGGATCACGACCTTGGCCGCCCTGGCCACGGCCGGCCGCCTGCCGGCGCCGTGGACTTTCCTGGCCGCGTGGATACTGCTCTTCGCAGTAGGGCGCCGACGACCTGGGGCCTTCATCGTCGGCGCACCGCTCGCGGCCGTCACAGCGTTGGCTGCGTTCCTCGCCCCCGCCGGGACCCCGGAGGCCGCACTGACGGAGCGGTGGTCATCCTTCCTGCCCATCGCCGCGATGAGTCTCGCGGCACTGCTGGCGGGATCGCAGGTCCGCATTACCAGCGAGACGATCATCCGGCGGCGCGAGGAAGCCATGCGCGCAGCCGTGAACGACGAGCGCGCGCGGATCGCCCGCGAGATGCACGACATCATCGGTCACAACCTCTCAGTGATCACCTCGCTGGCCAACGGCGGATCGATCGCGGTGCGCTCGTCACCGGGTGATGCCGCACGGGTGTTCGCCGAGATCGGCGCAGTCAGCCGCACTTCGCTGAGAGAAGTGGCGGACGTCCTGCGACTCCTGCGCGCTCCCGACGAACGTCTCGAGGCTGCGCCCCCGCCACAACCCAACTGGCGGCAATTCGCCGCGCTCGTCGACAGCGTCCGATTCGCCGGGCTGCGGATCTCCTTCGAAAGCAGCGGGGAGCTCTCATCGCTCTCCGCCGGCCGTCGACTCGCCGTCTACCGCATCGTTCAAGAGGCGCTGACGAACACCCTGAAACACGCCGGGCCGGGCGCCTCCGTGACCGTGACGGTCGCTTCGGACAGCGAGGCGACCTTCGTAACGGTGGCGGATGACGGCGGCCCCGGTGAACACGCCCGCTCAGCACCTGCGGCGAAGCCCGGGCACGGCCTTATCGGGATGCGCGAGCGGACGGAGGCCTTCGGAGGGTGGCTCGAGGCAGACGGAACGGTGTGCGGGTGGCGCGTTCGGGCGTGCATCCCTCACGAGCGACCGGAGGGTCTCGGATGAACGAGGTCAGGGCAGCGACAGTGCCTGTCTCAGTGCTGCTTGTCGACGATCAACCCCTTCAGCGCATGGGCATGCGAATGTTCCTCGCAGGCCAGGACGACCTCGACGTCGTCGGCGAGGCTGTGGACGGCGACGATGCGATCCGTCAGGCGGAGCGGCTGCGCCCGGACCTGGTCATCATGGACGTGCGGATGCCCGGGACAGACGGCATCGAGGCCACCCGGCAGATCATTGCCGGCCTACGCGAGACCAGAGTCCTTCTCCTCACGACGTTCGACGTCGACGAGTACGTGATCGCGGGGCTGGAGGCGGGCGCGAGCGGGTTCCTGACCAAGGACGCGGAGCCGACGGAGATCCTCTCTGCGATCCGGGCCATCGCCGCTGGAGATGCGGTGATAGCGCCGAGCGCCACTCGGCGTCTGCTCGACCGGCTCGCCGCGACACCCCTGTCGTGGCGCGACAACGAGGATCGGTCATTGGCGCTCGCCGCGGTCACGGCCTTGACGGACCGGGAACGCGAGATCCTCGTGGCAATCGGCGAGGGCGCCACGAACGCGGAGATCGCCACGCGCCTGCATCTCGCGGAGTCGACTGTGAAGAACTACGTAGGGCGGGTGTTCGCGAAGATCGGAGCTCGCGACCGGGTGCATGCGGTCATCATCGCGTTCCGCGCCGGTGCAGTTCCGTACCGCTGAGATCGCCTCTGCCGACCGTCTTTGGCCAGGGCTTGACCCTTAGCCGGGCTGTTCAGGGAGGAGAGAGCCCCGCCGGGTCGCTCTCGAGGGTTGTTCTGTGGCCGTCATGTGCGTCCGGCTTCGTGTGAGGGCCCGCGGCGATGTTCCCGCTGCGCGGGGGACGTACCAATGAGCAACCGGCGAGCAACCACGGCCGATCTCGCCTCGCCGCCGAGGCCCCAAACCGGCCCAGAATCACCGGTCAAATTAGGTCATAAGTGGTGGGGCGCCAGGGATTCGAACCCTGAACCCACGGATTAAAAGTCGTGAGGATCTATGTCGGACCCAATCTCTCAGATTCCGCGCTCACCCTCCATACGGGCGAGTGATGATCTCCAGGTTGTGGCCGTTGGGGTCGGACCAGTACAGGCCGCGACCGCCGTCGTTGGTGTTGATCTGACCCGGCCGCTGGTGGAACGGGTCGGCCCAGAAGGTGAGTCCGCGGCCCTTGATCCGGCCCCAGATCTGGTCGAACTCCTCCTCAGTGACCAGGAAGGCATAGTGCTGGGGATGCACGGGACCATCGGCTCCGGCGACGTCGAGAGACACTTCGTTGCCGAGATCGACGACGAGGAACGGCCCGAAGGCCGTCGCGGGCGGCAGGCCGAGGATCTCCACCAGAAACGCGGCGGTCTCCTCGCGGTCACGGGCTGTCACAATAGTGTGATTCAACCGCACTGACATGTAGATCTCCTTCCCAGACGGTCCCTACGCGGGGGTACGACAAGGGCCGCGACGTCTTTCGCCTCCTCGTTTCCATGATAGGAGCGGCCGCCAGGCCGGGTGAGTGCTGGCCGGAGCAGCGGCGCATGGGCCAGATTGGGGGCCGAACGTTCGATTTCGGCGGCGGCTGCAGCCCAGTTGTTCTCCGGTGGGCCGGTCACGAGCCGGAATGTGACGTTGCTGTGCTGGCACCGTGCCCTGGTGAAGCGCCAGTAGACCTACCCGTCCCAACGCCCGGGTCGTCGTCGATGTCGGCGAAGCCGTCCATGGCGATCAGGCCGTCGACACCCTCGTGGGTGGTCGGGACCTTCAGACGGCGGGCGCAACGAGGCGTCGCCGGGTGAGATCAGGGACGTGCTCAAAGAGGCGGGCGCCGACCTGAGCCGCGTCGTCATGGGGCACATGGACCGCCGCGGCTACTCGCTCGACACCCGGCTGGCCCTGTTCGACGACGGCGTCGTACTGGAGTACGACGTGTTCGGCATGGAGGGCTACTACTCGGCCGCGGCGGCCCTGGCCGAGAACCACCTGCCCACCATGCCCAACGACGTCGCGCGCGTCCTGGAGATCGCCGACCTGATGGAGCGCGGCTACGGCGACCAGATCGTGGTGGGTCACGACATCCACACGAAGATCCAACTCGCCAAGTACGGGGGCTGGGGCTATGGCTATTTCCTACGGACCGTCGTGCCTCTCATGGAGGTGTATGGACTTGGCCCTGACGTCGTGGAAAAACTGACGACCACGACGCCTTGCCGGCTTCTCACGATCGAGTGACACCGTTTCGGAGGCGGAGTATGAAGACACCGATCATCTCTCGAAGGTGCCAACCGGCATCAGGGATGCGTGTCATCGACCAGGTGCTGGCCGCCAAGGATTCTGGCGATTCGTCCAGGCCGAACCGCGGTTGCGGTTGCCGCAGGCCGAGTAGGGCGAGCCCATGCACGGTGGCGCAGATGGATCGGTCCATCAGTTCCGGCGACGGTTTCGTGGGAATGTGTTCGGTCTCCTGCGTGTCGACGACCGCCCGCAAGAAGACGTGCGAGAGCCGCGCCCGACCGGGGCGGCCGGCTTGCGGTACATCGTCGTGAGCAGGTTGAGGTGGTCGTGCGTGAAACGCACGTGTGCCCCTCAGAAGCACGCGTCGATCCTCAAGTCCCTAGCCGGATGCGCGCTTGCCCCGGGGCTGACGACAGGGGTACCCATGCCTTCGGAGGCTTCCCCGAATGGCGCGATGGCGAAGCGCGGTGTCTGGCGTCATCGACGATGACAGTGACCGGCTCCCTGTCATATAGCGCTCCGTGACCACTCGCCGGACACGTCATCGAAGTTGGCTGTGGCGAATGATCTTGACCTCCGATGTTCCTCGGACTCGCCGCTGTCGTGCCGTTTGAGGAGTTCATGCCCTGGAAGGTGCCCCCGGGCGGGAGATCGGGCCGTCCAGAGTATGCGGCGGGTGCTGTCGGAGAGCGACGACGTCTCTCCCCCGGGATCTGGTGTCGCAGGCGGCGGGGACGCTTGGGCCGGACCTGTGAGAA